>NZ_CP049905.1:623333-935000 GCF_011305535.1 Diaphorobacter sp. HDW4B
GGGCCTGGGCGTCAACCCCAAGCTGCTCGCACGCATCCGCGCGAGCGATCTGGTCGTCGTGCTCGGCGGCAGGCTCTCTGAAATCGCCTCGCAAAGCTACGAGCTGTTCCAGATCCCCGAGCCGCAGCAAGCCATGGTCCATGTGCACGCCGACGCCAACGAGCTTGGTCGCCTCTACCACGCAGCGCAGGCCATCAACGCCACGCCGCAAGCCATGACCGCAGCGCTCGCACAACTACCCAAACCGTCCGCTGCACCGAAATGGTCGCAACACACGCAGGACGCCCACGCCGAATACCTCGCCTGGAGCGATCCCGGCAAGATCCGCATTCCCGGCCATCTGCAGATGGGAGAAGTCATGCAGCACCTGCGCGAGGTGCTGCCAGCCGACACCATCTTCTGCAACGGCGCAGGCAACTTCGCCACCTGGATACACCGCTTCTGGCCGTTCACCACCTTCGCCAGCCAGCTCGCACCCACGAGCGGATCGATGGGCTACGGCCCACCGGCCGGCGTGGGGGCCAAGCGCATGTGGCCGCAGCGCGAGGTCGTCATCTTCGCGGGCGACGGCGACTTCCTCATGCACGGCCAGGAATTCGCGACCGCCATCCAATATGGTTTGAACATCGTCGTCGTCATCCTCGACAACGCCATGTACGGCACCATCCGCATGCACCAGGAACGCGAATACCCCGGTCGCATCAGTGGCACAGAGTTGAAGAACCCCGACTTCGCCGCCTACGCCAAAGCCTTCGGCGGCCACGGCGAACATGTGGAACGCACTGAGGAATTCGCACCGGCATTGGCGCGCGCCCGTGCGAGTGGGCTGCCGAGCATTCTTCACTGCTTGATCGATCCGGAGGCGATCACGCCGTCAGGGACGTTGAGTGGGATTCGGAAGGCGGCGGAGGAGAAGCGGCGCAATTGAATCGGCGGAATCGGCGGAGTCGACGCAACGCCGAAGGCTCGGCAACGACTACGCGCGCACGGCAATCGCATTCAACTCTTCCAGATCCAGATTCTTCTGCAGCTCACCCAGCGTGTGCTCGTCGATATCGCCCACCCGGTGCAGGCGATTCAGCTCCAAGCGCGAAGCGGCGATGGCGGCGAGCACCAGGTCATAGTGCGCATGAAGGTTGGGCTGCAAGGCCTCCTCTTGTCCCACGAAACGTGAGTACGCTGCGGCCTTTCGGGTGAACTGCTCCAGCAGCATGGGGTGCTTGAGCTCGCCTTCGCTGTCGTAGGCCATGCTTTGTACATAGGCGAGTTGCGTCTGCATCAAGATCGCTTCAGCCTCGCTCAGAGTCAGGCGCGTGCGATCAGATTCCGGAGGGGTGATTCCGGTCCAGCGAATCAGCGCGCCCAGCGTTGTTCCCTGAACCAGCACGGTGACAAGAATCACGGCCACTGCGGTGATGATGATGAAATCTCGTCCCGGAAAGTCCTGCGGCAGACTCAGCGCAAGCGCCAGCGTGACCACGCCGCGCACTCCTGCCCAACCCACGATCAGCGCACCGCGTGCACCGAGCGGGGTATGGCGCTTCATTCCGAATTTGCGCAGCAGCACGATCACCGCGTCCGAGAGAAAGATCCAGCCAAACCGGGCCAACAGCAGCGCGGCCAGAATGACCAGCACCGGGATTCCCATCTGGTCGATGACGACAGGAAAGCCGCCCACCCGGTCCACCACGCCTCGCAAAGACAGACCGATGAGCATGAACACCGCTGCCTCCATCAGAAAGATAGTCACGGTCCAGAACGAGCTACCTCGCATGCGCGCAGCCGCCGTGAAAATCTTGTACTGGTATGTGCCGCACACCAGCCCGGCGGCCACGGTGGCGATCACGCCGGACACCTTGAAGTGCTCACCCAGCACATAGGCCGCCCACGGCACCACCAGCGTGGAAACGATGATCAGATACTCGTCCTGCAACCTGCGCGCGATGAACACCCAGAGAGCACCGATGGCGCAACCGACCACCGCGCCGCCAATCGCAAGGAGCACAAAGGTCTGCACCGCATTCACAGTGCTGAAGGACCCGGTGGCACTGGCCGCAATCGCGAAGCGAAACAGCACCAGGCCACTGGCATCGTTGAGCAGACTTTCGCCCTCCAGCAGCATGGTCAGGCGACGTGGCAGCTTCACGCGCTCCAACACGGCGCGCGCAGAAACGGCGTCGGGCGGAGAGACGATGGCCCCCAGAACCGCACACGCCGCCCACGGCAGTGAGGGGAAAAGCCAATGCGCCGCCATGGCCACCACCAGCGTGGTGAACACCACGGCTCCCACCGCAAGCGAGGCGACGCCAATCATGTGTCTGCGCAGATAACGCACGGAGATGCCCCAGGCACCATCGATCAACAAGGGCGGCAGAAAGATCAGCAGAATCATTTCCGGATCGGGCGAGAAGTCGGGCAATTCCGGCAGAAAAGCCACCAGCGCACCGCCAACGAGCAAAGCCACCGCAGGCGGCAATCGCAACCGTTGGGCCAAGTAGTGCAATGCGATGATCACCGGAAGCATGGCGATCATCAGTTCGAAAAGATGCTTGGCGTTCATGGCGGATATCTCGCGGAAAAACAAAAAGTGCAGCACGAGAAGATCCCTGCATTGGGTCGGGATGGCCGCTCACGGAATAAGGCTATTCAAATCACAATACTAAATCAATAGTCAAAGATTAAAGATTCGGTAAAGCAAACGATGTTGCTCGGCGGCGCGCGCTTCAAAGGAAGCATTGCTGCCAATGCAGACAAGGCCCTGCCGATATACTGCCAGCCGCTTCATCAACGCCCCACCCAAGCCCCGGTATGCAAAGGAAAGTCCGCACTCTTCGCCCCCTGATCACAGCCGTGGCACTGCTCGGCCTGTCAGCCTGTGGGAGCAACCCGCCCGCACCTGCTGCGTCAACATCGCCAACGACGACAACCACCACCGCCACTGCCCCCATCAAGATCGGCCTGGCCCTCGGCGGCGGCGCGGCCAAGGGGTTTGCGCACATTGGGGTGATCAAGATGCTGGAGGCCAACGGCTTCACGCCTGCCGTCATCTCGGGCACCAGCGCGGGCAGCGTGGTGGGTGCGATGTACGCGAGTGGCATGAATGCCTTCGAGTTGCAGGAAAAAGCCGTGGCGCTCGACGAAGCCAAGATCCGCGATCTGCAGTTGTCGTCGGGCGGGCTGGTGCTGGGCCAGAAGCTCGAAGACTATGTGAACGCGCAGGTGGGCAACAAGCCCATCGACAAGCTGGGCAAGCCGTTTGTGGCGGTGTCCACGCGGCTCGAAGACGGCGAGCGCACGGTGTTCAATGTCGGCAACACCGGCCAGGCGGTGCGCGCTTCGAGCAGCGTGCCGGGCGTGTTCCAGCCGGTGGCGATCGGCAAGTATCACTACGTGGACGGCGGCATCACCAGCCCCGTGCCGGTGGATGCGGCGCGCAAGCTGGGCGCGGACATCGTGATCGCGGTCGACATCTCCAACAAGGCGCGTGGTCAGGCTCCTGGCAACATGCTGGGCGCGCTGAACCAGTCGATTGCCATCATGGGCCAGAAGCTGGGCGCGGCAGAACTCGAACGTGCGGACGTGACGATTCGCCCCAAGGTGCTGGACATCGGCCCCGCCGATTTCAGCCAGCGTGCGAATGCGATTGTCGAAGGCGAAAAAGCCACCGTCGCCGTGATGCCGGAAATTCGCAAGCGCGTGGCCGATCTGCAGGCCCAGCGCGCCAAGGCCACTCAGATCGCCCAGCAGGAAGCCGAAGCAGCGCGCCTCAAGAAGTGCATGGACGGCCGATCGAGCATGCAGAAGCTCTCGGGCATGGTGGGCATGGATGGGACTTGCGAGAAGCGGTGACTGAGCATCCGCCAACTCACTTGCCCAGCAACTGATCCGCATCCTTCCTGATCTGCGCGGCGAGCAGAATCGCCTGCTCCAGCCGACGTTCGAACCACGGCATCAGGTCAGCATCCCACGCCTGCGGCACATGCTCCGGGCCGGGTGCGAAAGTGGGCTCACGCACTGGCTCTGCGGGCTCGTCGGCATCGATGGTGTCGACGATGACTTCCTTGCCGCTCAGCAGATTGGTGATGCGTTCCATGGCGCGTGTGAGGGGCTGCTCCAACCGTTCGCGATTCAGATTGCCGCGGCGCATGAGCAGCAAGGTCTTGACGGCGGTGAGCTGCGCGAGCATCTGGTAGGCGTGGGCCTGCAGCAACTCCAGCGGTTGCAGCGGTGGGCGCACGGCGCGGGGTTCTTTCAACGAGCGCTCTGCCGCCAGCACCAGCGCGGTGAGGCTGTCGTAGGCGTCCTTGCGGGCCAGACGCCATTTGAGTTCCGGGGTGTTGTCCACGGCGTCGAGCTGGATCAGGTCGAGCGCGGTGCGGGCATGGTCGATCTGCGATTTGACGACGCGGCGCACGAGGTTCGGAATCTGCGAGCGCTCCCATGACGGCAGCACGTACGAGAACAGCCATGCGATGCCCGCGCCAAGCAGCGTGTCCACCGTGCGCTCGAACAGCGCGAACACGGTGCTCGACGAAGCGCTGATCATGTGCGACTGGATCAGGCCGAGCACGGTCGCAGCGACGGCCGTGTAGAGGTACATGCGCAGCGCCAATCCATGCGCGACGGACTGCGCAACGGTGAGGCACAGAATCATCGCGAGATAGCCCGGATGCAGCGACAGGATGGACAGCGCGAGCACGCAACCCAGCAAGGTTCCACCCACGCGCAGATTGCGACGCTCCAGCGTCTGCGCGAGCGAGCCGCGCAGCACCACGACGATGGTCAGAAAAATCCAGTACTCGTGCGTGCCCCAAGGCAGCAGCAGTGAGATCACATACGCCGTGCCGATGGCCAACGCCGCGCGCACGGCGTGCCGAAGCGCTGGCGCACCCCAGCTCCACAGCGTGTAGAACGGCTTGATCGACCAAGCCACCGGGCTCACGAACAAATGCCAACTGGTGCGCACCGCCGCGAGATTGGGCTTGCCTTCGCCGCGCGCGAGCACGAACAAACGCTGCACTTCGTCGTTCAGATTCGCCATGCGATCGGCAAGCGAATGCACCAGCGCATCGGGGCTCGGATTGCGCGAGGTGATGAGGCGATTCGGGTCGCTCTGCATCGCATCTTCGTCCACCGCCCAGCGCAGGTCTTCAAGCTGCGCGCGGTAGTCCATGGGGCGCTCGGGCTCGCGTCCGAACAGCATGGCATCGGCCAGCATGTCGGTTTCTCTGGACAGCAGAATCAGCAGGTCATGCATCTGCGTGAGCACGACGTTGTGGCCCGCGTGCTGCTTGAGCGTGTCGAGATCGAGCCCGCAGGCGATCATGTGATCGCGCATGTCGAGCACGTGCAGCAGCATGGCCGCAAGGCGCTGGCGCGGCAGCGTGTCGGGCGACTCGAAGACCACATCGCGCGTGGACTGGATCTGATCGGCCAGTGCCGCCTGGCGCGCCAACAGGCGGCTGATGAGCCCGCCCGAAGCCTCGCTGCGCGTCTCGGGCGTGTCCTCGCCGAACTGCCGTGCCTGCAGACGCATGAGGTCGGCCAGCGACAGCAGCGTATCGGCCAGCAGCAGCACGCGATAACGCGGGTTCAACCAGCGATGGACGACGCACGAATACAGCACATACAGAAACGCGCCGAGCGCGAAATAGCCCGTCACGCTGAGCGCGGCAGAGAGTCGCTTGACCTCTTCGTTGGGCGGCACGGCCAGCGAGAAAATCATCGCAAACATGAGCGCAATCGCGATCGGAGCGCCCTTCTTTCCCCAGGCCATTCCGAGGAAGACGATGAAGGTGCCAACGATGATCAGAATGCCGAGCTCCAGCGGCGAGCTGTGCAGCATCTGCACGGCAAAGAACAGCGGCACGCCGATGATGGGCGTGGGAATCATCTGCCGGAACTTGCCCTTGCGCGGCCCCGCCACGTCAGGCGGAATGGCGACCACGGCGCCGAGCGCCGCAGCCGCACCGGCCTCGGTGCCGAGCACCAGACCCACGCCTGCCGAGATCAGCAGATAGCCCAGCGCCACGGCATAGCCGTTGGTCATGTAGTAGCTGAGCAGCACACGCAGAATGGCGCGTGCGCGCTCCTCAAAGGCAACGCGTGGCATCCGCGCCGCCATGGGGTTCATCCAAGCTGCTCCACGGACATGTAGCGCTCGCGCCATGCTTCGAAAGGCATGTCGTCGGCTTCTTCGATGGCGCGTTGCGCGGCCACCGATTTGTCGCTCATCGCCACATAGCGCTGCTGCTGCGCCTGTGTCCACGGACGGTTCATCAGTGCATCGCGCGCGGCCTGCGAGTGCGCGCTGGTGAAGGCGATGAAGTTGTTGTCGTACTGCGCAGTGAGTTCGCGCAGCACATGGGCGGACGGCGTGCTGTCGGGCGACTGGAACAGCTTGATGGCTGCCTGCAGCGCCTTGGCATGGGCATCGCTGCCTTCTGCGGCGTCGAGCGCTGCGGCAATCGGCAGGCATTCTTCGAGCACCTGCTGACCCCATTCGACCAGCGCAATGTTCTTGCCGTTCTTCACCAGTTGCAGACCGGGCTCGCGGCCACGTTCTGCCGTCAGGTGCTGGTTGTTCTTGAGCTGCGTGATTTCTTCGGGCGTGTCCGGCGGGCTGTCGGAGTACAGGCAGTGCAGCAGGAACACGTCGAGCACGCGCATGGTGTCGGCGTTGATGCCGACCGACTCGAACGGGTCGAGATCCATCAGACGCACCTCGACATACTCCACGCCGCGCTCGCGCAGCGCGTGCAGCGGACGCTCGCCGCTCTTGGTCGTGCGCTTGGGGCGAATCGTGCCGTAGAACTCGTTTTCGATCTGCAGCAGGCTGGTGCCAAGCTGGTTGTACTCGCCACCGGGATTGCGAACGCCGACCTGCTCATACGCGGGATAAGGACGTGTGAGCGCTTCGTGCAGCGAGTTCGCGTAGCCTTCCAGACCGTTGTAGCTGACGGCCAGCGTGGCCTGCGCATCGCTCTGATAACCAAGCCGACCCATGCGCAGCGACGTGGCATGCGGCAGATACAGCGCGCGCCTGCCATCGGCGAGCGGCTTGAGCGCATGCTGACGGCCTTCGACAAAGCTGGGGCACAGCGCAGGTGATGCGCCAAACAGATACAGCAGCACGAACGCGTGGCGACGGAAATTGCGGATCAGGCCGAAGTACTCTTCGCTCGTCACGCCGGGCAGCGACCAGTTGTAGTGGATGCCCGAAATCGTCTGCATGCGGCGGCCATAGCGGTGGCCGAGGCCCATGCGGTACACGCTCTTGGAGCGGCCCGAATTCGACAGGCCATAGCGCCCCAGCGGAATCGTCTCGTCCGTGGGCAGCACGCAGGGCATGCTCGACACCCACAGCGTCTCATCGTTGCAGTGCGATGTCAGCTCACGGTGCACGAACTGGTGCACCTCGACCAGTTCGTCCAGGCATTCCTGCACCGAAGGCTGCACACCCGTGATGAGTTCAAGCTGCGACTCGCTGTAGTCGGTGGTGATGTGTGGATGTGTCAGGGCCGACCCCAATCCCTTGGGATGTGGTGTCAATGCCAGAGCGCCAGTGGGCAGTGCCCGCAACCCCTCTTTTTCAATGCCGCGACGCATGCCCGCCAGACGCTCCTTCGAGAGTCCGGCGATGTGCTGTTGCAAGGTATTTGTCATTCTTTGTGCGCTTCCATCACTGATGTGAGGGGGTGGAACTTAGCACGGAGTGCCACGGCCTGCCGAAACCCGCGACTCAAGCGCCTTGTCGAATCGGGGAAACCGTGCTTGGTCCGCAGTGATTCCTCAAATTGAGGTAGGAAACATGCAGAACGGCCTCCCGATCCGAGCGCAACGACCGTCCGTCAGTGCCCACTTTGGGCCGCAGCCAAGGCCTTTTCGAACTCGTGCGCGCCCTGCTCCATCCCGCCCTGTGGCACCTTCTGGCCGGCGGGATCGGTCACTGCAGCCAACTGCTCGGCCAGTTTCTCCGGAACGTCCGGGCCCACACCTAGATGGATACCCTCAGTCATGGTGATCTGCGCTGCCTCGAACGAGCCAGCCCCCGCCAGCAGGATGGTGCGCGTGGGCGCGCTCTCGTGGGCCAGCACCAGCATGGCGGGCACGACGGACTCGGGCGTGAGGGCATCCAGCACCTGCTGCGGCATCAGGCCTTCAGTCATTCGGGTGTGGGCCGTGGGCGCGAGCGCGTTCACGTGAATGCCGTACTTCGCGCCTTCAATGGCCAGCGTCTGCATCATGCCGACCTGCGCGAGCTTGGCCGCACCGTAGTTGGTCTGACCGAAGTTGCCGTACAGGCCCGTGGAGGATGTCGTCATCACGATGCGGCCGTATTTCTGCTCGATCATGTATGGCCACACCGCCTTGCAGCAGTTGGCTGCACCCATCAGGTGCACATCGACGACCAAGCGGAAATCCGCCATGTCCATCTTGGCAAACGACTTGTCGCGCAGAATGCCCGCGTTGTTCACGAGGATGTCGACGCGGGCCCAGATGTCGATGGCCTGCTGCACCATGGCCTGCACGGCGGCAAAGTCGGTCACCGACGCGCCATTGGCAATCGCCTCGCCACCAGCAGCGCGAATCTCGGCCACCACGGCTTCGGCGGCGCTCACCGAGCCGCCGCTGCCGTCCACCGCCCCGCCCAGATCGTTGACCAGCACCTTGGCACCGCGCGCGGCCAGCGCCAATGCATGCTGTTTGCCCAGACCGCCGCCTGCGCCGGTCACAATTGCCACCTTGCCATCAAAGCGAATTGCCATCTATCTTGCTCCTGATCAAATATTGTGCGGGTTGCGTCCATTCGGCGGACCGAGGAACCAGCCCTGCTCGCGTCGAATCGCATGCATGTTAGTACGCCAATCGCCGCAACTGCCACGAGTACGAGTCACGTTCGCTACAGGTTTGCGCAAGAAAGCCTGCCTGCAGCCCGTCCTAGGGTTATCCCTTGAATTGATGGACAACTATGTGGATAACTGTGGACATTGCGGGTATTCGGCATGTAAGTCGTTGATTTACAATGAGTCACATTCCGACGCACAAATTTTAGGCATGGCCAATGGATTCATCTGCATGTCATCCAAGCCTGTTTGCGGGTTGTTCAGGCAAACGCTGCACAATCCTGTGGATAACCCTGAACAAAGGCTGTACTGCGCATGCAAGCCATTGATTTCAAACGAATCACCACCCGATGCCTGCTTTTTGAGCAGCGTGTAAATTGTTATCCCTGATCGCATTGGACAATCATGGGGATAACTTTGGATAAACGCCAAAAATTCGCCCTAAGTCATTGATTTCAAAAGACTGACCTTGCAGCGCCCAAAATTTGGGCAAAGCGCAGTCAAGCAAGCCAGAGACCATTTGTGAAAACAAGCGCCGTTTCCAGCGCTAAGATGGACGGTTTCGCGCTTCGCCCGTCAGCCTTTTCCACCATGAGTTCCACACCCAACGTCGCCCCCTTCTTCATCGCCAAAGTGGGAGACGATGGAACGCAAGTGGATGCCTGGCCCGACCAGCCGCTGCTCACCTCGCTGGAGCAAGGTGGCGTGGACTGGCCCAGTTCCTGCCGCAATGGCACCTGCCGCACCTGCATCGGTTTTCTCTCCAAGGGCGAGGTGCGCTACGAAATCGAATGGCCGGGCCTGTCGCCCGAAGAAAAGGCCGAAGGCTGGGTGCTGCCCTGCTGCGCCTATCCTCTGACCGATCTGCAGATCGAGAACTCGTCTATCTGAGTTTCTGGAGCGCTTGCGCAACGCCGCAAATGCCTGCCACCGGCGCGGGCACATTGCAAGCATTCCTCGCCGTCCACTGATTTCATTCGCGAGATTGCCAGCGCACTTGCTCGCCTCTGGACTAAAATTGCGGCCTTCGGGATTTGTAATCCCTCCACCGGGCGACCTGCTGGTCGCATCGCATGTTCTTTAGGGGCCGCCCTGCGCGGGCATTTTTTGTTGCTGCCATCGATGACCGCATGTCGTCGAGTCGAGGTGCATACAGGAAACGCATGGCCAACGCTGGGGACAGGCGTTGCCCAGCATGACGCACGGCACACACCCCTATCGAAAGCCCCGCATGAATTCCCCCCTCACGCCTGTGCCGGTTTCCTCCGTTGAAGAAATCGTGGCCGAAATGCGCGCTGGACGCATCGTCATTCTGGTGGACGAAGAAGACCGCGAGAACGAAGGCGATCTGGTGCTCGCCTCCGATCATGTGACGCCCGAGGCCATCAACTTCATGGCCAAGTTCGGTCGTGGCCTGATCTGCCTGACGCTGAGCCGCGAACGCTGCGAACTGCTCAAGCTGCCGCCCATGGTGGCGCGCAACGGCACGAAGATGGGCACCGCTTTCACCGTGTCGATCGAAGCCGCCGAGGGCGTGACCACCGGCATCTCCGCCGCTGACCGTTCGCGCACCGTGCAGGCCGCCGTCGCGAAGAACGCCACCGCTGCCGATCTGGTTCAGCCCGGTCACATCTTCCCTCTGCAAGCCGTGGACGGCGGCGTGCTCATGCGCGCCGGTCACACCGAAGCCGGTTGCGACCTGGCCGCCATGGCAGGCTGCTCGCCCTCTGCCGTGATCTGCGAAGTGATGAAGGATGACGGCACGATGGCCCGTCTGCCCGACCTGCAGTTGTTTGCTGCTGAACACGGTCTCAAGATCGGCACCATCGCCGACCTGATCCAATACCGCAGCAGCCACGAATCACTGGTGCAGAAGGTCAGCTCGCGCGAGCTGCAGACCGCCTACGGCACCTTCACCGCACACGCTTTCCACGAATCCACCAGCAACTCCGTGCACCTGGCGCTGGTTCAAGGCGCGTGGAGCGCTGACGACAGCGTGCCGGTGCGCGTGCATGAGCCGCTTTCCGTGCTCGACGCGCTGGAAATCAACCGCTCCATGCATTCGTGGAGCCTGCAATCGAGCCTTGAATACATCGCCAAACAAGGCAAGGGCGTGGCCGTGCTGCTGAACTGCGGTGAAAGCGGCGAACAACTGCTCGAACAATTCGATGGCAAGGCCCGCTCGGCCCATGCGCCCGAACGCGGCCGCATGGACCTGCGCTCGTATGGCGTGGGCGCGCAGATCCTGCGCGAAATCGGCGTGCAGAAAATGCAACTCCTCGGTCAACCGCGCCGCATGCCCAGCATGGCTGGCTACGGTCTCGAAATCACCGGCTACATCCCCAAGGACTGAACTCTATGCAAGGCGCAAACAAAGGCTCCAACATCCCTCTGGACGGCGAAGGCCTGACCATCGGCATCGTTCAGGCCCGCTTCAATGAAGACATCACGAACGCGCTGTTCGATGCATGCCATGCTGAGCTGATCAAGCTCGGCGTGGATGCCGACAGCATCGACCACATCACCGTGCCCGGCGCGCTGGAAGTGCCGCTGGCGCTGCAGACGCTGGCCAATCGCGGTGAATACGACGCGTTGATCGCTCTCGGCTGCATCATCCGCGGCGAGACCTACCACTTCGAGTTGGTGGCCAACGAATCCGGCGCGGGCGTGACCCGCATCGGCCTCGACTACGACCTGCCGATCGCCAACGCGATTCTCACTACCGAGAACATGGAACAAGCCGTCGCGCGCCAGACCGAAAAAGGTGCTGACGCCGCGCGCGTGGCCGTCGAGATGGCGCTGCTGGTGAACCAGCTCGCCATTCCCGAAGATGAACTGGACAACCTTTTGAATGGAGAGCAGTGATGAGTGATCTGAACGCACCCCGCCCTCCCCGTCAGTCGCGCAAGGGCACGACCAGCACTGGCGCTCGCAAAGCCGCCTCCAAGTCGGGCCGCAGCCGCGCGCGCGAATTCGCGCTGCAAGCGCTGTACCAGTACATCGTGAGCGGCAACGAGCCCGCATCGATCGACCTGTTCACCCGCGACCTCGCAGGCTTTCACAAGGCCGACGCCGCGCACTACGACGCCGTGCTGCATGGCTGCATCACCACCGCCGAAGAACTGGACAAGCTGATCGAACCCAAGCTCGACCGCAAGCTCTCCGAAATCTCCCCCATCGAACATGCCGTGATGTGGATCGGCGTCTACGAATTCCTGCACTGCATGGACGTGCCATGGCGCGTCGTGCTCAACGAATGCATCGAACTCGCCAAGGAATTCGGCGGCACCGACGGCCACAAATATGTGAACGGCGTGCTCAACGGCCTGGCCCCGCAGCTGCGCGAAAAGGAAGTCGCCGCAGACAAGCAAAAAGCCCCGGCGGAACCCACCGAGTAAAAAGCAAACAAAACAGCCCCTCCCTCTGCGCCCGCTCCCGAATACCGGAGCGGGCCTGCGAAGCAAAGCGAGCCTCCGAACCGTCAGCCCCAACGCCAAGACAGCCCCTCAGGCTAGGCGTCGAAACCGCAGACAGTATGTTCATACGGCAAGGCTTCGCAACGACGCATGAGGGGCTGTATTGGCGCCCCAAAACGACCAGCCAATCGGAACCGCAAGGTTTCGTGAACCTCAAGAAACAGCGAAATGAAATTCTCACAGCGCGCGGAACGTATTGAACCTTTTTACGTGATGGAAGTGGCCAAGGCCGCGCAGCAACTCGCCCGTGAAGTCGCAGGAACCTCCAACCCGATGATCTTCCTGAACATCGGCGAGCCCGACTTCACCGCGCCCCCACTCGTGCAGGAAGCGGCCGACCGCGCCGTGCGCGCAGGCATCACCCAGTACACCAACGCCCTCGGCCTCGAAGCCCTGCGCGAGAAGATCAGCGAGTGGTATCTCACCCGCTTCGGCGTGAATGTTCCGGCCCGCCGCATCGTCGTGACGGCTGGCGCATCGGCCGCGCTGCAATTGGCATGTCTCGCACTCATCGAAAAGGGCGACGAGATCCTGATGCCCGACCCGAGCTATCCGTGCAACCGCCACTTCGTGAGCGCTGCGGACGGCAATGCGGTGCTGATTCCAACGACCGCCGAAGAACGCTACCAACTGAGCGCCGCCAAGGTCGAAGCCGCCTGGGGCGAGAAGACACGCGGCGTGCTGCTGGCCTCGCCATCGAACCCGACCGGCACCTCGATCGCGCCCGACGAGCTGCGCAGCATCCACAAGGTGGTGCAGGAACGCGGCGGCATCACCATCATCGACGAGATCTACCTTGGCCTGTCGTACGACGATGCCTTCGGTCAGACGGCGCTGGCCATCGACGACAACATCATCAGCATCAACAGCTTCAGCAAGTACTTCAACATGACGGGCTGGCGTCTGGGCTGGATGGTCGTGCCCGATGCCATGGTGCCGGTGATCGAACGCATGGCGCAGAACCTGTTCATCTGTGCAAGCACGATTTCGCAGCATGCCGCGCTCGCCTGTTTCGAGCCGGACAGCATCGCCGAATACGAACAGCGCCGCGCGCAGTTCAAGGCACGTCGCGACTACTTCATTCCGGCACTCAACGAGCTCGGCCTGTCGGTTCCGGTCATGCCCGACGGCGCGTTCTACGCCTGGGCCGACTGCACGCAGGCTGCCGAGAAAATAGGCGTCAACGGCAGTTGGGACTTTGCACTGGAAGTGATGAAGCGCTCACATCTGGCGATCACCCCGGGCCGCGATTTCGGCACTGCGGACACCAGTCGCTTCGTGCGCTTCTCGACCGCCAATTCGATGGCCCAGTTGCAGGAAGCGGTGGCCCGCCTCAAGCAGCTCATCGGCTGAAAGCCCCAACAGCAGCAGCCAAAGGCCATTCCGAATGAACAGGACAAACCACAACAAAGGTGAAACCGTGGCATTTGAATGGCCCGTCAGAATTTATTGGGAGGACACGGATGCGGGCGGCATTGTGTTCTACGCCAACTATCTGAAGTTCTTCGAACGTGCGCGCACCGAGTGGCTGCGCTCCATCGGTTTCGGCCAGCACAACATGCGGGAACAAACGGGTGGAATGTTTGTCGTAACCGGTGCCGATCTGCGTTATCACCGCCCCGCCCGACTGGACGATGAACTGATTGTTACTGCCTCTGTCAGCGAAATGGGCAGAGCTTCGTTAACAATAGAACAGAAGGCGCTCCTCAAGCCAGCGCAGATGAATCACGCTTCCTCCCCCCAACTTTTATGTGAAGCTTCCATCCGCATTGGCTGGGTGGACGCCGCCACCATGCGCCCGTCGCGCATTCCTGGCACTCTTTTGGAACAACTCTCATCATGAATCAAGACATGTCCATCGCGAGCCTGGTGCTCAATGCCAGCTGGGTGGTTCAACTCGTCATGCTTTTGCTGCTCGGTGTCTCCGTGGCAAGCTGGGCAGCCATTTTCCGCAAGCTGTTTGCGCTCAAGCGCGTCAAGGAACTCAACGAAGAGTTCGAGCGCGACTTCTGGTCGGGCAACAGCCTCAATGACCTCTACGCCAGCGCCGCACAGAACGCCAAGCAGGCCGGCCCGATGGAACGCATCTTCGCCAGCGGCATGCGCGAATACCAGAAGCTGCGCGAGCGCCGCATCAGCGATCCCGGCACCCTGCTCGACGGCGCACGCCGCGCCATGCGCGCGAGCTTCCAGCGCGAGATGGACGTGGTCGAATCCAGCCTCTCGTTCCTTGGCTCCGTCGCATCGGTCAGCCCGTACGTCGGTCTGTTCGGCACCGTCTGGGGGATCATGCACGCCTTCACCGGCTTCGCGGGCATGGAGCAAGTCACGCTCGCCAACGTCGCACCAGGCATTGCCGAAGCGCTCGTGGCCACCGCCATCGGTCTGTTCGCCGCCATCCCGGCCGTGATCGCCTACAACCGTTTCGCGCGTGACATCGACCGCGTCGCCACCCATCAGGAAACCTTCATCGAAGAGTTCTCCAACATCCTGCAGCGCAACTTGGGCGGCCATCCCGGCACGTCCACCGGTCACTGAAGCGAAGGGACCAGAACATGCCCGCAATGGCTTCCCGAGGCGGTTCGCGTCGCCGCTCCATGAACGAGATCAACATGGTTCCGTTCATCGACGTGATGCTCGTGCTGCTCATCATCTTCATGGTCACCGCGCCCATGATGACGCCCAGCTCGGTGCCCGTGCCCTCTGTCGGCAAAGGCTCCAAGATGCCCAAGACCTTCGGTCAGGTCATCGTTCAGAAGGACGGCAGCTTGACGCTCAAGACCGACGGCAACGAACGCACCATCTCGCTGCAGGCGCTGGGCAATGCGGCCCGCACCTGGCAGAAGGATCAGGAAGAGGACACGCCCGTCCTGATTACCGCCGACAAGACCGTGAGTTATGAATCCGTGATGAAGGCCATGGACGCACTGCAGCGCGCAGGCGTACAACGTGTCGGCCTCACCGTGAAATCGTCTGGCAACTGACCGATCAAGCAAGGTCCAGCCGCCCAATCTCTTAATGCCATCCATCAAAGAACGCGACCAATTTGCCCCGCCCCGTCCACCCGGACGAATGCGCGCAGTTGCACTCGCAGTGCTCGCCCATGCCGTGCTGATTGGCGCGCTCACCTGGGGCATCAACTGGAAGAAGAGTTCCGACGCCCCCGCCACGGAGGCCGAACTGTGGGCAGCTTTGCCGCAGCAAGCCGCACCGCGCGCCGTCGAGCCATCGCCGCCCCCACCGCCCGAGCCAAAGCCAACCCCCAGGCCAACGCCCACTCCGCCGCCACCACCACCTCCGCCCCCTCCTCCACCGCCGCCACCCAAGCAGCAGGTGCAGCCCGACACGCACGAGGCCGACATCGCCTTGGAGCGCAAGAAAAAGCGCGAAGAAGAGGAAAAGGAAAAGAAGAAACAACAGCAATTGCAGCTCGAAAAAGAGCGCAAGGAGAAGGAGCGCAAGGAAGAAGCCGAACAGGAACGCAAGGAGCGTCTTGAGGAGCAAAAGCGCGAGAAGCTCGAGCAGCAGAAAAAGGACAAGCTGGAGCAGCAAAAGAAGGACAAGGCAGAAAAGGAAAAAGAAAGAGAAAAGGCCGAGCGCGAGAAGGACCGCAAGGAACAGCTCGAACGCGAAAAAGACAAGAAGGAACAGGCCGAAAAAGACCGCAAGGACAAGGCCGAGAAGGCTGAAAAAGCTGCTGCAGAAAAGGCTGAGAAAGCCGAAAAGGCAGCAAAAGCAGCCAAGGCCGCCGACGACAAGAAAAAGGCCGACGCCGCAGCCGCCAAGGCTGCCGATGCACAGCGTGCCGCCAATCTGGCCCGAATGGCAGGCATGGCCGGAGCCAGCGGCGGTGCCAGCGCGACAGGATCGGCCACGCACAATGCAGGTCCTGGCGGCAGCAGTGGTGGCGGCGCTGGAGGCTCCGGTCCTTCCTCAGGTTACGGCGGAAAGGTCGCAGCCAAGGTGCGTCCGAACATCGTGTTCCCGGACGCCATCTCGGGCAATCCTCGCGCGGAGGTGGAAGTCCGCGCGTCACCAGACGGCACGATCGTCGGTGCACGCCTGGTCCGAGCCAGCGGGAATCCGGCATGGGATCAAGCGGTGCTTCGAGCCATCGACAAAACCGATACCCTGCCAAAGGACACTGATGGGCGGGTTCCATCCACCCTGCTTCTCATCTTCCGCCCCAACGACTGAGCCATCAGGATCAAGTCATGCCGAAACGGGACTCCTTCGCGGGTCCCGTTTTCTTTTGGCCTCCCGCTAAACTCATGGCGTCCATCACAAACAAGACAAACGGAACCATGAGACAACGCATAGAAGAAAGCTTCGCCGCACAAGGCCTGATGACGACATTGGGCGCGCGCATTCTGCATGTGGAAGACGGCGAAGTGCACATCGAACTCCCCTTCTCCAAAGCTGTGACGCAGCAGCTCGGCTATGTACATGCGGGGGCGGTCACCAGCGTGCTCGACAGTGCCTGCGGTTACGCGGCGCTGACCAAGGCTCCGGCCGATCACGAGGTCGTCACTGCGGAGTTCAAGATCAACCTGATGCGCCCTGCCATCGGTGAGCGCTTCATCGCCATCGGCAAGGTGCAGAACGCGGGCAAGATGCTGACCGTCTGCACAGGCGAGGTGCGCTCCGTCGCGCAGGATGGTACGCAGAAAGTGGTGGCGCTGATGCAGGCCACGGTGGTGAATGTGAAGCGCTGACGCCGTCAACGAACCGCGACGACGCTCACTCGCGAACGTGGCCGTCCTGCTCGCTCACGCGGGTCAGTCGCTCGCCATTGCGGTAGACGATCTGCAGACCGTGCTCCGGCTCCCATTCGCAGTTGCAGGTCAGCACGACATGGATGGAGGGCTCACCAACACCATCACTATCGCCCTCGTCCTTCACGATGTCGATGGACTGGCAATCGACATATGGCCAGATGGCATCCGGATCGGTGAGCGCGGCCATGGCGTGGTCGGCCTCGGTCGTCAGGTCGATCATCGAGAGAAAGTTCTGGCAGTTTTCGAGCACGGCTGGAGCGGCTCTTGATCGGTCCTGCGCGTTCAGTCTCAGGAAATTTTCCATGGCCGCATCGATGGCAGACGCGTCTGCTGCGCTCACGTCCATCAATTGCACGGGCAAGGATAGTCCATCGAAAAATGGGACTGCAATGGGCTCGGCCTCCCAGAAATCGCCGTACTCATCGGGCTGCAGCGTGCCGAGCGTCCGGGTGTCGAATGGCACAGCCTTGGTTCTGGGCACCGGCGGCACATAGCGGCCTGTGAAAGAACGGAAGATGCGCAGCCGCTCCTCTTCCGCCATGTCCAGCTTGCACAGCGCACGCACCTCCTGCATATTGGTTTTGACGGTACCCTCGGTCGTGTCGATCTCGAAAGATATGACCGGATCAAGCGCCGTGATCCTGATGCCGAGATACTGGATCGCCGCAGGCAGACGTATTCGAGACTCCGCCAAAGGCCGCGCCACGACGAGCACATAACTCACGTCTTCGCCTGATTCCGGCGTGGAGAACCACTTGGGATGCGAAGGAAGGATGGCTGCGAGCGCGGTGCGATCCGCATTGCAAGCGGCGACGTGGTCGCGCACAAAGGCATCGATTGGCTCAGGCGGACCACCTAACATGTCCCTCAGCAGCATGAACGCTTCCATATTCGCTCCCGTGATTCGGCCAAAGAAAAAGAGCGTCCATTGTGGACGCTCCTTTTGGGTAGATACCTCAGCAAACCGAAGTCGCAGCGATCAAGCCTCGCGCTGCTCCAGCACGTGGTTGATGCGCAGTGCCAGCAGCGTGCAGACCACGGCGGACAGCAGGTACAGCGACACCGCGATCAGACCGAACTTCGCCGACAGGCCAAGTGCGACCAGCGGTGCAAAAGCCGCGCCGATCAGCCATGCCAGATCGTTGGACAGCGCCGCGCCGGTGTAGCGGAAGTGCGATGTGAAGTTGTTGGTCACCGTGCCCGAGGACTGGCCATACGACAGGCCGAGCAGGATGAAGCCCACCAGAATGAAGATGTTGTTGCCAGTCGGGCCTGCCTTGAGCAGAAACGGAGCCGCCAGACTGAACACGCCGATCAGCACGGCCATGGTGCCCAGCAGGTTGCGGCGGCCCACCTTGTCGGCCAGCGTGCCGGAGATCACGATGGCACCGGCGGCAAACACCGCGCCCACCATCTGCACATTCAACACATCGACCATGGATTGCTCGGAGTACATCGAGATCCACGACAGCGGGAACACCGTCACCAGATGGAACAGCGCCAGGCTGGCCAGCGCTGCGAAAGCGCCCAGCAGCACGCTGGTGCCCTGGTTGCTCATCACCTCGGTCACGCTCACGGGCTCGAGTTCGCGGGCCTGCAGCGCGTCGGCATACGACTGACCGACCACCAGACGCAAGCGGGCAAACAGCGCCACCACGTTGATCGCAAAGGCGACGAAGAAGGGGAAGCGCCAGCCCCAGTCAAGGAACTCGCTCACCGGCAGGCTGCTGTACAGATAGGCGAACAGCGCGGCGGCGATGATGAAGCCAAGCGGCGCGCCGAGCTGACCGATCATGGCGTACCAGCCGCGCTTGTCCTTGGGCACGCCCATGGCCAGCAGCGACGGCAGACCGTCCCACGAGCCGCCGAGCGCCAGACCCTGACCGATGCGCAGCGCCACCAGCACGGCGATGGCAGTAGAACCGGCCGATTCATAGGTCGGCAGGAAAGCCATGCCCACCGTGCAGACGCCCAGCGTCAGCATGGACAGCGACAGCTTGGTGCCACGCCCCCAGCGCCGCTGAACCGCCATGCCGATGGCAGTGCCGACCGGACGCGCCACAAAGGCCAGCGCGAAGATGGCAAAGGCCATCAGCGTGCCGTCCAGTCGGGACATGAAGGGGAACAACGTGAACGGAAAAACCAGAACGCAGGCGATACCGAAAACGAAGAAGTCGAAATATTCGGATGAACGCCCGATGATCACGCCGACGGCGATTTCATTGGGTGTGACATCCTCGTCCGTGTGGGCACGCGAAAGAGAGTTGGCGTCTTCAACGCGTGGCACGGAATAGGCTACGGAACCGCTGCTCATCTAAATGCTCCTTGCTCCAGATCTGACATTTTTGTCAGGCCTCACTGCGGCGTTCGTGCTCACCGCGATAATGAGAGACCTGACGCAGTTCTACACCTGCGGTATTGCCGCCACAAGTCCGCAAACACTGACATTCTCGAAGGGAAAACCCTAGATCTTTGTCAGCCTTTTGCTCTTTTGAGACGACAAAACGCCTGTAAGTCCTTGTCCCACTTGATATTGGACAAATTGTCCAATCGACATATTTGGTATCGGGTTTACAGTCTCGGATGTCCAGTAATCCGCGTTATCACTCAGGGGATTAACCCTGAGCCGCGCGACTTTGACCAATCCAAACATGTCCAAAACCAAGGAAACCCGCAGTCCCGCATGGCTGGGCGCGGCAGCTTTGACAGCCCTTCTCACGGGTTGCAGCAAGGCCGTCGTGCTCAACCCTGCCGGCGATATCGCTGCTCAGCAGGGGCAACTGGTGATCACAGCCACGCTGCTGATGCTCATCATCATTGTTCCAGTGATCTTTTTGACGCTGCTGTTCGCCTGGAAATACCGCCAGTCCAACACCGAAGCGCGCTATGAACCTGAATGGCACCACTCCACCAGCCTCGAACTGGTGATCTGGACCGTTCCGCTTTTGATCATCATCGCCCTCGGCGCGCTCACCTGGATCAGCACCCACAAGCTGGACCCATATCGCCCGCTGGACCGCGTCTCGGCCACCAAGGCGCTGGACCCCAATGTCAAGCCGCTGGAAATCCAGGTCGTGTCGCTGGACTGGAAGTGGCTGTTCTTCTACCCCGAGCAAGGCATTGCGACGGTCAATGAAGTGGCGGCTCCCGTGGATCGCCCGATCGTCTTCAAGCTGACCTCGGCCAACACCATGAACGCGTTCTACGTTCCCGATCTGGCCGGCATGATCTACACCATGCCCGGCATGCAGACCGAGCTGAACGCCGTGATCAACCGCACTGGCGAATTCAAGGGCATGTCCTCGCACTACAGCGGCGCTGGCTTTGCCGGCATGCACTTCAAGTTCAAGGGTCTGTCCGATCAGGACTTCGACCACTGGGTCATCCAGGCCAAGAACGAAGGCAAGCCGCTCGACCCAGCAACCTACCTGAACTTGGCCAAGCCCAGCGAGCGCAACCCCGTGGAGCGCTTCTCCACCGTGGCCGATGGCCTGTACAACAAGGTCCTGAACCGCTGCGTCGAAGAAGGCAAGATGTGCATGCACCACATGATGGCCATCGACGAAATGGGTGGCGAGGCCTACATCAAGGCCGCTGGCCTGAACCTTCCTCAGGACGTGTGCACGGTCCAGAACGCTGACAGCGTTGTCGCCCTGCTGGACCAGCAGCGCGCACAAGCCGCAGCTGTCGTGCAGTAACGTAGAAAAGAAGAGACTCAACAAATGGTGTCTGAACAAACAACCCCGGCAGCACACTGGCTGCTCGGACGAATCACATGGGATCAGATTCCCATGACGCATGAGCCGATCGTGCTCATGACCTTCATCGCAGTGGTGCTCGGCGGCCTCGTCGTCATGGGTGGCATCACCAAGTTCCGCCTCTGGGGTCCGCTCTGGAAGGATTGGCTCACGTCGATCGACCACAAGAAGATCGGGATCATGTACATGATTCTGGGCCTCGTCATGTTCCTGCGCGGCTTCGCCGATGCGGTCATGATGCGTCTGCAGCAGTCCATGGCCTTTGGCGACAACATGGGCTACCTGCCGCCTCACCACTACGACCAGATCTTCACCGCCCACGGCGTGATCATGATCTTCTTCGTGGCGATGCCTTTCGTGACGGGCCTGATGAATTATCTGGTTCCGCTGCAGATCGGCGCACGCGACGTGTCGTTCCCGTTCCTCAACAACTTCAGCTTCTGGATGACCACCGGCGGCGCCATCCTGGTGATGATCTCGCTGTTCCTCGGCGAGTTCTCCACCTCCGGCTGGCTGGCGCTGTCCAATCTGGGGCACCAGAGTGGAAGCACGGGTCTTGATTACTACATCTGGGGCCTGCAGGTCGCGGGTGTCGGCACGACCTTATCGGGTATCAACCTGATCGTCACCATCATCAAGATGCGCGCGCCCGGCATGAACCTGATGAAGATGCCCGTCTTCACATGGACTGCCCTGTGCACCAACGCACTGATCGTCGCCTCCTTCCCGATCCTGACCGCAGCGCTCGTGCTGATGTCGCTGGACCGCTATGTCGGCACGCACTTCTTCTCGAACGACTTCGGCGGCAACCCGATGTTGTACGTGAACCTGATCTGGATCTGGGGCCACCCCGAGGTCTACATCCTGATCCTGCCTTGCTTCGGCGTGTTCTCGGAAATCGTGGCCACGTTCTCGCGCAAGCGTCTGTTCGGCTACACCTCGATGGTGTACGCGACCGTGTGTATCACGATCCTGTCCTACCTCGTCTGGCTGCACCACTTCTTCACGATGGGCTCCGGCGCGAGCGTGAATACCTTCTTCGGCATCACGACGATGATCATCTCGATCCCCACGGGCGCGAAGATCTTCAACTGGCTGTTCACCATGTACCGCGGTCGCATCCGCTTCACGGTGCCCATGCTGTGGACCATCGGCTTCATGGTCACGTTCGCCATCGGCGGCATGACCGGCGTGCTGCTGGCTGTGCCACCTGCCGACTTCGTGCTGCACAACTCGCTGTTCCTGATCGCTCACTTCCACAACGTGATCATCGGCGGCGTGGTGTTCGCCGTGTTCGCCGGTATCAACTACTGGTATCCAAAGGCTTTCGGCTACCGTCTGGTCGAATCCTGGGGCCGCGCATCGTTCTGGTTCTGGCTGGTGGG
The DNA here is from genome assembly GCF_011305535.1 of Diaphorobacter sp. HDW4B. GTDB lineage: Bacteria > Pseudomonadota > Gammaproteobacteria > Burkholderiales > Burkholderiaceae_C > Diaphorobacter_A. The sequence continues at coordinate 645,577 of NZ_CP049905.1, forward strand.
CTTCTGGGTCGCGTTCACGCCCCTGTACATTCTCGGCCTGATGGGCGTGACACGTCGCGCCAACCACTTCGAAGATCCTTCGCTGCAAATCTGGTTCATCATCGCCGCTCTGGGCGCTGGTCTGATCGCCTGCGGTATCGCCTGCTTCTTCATCCAGATCGGTGTTTCCTTCTGGAAGCGCAAGGAACTGGCCGACGAAACCGGTGACCCATGGGATGGCCGTACGCTGGAATGGGCTACCTCGTCGCCTCCTCCACAGTACAACTTCGCTTTCACACCCGTGGTGTACGAAATCGATGCCTGGACCGACATGAAGAAGCACGGCTACAAGCGTCCGCTGACAGGTTTCCAGCCCATCCACATGCCTGCCAATACCGGCGCTGGCGTGGTGATCGGTGCGCTGTCCACGATCCTCGGCTTTGCGCTGATCTGGCACATGTGGCCGCTGGCGATCGCATCGTTCGCCGCGACCGTGCTGGCCTCGATCATCCATACCTTCAACTACAAGCGTGACTACTACATCCCTGCAGCCGAAGTGGCCGCAACGGAAGAACTTCGCACGCAACAGCTTGCCCACGCAAGCCACGCATAAGGCGGAGATTCAAACGATGTCCAATACACATACCGCCGCACTGGGCCAGCGCGAATACCACCTCGCGCACGAGCCCCATCCAGAAAACGGCACCGCTCTGGGCTTCTGGCTCTATTTGATGAGCGACTGCCTGATCTTTGCGGCCCTGTTCGCCACCTTCGGCGTGCTGGGTCACAACTACGCCGCCGGCCCTACGGGCAAGGAATTGTTCGATCTGTCGCTCGTGGCGATCAACACGGCCTTCCTGCTGCTGTCGTCGATCACCTTCGGCTTCGCCATGCTGCAAAAGCAGCAGAACAAAAAGGGCGGCACGCTGTTCTGGCTGGCCATCACCGGCCTGTTCGGTCTGGCGTTCCTGTGCGTCGAACTCTATGAGTTCCAGCACATGATCCATGAAGGCGCAGGCCCGACACGCAGCGCTTTCACCTCGTCGTTCTTCACGCTGGTGGGCACCCACGGTATCCACGTGACCTTCGGCCTGATCTGGCTGGTGACTCTGATGATCCAGATCTCCAAGCACGGTCTCAACCCTGCCAACAACCGCCGTCTGATGTGCCTGTCGATGTTCTGGCACTTCTTGGACGTGGTCTGGATCGGCGTTTTCACATTCGTTTATCTGATGGGGGTGCTCTGATGAGTGCAGCACACAACCACGCTGGTCACGATCACCACGACGATCACGGCCATCACGATGAAGGTCCGCACAGCACGTTCTCGGGCTACATGACGGGCTTCATCCTCTCGATCATCCTGACGGCGATCCCGTTCTGGCTGGTCATGGCCGGCGTCATCGCCGACAAGAAGACCGCAGTGCTCGTGCTCGGCGGCTTTGCCGTGGTGCAGATCGTCATCCACATGATCTTCTTCCTGCACATGAACGGCAAGGTCGAAGGCGGCTGGACCATGCTGTCCACCATCTTCACCGTCGTCTTCGTGGCGATCGGCATTGCCGGTACGCTGTGGGTGATGTTCCACATGAACACCAACATGATGCCCAAGCACGTCATGCCGGACGCACCACCGGCACACAGCGCGCCGGCAACCCATACACCTTGACCGACAAGGTCTCCACACAGGGCGCTGCCAAGCGCTCTGTGGTCACCAAGGCGATTCTCACGGTGGTGGGCATCGCCTTGTTTTTTGGCTTCGTCACGCTCGGCACTTGGCAGGTGCAACGCCGCGCGTGGAAGCTCGATCTGATGGAGCGCGTGGAAACGCGACTGCATCAACCTCCGATTTCCGTCTCGCAACTGCCTGGCTCCGACTCCGCAGCCAGCATGGGCGAGCAACATGCCTACCAGCCCGTCTTCGCCGAAGGCCAGTGGCTGGCCGACAAAACCATCTTCGCGCAGGCACTGACCGAACTCGGCGCGGGCTTCTGGGCCATCACGCCGCTGCAGACATCGACCGGCCAGATCGTGCTCGTCAATCGCGGCTTCGTGCCCGAAGGCCAGCGCGCCAATGCCGTGCCGCCCTCGCCCGGCCCCACACGTGTGGAAGGCCTGCTGCGCGCCAGCGAATCCGGTCGCGGCTTTCTGCGCGAGAACGACGCCGCCAACAACAAGTGGTACTCGCGTGACGTGAACGCCATCGGCAAGGCGCTTGGTTTGAACAACGTCGCTCCGTTCTTCATCGACCAGGGCATTCCCAGCAACGCCCATGTGAATGCCAACGCCAACGCCAACACCGACAGCGGCCCCGGCGCTGCCGCACTGCAAGGCCCGTGGCCGCGCAGCGGCATGACGGTGGTGAAGTTCCACAACAGCCATACCGTCTACATCCTGACCTGGTACGGCCTCGCCCTCATGGTGCTGGGCGCTGCGTGGCTGGTTGTCCGCCACGAACGCAAGAAGGCCGAAGGCCCCGACTCGGCAAGCGACGCCTGATTTCGCGACAATCCTGCCTCATGAACACCAGCAGCGGCAGCATCGTGGACCAGACCGGCATCCCCGCCCGGGCCTTGCGCTCGCCAGCGCTGCATGCCGGTCTGAAGAACCTGCACCTGCTCATCCAACTGCGCTGGATCGCCGTCATCGGGCAGGTCTTCACCATCGAGGTCGCGCACTACACGCTGAACCTGCAACTGCCGGTGCAGGAAATGCTGATGGTGGTCACCTGCCTCGGCATCTTCAACGTGGTCACCATGCTGCGCTGGCGCACCGGGCGCGGCGTGCGCAACGTGGAGCTGTTTCTCGCGCTGCTGGTGGATGTGGCCGTGCTCACCGTGCAGCTTTATCTCAGCGGCGGCACCAGCAACCCGTTCGTCTTTCTCTACCTGCTGCAGATCGCCGTGGGCGCGATGCTGCTGCGCGGCGGCTACATCTGGACGATCGTGGTGATCACCGCACTGTGCTTCTTCGTCCTCTCCATCCACCACATCAACCTGCCGATCACGCACGATCCGGTGCACGGACTGGCAAGCCCCTACGTCATCGGCCTGCTCGTGTGCTTCGTGATCAACGCCACGCTGATCGTCGTGTTCATCACCCGCATCGCCCGCACGCTGCGCCAGCGCGATGCGCGTCTGGCCGCCGCACGCCAGCGGGCCACCGAAGAAGAACATGTCGTGCGCATCGGCCTGCTCGCCTCCGGCGCAGCGCATGAACTGGGCACGCCGCTGTCCACCATGGCCGTGATTCTGGGCGACTGGAAACGCGACCCCACGCTCTCCAAGGACGCCATGGTGCTCGAAGAAATCGCCGAAATGCAGGTGCAGGTGCAGCGCTGCAAAAAGATCGTGAGCGAGATTCTGATGTCCGCTGGCGAGACGCGCGGCGAGGCATCGACCGAAACCACCGTCTGCCGCTTTCTCGACTCGCTCGCCGCCGAATGGAAGCGCACGCGCTACGTGAACACCTTCGTCTACGACAACCAGTTCGGAGAAGACAGCCCCATGGTGGCCGATGCCACGTTGGAGCAGATGGTATTCAACGTGCTCGACAATGCCAGAGACGCCTCACCGCACTGGGTGGCGCTGATCGCAGAACGCTCCAAGACCGCGCTGGTCATCACCGTCTGCGACGACGGCCCCGGTTTTTCCAAGGAAATCCTGGCCCAGTACGGCAAACCTTATGTGTCGAGCAAGGGCAAGCCGGGCGGCGGTCTGGGCCTGTTCCTGTCGATGAACGTGGCCCGTACTCTGGGCGGCAGCGTGCAGGCACGCAACCGCGCGGACAGTGGTGCAGTGGTGACGATCACTTTGCCGCTGGCCTCCATCGTTCTGCCCGAGACGACTGGCGACACCGAGACAACAAAGAATTCCGAGATTGGCGAGTCCCATGCAAAACATTGACGCTCAGATGCCGGACACACCGGACGAGCCGCAGGACGACGACGAGCAACGCCTGCTGCTGATTGTCGAAGACGACGAGGCCTTCGGCCGCACCCTCGCCCGCTCGTTCGAGCGCCGTGGCTACAAAGTGCTGCACACGGACAGTCTGGAGCACATGGAGAAGCTGCTCGAAACCAACGATCCGGGCTACGCCGTCGTCGACCTGAAACTCAAGGGCGAAGCCACCGGCCTTACCTGTGTGCGCAAGCTGCACGCGCATGACGAGGACATGCTGATCGTCGTGCTGACCGGTTATGCCAGCATCACCACCGCCGTCGAAGCCGTGAAGCTCGGTGCCTGCCACTACCTCGCCAAACCGTCGAACACCGACGACATCGAAGCCGCCTTCGGACTCACCGAAGGCAACGAAGATGTGGAACTGACCAACCGCTCCAGCAGCATCAAGACACTGGAATGGGAGCGCATCCACGAGGTGCTGGCCGAAACCGGCTTCAACATCTCCGAAGCCGCACGGCGCCTGGGTATGCACCGCCGCACGCTCACGCGCAAACTGGAAAAGCGCCGGGTTTAACGCGGAACGGTGCGGCTGACCGCGAGTTCCGAATTGCGGTAACGCGGATCGTGGCTCACATCCTCGCCCAGCCAGTCGAGTGGAGGAACGGGATGATCCTCGGACGGCAGTTCCACCTCGGCGGTGACCAAACCTGCCAACTCCTGCTCGAACACATCGATCTCGAAGGTCAGCTCGTTCACGGGCAGGTAGTAACGCACTTTCTCAATCCGGCCCAAAGTGGCGAAGTCGGCGAGCAGGGCCTGCGCATCGGCGAGCGGAATTTCGTATTCGAACTCCGCGCGCGACAGGCCGACGGTCTTGCCCTTGAGCGTGAGAAAGCCCTTGTCGCCCGCCACCCGCACGCGAACGATCATGCCGTTGTCTGCCAAGTAGCCTTGGGCCATCTTGACTCCCACCAGCTCCGACACGATGGAGCGGTCGCGGACGAGGAATTTGCGTTCGATTTCTGTAGGCATGGTGCGTAGTTGCGTGTCGATTGGGAAAGCGCCACTGTACCCATGAATCAAGACATGCCAGGCATTCAGCGCAACACCATCGACGCACCCAACAACAACAAACTCACCATCAGACAACGCTTGAACACCACGGGCGAGAGCCGCGAACGCAACCAAGCCCCGATCTGCATGCCGAGCAGCGCGGGGACCAGCAGCACGGCAGACCAGCCCACGTCACCCGCGTTGAAACTGCCATTCCGTGCCAGTCCTGCAGCCAGCGCCAGAGTCGAGACGGTGAAGCACAAGCCCATGGCCTGAATCAGCTCGTCGCGCTGCATCTGCAGCGCCTGCAAATACGGCACGGCGGGAATCACAAACACGCCCGTGCCAGCGGTGACACAGCCCGTCACAGAACCGATCAGCGGGCTCAGCCACTTCTCGTTGCCCGCCGCCACACGCCATTGAGCACCCAGCAGCGCCCAGCCCGCATAGACGATCAGCGCCACACCCAGCGCCACATTCGCCCACGCGCCAGCAGGTGCACCGAACAGGTACGCCCCCACCGCCGTGCCCGCGCAAATGCCCAGTTGCATCGGCCACATGCGCTTGAACAGCGCGGGCAAGGTCTTGAGCGGCAGCATCTGCCAGAGATTGGTGATCAGCGACGGAATGATGAGCAGCGCCGCTGCCTCCGCAGGGGCCATGCGCAGTGCAAGCAGCCCCATGGCGACGGTCGGCAGCCCCAGACCGACAACGCCCTTGACCAACCCCGCCAGCACAAACACGCCTGCGGCCATGACCAACCATGAAGGCACTCCTGAAAATTCCATGTCGCAACCTTGCTCACCAAAACGATATGGGTTGCATTGTGGAGCGGGCGCGCACTTCGGCCAATTCGCAATTTCCCGCCGAGCCTTCGGCCTGTCCGAAGGCTGACCCATGAAAAAACGCCACGGCTCCTTGGAAGCCGTGGCGTTGCATTGACCTTCGGAGCCGATCAGAGCCCTTCGTTGGCCTGCTCGTTCTTGTGATAAGTCGTGTAGACGATCACCGGCACGCCCAGCTCACCCAGATACTGCTGGATCAGCGGCTTCACCTCGTCCCACGAAAGGCCACCCACGCCCGTCGCCAGACGCGGCAACGCAATGCTGGTGACCTTTTCGGCGCGCACATGCTTGGCCATGTTCTGCAGCGCGTGGCGCACATTTTCGAGACTGGCCTTGCCGGGCTTGGCATGCGGGCCCTGCCCCAAGGTGTCCTGCGTGACCAGATTCAGAATCTTGCGCACGCCGCCGCCCTCCTGAACGCCGGTCCATCGCCACACCTCACCCTCGGCAATCGCCTTGGAGCGCGTGTCGTGGCGAAAGTCCTTGACCAGCGACGGCCAGCGCTCGCGCAGCGCGAGCGCCAGGCCGCTGTCGAACGGGTCGTGCGCCGAAATGCCATGCGCCAGCAGATCGGCCTTGCTCAGCAGAATGTCGCCTGCTACTTCTTTGATCATGTGATCCCTCCTTCTCTGTGTTGCGGTTGTTGGTTGTTGTGTCACCGTTTTCACTATACCGAGCGCCCCCGGCGGTTCGGCCTTGAGCGCGGGCATCCGTTGATCGATGACAAGCACTTGAACTCGTCGCGAAAGCGCGGCTTTTCCACACTGCGAAAGCCGCAAAAACACCTCGCAGGAAAGCTGCTTGCCGTATCTGAGAAAATGGCGGTTATGACTCTCAAAGCCCCCGAACTGCTGCTGCCTGCCGGCTCGCTCGACAAGATGCGCGCCGCCTACGACTTTGGCGCCGATGCCATCTACGCCGGCCAGCCACGCTACAGCCTGCGCGCTCGCAACAACGAATTCCGCCTTGAACAGATCGCCCAAGGCATTCAGGAAGCGCACGCACGGGGCAAGAAATTCTTCGTGACCAGCAACCTGATCGCCCACAACGACAAGGTGCGCACCTACATCCGCGACATCGAACCAGTGATGGCGCTCAAGCCCGACGCCTTCATCATGGCCGACCCCGGCCTGATGATGATGGTGAAGGAAAAGTGGCCCGAGGCCGAGATTCATCTCTCCGTGCAGGCCAACACCACCAACTGGGCGACGGTGAAGTTCTGGCAGAAGGCTGGCGTCTCGCGCATCATCCTGTCGCGTGAACTCAGCCTCGACGAGATTGAAAAAATCCGCCAGGAATGCCCCCACATGGAGATCGAAGTCTTCGTGCATGGCGCGCTGTGCATTGCCTACTCGGGCCGCTGCCTGCTGTCGGGCTACTTCAATCGCCGTGATCCCAACCAAGGCACCTGCACCAACGCCTGCCGCTGGGAATACAAGACGCACGACGCTGCAGTCGATTCCAACACCGGCGAAGCGCTGGCGCAGACCATGGAAAACGGCTTCAGCTTCGACAAGGCACGTGAAGAAGCCGATTCGCAATTCAGCACCTGCGGCAACGGCGAGCGCCACCCCAAGGCCGATCAGGTCTATCTGATCGAGGAAATGGGCCGCCCCGGCGAGCACATGCCGATCATGGAAGACGAGCACGGCACCTACATCATGAACTCCAAGGACCTGCGCGCCGTGGAGCATGTGGAGCGCCTCGTGAAGATCGGCGTCGATTCGCTCAAGATCGAAGGCCGCACCAAGAGTCTGTACTACGTGGCCCGCACCGCGCAGGTGTACCGCCGCGCGATCGACGATGCGGTGGCGGGTCGTCCGTTCAACCCCAACCTGATCACCGAACTCGAAGGCCTCGCCAATCGCGGCTACACCGGCGGTCTGATGGAGCGCCGCCCTTCGCAGGATTATCAGAACTACGAAACCGGCCACTCGGTGCTGCAGCGCAGCCACTTCGTGGGCGAGGTGCGCGGTTATGAAAATGGTCTGGCCGAAGTCGAGACCAAGAACCGTTTCCAGGTGGGCGATACGCTGGAAATCATCCACCCACAAGGCAATCGCCAGGTGAAGCTGGAGAAGATGTTCAACCTCGAAGGCGAACCCGTCGAAGTCGCGCAAGGCAATCCGATCCGCGTGCGCATTCCGCTCGAAGGCCCGGTCGACGGCGCGCTGATTTCGCGTCTGCTGTGATCGCCTGAACCTGCCCTCCCCGATACGCCAAAGGCCCTGACGTCAGGGCCTTTGGCCTTTCATTTGTCCTTTGTTTTTGCTGCAATGACCTACGAACTCCCTGCCAACGCCAACCCGGACAACAAACTCGACAACCCCACGGCCGACGACATTGTCGTGCTGCCCGAACTCAAGGCCTATATCGACCCGCTCACCACCGACGAATACGAGTCGCTGGAGCGCAGCATCATGGACGAAGGCTGCCGCGATTCGCTGGTGCTGTGGGGCAATATCCTGATCGATGGCCACAACCGTTTCGGCATCTGCCAGAAGAACAATCTGCCGTTCCACACCGTGCAGAACACGCGCTTCAAGAGCATGGACGACGTGCATCTGTGGATGATCGACCAACATCTGGGCCGCCGCAGCGTGAGCGAATTCCAGCGCGGCGTGCTGGCGCTGCGCAAGCGCGAAATCATCGCCGAGCGCCGCGCCGCTGCAGCCGCAGCCGTCGTCGCAGCCAAGGCCGAGGCCAAGGAAGCCAACGGTGGCGAACAAGCCCCGTGGGAAGGCGACACCGACCCGGTGGTCGCCAAGGCGCTGGCCAGCGTGGCCAAGGTGCCTGACGAGGCGCTCGACACCCGCGAGTCCCTCGCCCGCGCAGCGCGCCTCACGGCCAGCCAGGTGAAGATGATCGAGACCATTCAGGAACACGCAGCGCCAGAAGTGGTCGCTGCCGTGAAGTCCGGCGAACTCTCGCTCAACGCCGCCGCCGTCGTGTCGTCGCTCACGCAAGAGGAACAAGCCGCAGCCGCACAAGGCGGCGCGCAGGAACTCAAGGCCGCCGCCAAGCGCGTGCGCGAATCGAAGAAGAAGCCCAAGGCCGAGGCCGTGGAAAGCGCATCGGACGACATGGAAGCCAGCGCAGAAACCGCTCCATCCGTGGACGAGTTGCGCAAGCGCGTGACCGAGCTCGAAGCGGAAAACGAGCGCCTGCGCCAACAGGTCAAGGCGCTGCAGGATCTGCTGGCTGAATCGGCTTGATGTAAACGTCAGAACCTCAGAACGTCAGGGCTTCGTGTCCTGACGATCCAGAAACTCCTTGCCCTCTTCCAACGGCGCAAACCGATACGTCGCAGGCGTTCTGCTGAGCTTCACCGGCGCGCCCAGCCCCCGGTACTCGCCCATCTGAATCACCATCTCGCTGTGTTTCGTGTGCGGCGCTTCCAGGGCCTGTTCGACATCGAGCACCGGCGCGGCAGGCACGCCGATGGCCATGAGTTCGTCGGCGAGCTGCACGCAGTCGCGTGTGGCAAGCGCCTGCTCCAGCAAGTCCTTCAACGCGACACGATTCACCGAGCGCTGACCTGCGGTGGCAAAGCGCTCATCCGTGCCCAACTCGGACCGTCCAAGGTGATCGCACATCAGCTTGAATTGCCGATCATTGCCGACGGCCAGAAAAATCGGTGACGTGGCCGTATTCACCACGTCATAAGGATAGATGTTGGGATGCGCATTACCCGTGCGCTGCGGGATCTTGCCGTTCATGAACCAGTTGGCCGCATGCGGATGCAGCAGCGAAATGCCCGAGTCGTAGAGCGACGCATTGATGAGTTGCCCCTTGCTGCTGCGACCACGTTCATGCAGAGCCAGCAGCACGCCGATGACGGCATTCATGCCGGTCACCATATCGACGACGGGAAGGCCCACACGCAGCGGATCGCCACCGGCCTCGCCGTTCACGCTCATGATGCCGGCCATCGCTTGAATCGCCGCGTCATAGCCGGGCAGCGCGCCCAGCGGTCCGTCTTCGCCAAAGCCGGAAACGCGGCACCAGATGAGCTGCGGAAATTCATGCTGCATCTGTTCCCAGCCGATGCCCCATTTCTCCATGGTGCCGATCTTGAAGTTCTCGACCACCACGTCGGCCTCGGCCATGAGTTCGCGCACGCGTTGCTGGCCTTCCTTGGCCGAAAGATCGAGAAACTGGATGCGCTTGTTGCGATTCAAACCGTAGTAGTACGAGGCCACACCATCACGAAACGGAGGCCCCCAGGTGCGCGTGTCGTCCCCCTGCGGCGGCTCCACCTTGAGCACGTCCGCGCCGTGATCGCCAAGAATCTGCCCGCACAACGGGCCACCAAGAATGCGCGAAAGATCGAGCACGCGCAGGCCTTGCAGCGCACCTGCGCCCATGCCGGAAATCGTCTGGTTCATGCGAGTTCTCCGTGGGTTCAATCGAGCGTCACGCCGGACTTCTTGACCACGCTGCTCCAGCGGTCCACTTCGGAGCCGATGAACTTGGCCAGATACGCAGGCGCGGTGTCCGTTCCGCGCTCCAGCCCTTGCGCGGCAAACGCCTTCTTCACGCTGTCGGAATCGAGCACCTTGGCGAAGGCCTGATTGAGCGTCTGCACGCGATCCGCAGGCATGCCCTTGGGACCGACCACGCCGAAGAACACGCTCACGTCGTAACCCTTGAGACCTTGTTCCGCGATGGTGGGAATGTCGGGCATCGCGGTCGACCGCTTGGCCGTAGCCACGCCGAGCGCACGCACCTTGTGGGCTTTGATGTACGGCATCGCGGTGAGGATGTCGGTGAACGTCATGTCCACCTGCCCCGCCAGCAGGTCGTTGAGCGCCGGGCCCGTGCCTTTGTACGGCACATGCATGAGCTTGGTGCCCGCGAGATCATTGAACATCACGCCCGCCAGATGCGACGAAGCACCATTGCCCGATGACGCGAAACTCAGCTTGTTGGGCTGCGCCTTGTCGAGCGCGATCAGGTCCTGCACGTTCTTCACCGCGAGGCTCTCGCGCACCACCAGAATGTTCGGCAGATACCCGACGTACATGATGGGCGTGAAGCTCGTGCGCGGGTCGTAGTTCATCTTCTTGTACAGGCTCTGGTTGATCGCCAGCGGACCCGATGTGCCGAACATGATGGTGTAGCCATCGGGCTTGGCACGCTCGAGGAACTCGGCCCCAATGTTGCCGCCCGCACCCGCCTTGTTGTCCACGATCACGCTCTGCCCCAGTTCCTTGCCCAACTCCGCCGCCAGCACGCGCGCCATGGCATCGGTCGGCCCGCCGGGCGGAAATGGCACGACGAAGGTCACCGTGCGCTCCGGAAATTTCTCGGCCGCGAAACTCGCGCCGATCGGCAGGCAGGCCACCATCGCAGCCGCTGCTGCCAGAATGAATCCACGCTTGTTGAACTTGCTGTGCATGCGTTTGTCTCCAGATTTTTCTGTGTTGAAAGTGGTGCTTGAACGATCAGGACCAAGCGGCAGGAATCGCCGATTCATGGCACAGCGGATCGCGCGGCAGCAGGCGATGAGCCAGCACCAGTTGCGACAAGCGCATGCGTTCCTTCGAGCCGGTCTTCGATGCTTCCCATGCCATGGCGATGGCGCTCGTGCAGCAGTACAGCGCGGTCGCCGTCTGGCGTGCCAAGTGGTCGAGACCTTGTTCGGCCACTCGTTCTGCCAAATCGCTGGCGCGTGACAACGCTTCCCGCAAAGCCTTGTCGTAAGCGGGTTTCAAGGCTGCTTCCGCCAGCAGACCCGCCAGATGTTTCTGCAGCACCGGCAGCGAGCCTTCGCGCTTGATCGCACGAATCACGTCGAGCGCGACGATGTTGCTCGTGCCTTCCCAGATCGAGCCCAGATGCGCATCGCGCACCAAGCGCGGATCGCTCCACTCCTCAATGTAGCCGCAACCGCCGCGCACCTCCATCGCATCGCCCGTCACCTTGCGCGCATCGCGGCAGGCGCGGAACTTGATCATCGGCGTGAGAATGCGCAAGAGCGCATACGCTTCCTTGTCACCCGCATCCGAGCGCATCAAGGTCTGCGCCGTCTGGAACACCATGGTGCGCGCCTGCTCGGCGGGCACGCGCAGCTTGTCGAGCTGCTTGCGCATCAGCGGCATGTCTTCGAGTCGCTTGCCGAAGGCGATGCGTTCGTGCGCCACGTACTCTGCCTCGGCGACTGCGCGGCGCATCATGCCTGCGGAGCGCACGCCGTTGGACAGGCGCGAGTTGTTGACCATGTCGGCCATCTGCACAAAGCCGCGCCCGCGTTCTCCGATGAGATACGCCGTTGCGCCTTCCATGGTGATCTCGCCGCTCGCCATCGAGCGCGTACCCAGCTTTTCCTTCAGTCGGATGATGCGGTAGGCATTGGTGCTGCCGTCGTCCAGAAAGCGCGGCAGCAGGAACAGCGAGATGCCTTTCATGCCCGCTGGATCGCCATCGACACGCGCCAGCACCATCGCGAATTCCGCGTCGGGGTTCGAGCAGAACCACTTGTCGCCCACCAGTCGCCACGACCCGTCGGCGTTCGCATACGCCATGGTCTGCGTGTTGGAAATGTCGGAACCTGCCGCCTGCTCGGTCATGAACATGGCACCCTGCGCCTGCTCGTCCCAATCGAGCGACAGCAGTTGCGGCAGGTACTTTTCGACCAGCTCGGGCGTGCCGAATTTCTTGAGCGTGCGTGTGAGCGAATCGGTCATCGACAGCGGGCAGCACAGGCCGAACTCCGCCTGCACGAACAGATAGGTCAGCGCGTATTTGACGATGGGAGGCAGCTTGCCCCGCCAGCCCAGCATGTCCTCGCGATGCGACATGGCCTGCAGGCCGAATTCGCCATAAGCGACGCGCTCCATCTCCTCGTAGGCCGGGTGCTTGATGACACGCTGCAGGTTCTCGCCCGAGCGGCTGCGGTGCTCCAGCTCGGGCGGGTTCTTGTCGGCGATGCCAGCCAGATCATCGAGCCTGCCGCCCGCCAACTCGCCCATGCGGGTGAAATGCGGCAGCAGATGAAAGAACAAATCCTCGGGCAGATAGAGCTTGAGCAGCGACTCCATCTCGGAATCGGTGACGTAGAAATTCGCGCCGCGACGGTCGGGCACGGGATGGGAATTGCTGGTCACGGAGGGCGTGACCGTTGTCTGGCCTGGGCCTTGCGCACGCTGGATGGTGGCCGATGCCACCTGCTTTGCCGATTCGGACTTTGCGATCGCCGACATGTGTGTCTCCTTGAATCCTGTTGCGCTCGTGTCTGAGCACATCGGTATTTCAGCGCCGGCAATGATTCGCGTCAAATATTATTAAAATCTTATTCAATACGAATTGGATATTCTCATTTCCGCGGACAGAGAGCATCATCTGCGTCCTGATGATCGAAACCAGACTTCTCCGCTATTTCGTCGCACTCGCCGAAGAACTGCATTTCGGCCGTGCCGCCGTGCGCCTGTCCATCTCGCAACCGCCGCTCAGCGTGGCGATCAAGCAGTTGGAAGACCAAGTGCAGGCCCAGCTTTTCGAGCGCAACAGCAAAGAGGTACGCCTGACCGCTGCGGGCGAACATCTGCTGCCGCGCGCCAAGCAGATCCTCACGCTCACCAGTCAGGCAGCGCAGGAAACCACCGACGTGGCGCGCGGCGTGCGCGGGCATCTGCGTGTGGGATTCGTCGGCTCCAGCCTCTATCGTGGCGTGCCGCAGGCGCTCGAAGCCTTTCAGAAGCTGCACCCGCAGGTGCGCGTGGACATGCTGGAGCTCAACAGCGCCGAGCAATTGCAGGAACTGCAGCAGGCCAGGCTCGACCTGGGCTTGGTGCATTCCATTCAGCCACCGGAGGACATCGCCAGCCTCAAGCTGATGGACGAAGCCTTCATGGCCTGCCTGCCCGATCAACACCCGCTCGCGCAGCAAGATGTGATCGACTTGGCGGAATTGAAGAACGAGCGGCTGATCCTGTTCCTGAGCCAAGTCTCACCCGTCTACCACCAGCGCATCTACCAGATGTGCCAGACACACGGCTTCGCGCCGGAAATACGGCACGAGGTGCGGCACTGGCTGTCGGTGCTGTCGCTGGTGTCGCTAGGTCAGGGCGTGGCCATCGTGCCCGCCTCGCTGCAGCGCGTGGGCATGCCGCGCGTGGCTTTCAGTCGGCTCGTCGGCGATCAAGCGACATCGGAACTGCTTGCCGTATGGCGGCGCAACCCGGTGAATCCGCTCGTCCAGTCATTGCTGGGTTGCCTGCAGGCCGCCATTGACGACATTGCCGATCAACCGGTTGACTGAAAAGGCTCTTCCTTCGCGTGCTTCTTGCTCAGTTGATCGCCACACCTGCGCTCGCGTAGCCGACTACTGTATTCACCAACGCTATGCCAGTAGCAGTTGCCGAGTAGACAAGCAACAGCCTTGTTTGCGCGGTGACCGGAATGGCGAGGCCAGTGGTGATGCCATTGGCAATAGTTCCAAGCGCGAGGATTCCAGTCATTTGAGGAGCAAGTGTCACTGTCGCGCCGAGAATGGGGGTAAATGTGTTGTCCGGCGTCGTAGATTGATAGAGTTGGGCATTGATGGTGATGTTCGTTCCGATCAACGCAACCGCCGCCGTATTGCTGAAGAACGCGCTGATCGACGTGATGGTTCCGTCACGAGGAACCGAAAATGCCATGTTTGAAGGCACGGTGCCGTCGATATTCGTACCCGCCAGCGAAATCCCAGTGGCCGAATTTCCAAAGCCGACTGCAGAAACACTCCCGACCAAACCTCCAGCAATTGTCGTCATGATGATGGGAGCGCCCGACGCATAGGGAATGATGGTGCTGGCACCCGTCACCCCCGTTGGACCGGAAGGACCCGTCGCACCATTCGCTCCGGTGGGCCCCGTTGGCCCCAAGGCTCCATCAGCACCGGTCGAGCCTGCGGGGCCCGTGATGCCCGTGGCCCCCGTTGGCCCGGTGATCCCCTGAACACCTTGAACCCCCTGTGGCCCCGTGACGCCGACGGTTGAACCCGCAGGCCCTGTCGCACCAGTTGCCCCGGTCGCACCCGCTGGCCCCGTAACACCAGTGACGGCTGCCGCATCACAAGTACCCAGCAATCCGGTGCTGTCACGGCACACCACATTCGTGTAGCTCGCCGCAGTCGGCAAGCCTGGCAATTGCACTTGCTGCCCCGGCAACACCTTGATCGCCGGAGCGCTCGAATCCGAATAGATTGTCACCCCGCCACCTGTTGCTGGAGTGATGGTGACGTCGTCTGCCGACCAGGCACTGGTGGCAACCAGCGCAGCCAGCAGCAGCGCATTCAGTTGGAAGTGGCGTTTCATGAATGCTCCGAGAAAATGAAGTGAAATGGGTTTGAACAGAAATGGAACCGTCAGCGCAGCGGTCTTCGCTCGCGTGAGCTGCCTTGTCGTGCCGCGCGCAAGCCTCCGATCAGACCCAGACCCAGCATCAAAAGGCCGAAGGAGACACTGCCCAAGGTCGGCACCGCAGCCACGGTTTCTGCGGGCGGGGCTTCGCTGATGGAAATGGCCCCCAGTTTTCCGATCGCCGGACAGGAAGCGCTATCCACGCGGGTGAGACTGCCGCCCGCGCCATTCACCGTTCCGTTGTTCGTGTATTGCTGGGCCAGTTGAATGCTGCTGCCCGCCATATCCAGACTGCTCCCGGCAGCCAATGTGAGATTGCGCACGCCCGTGGCGCTGCCCCCCGCGCCCTGCACGGCCGCACCCTGGATCAGCAAATCCGTGCACGCCAATTGCGCCGATCCACCTGCCAGATGGATCTGTGCGCCCGCAGGAATGTTCACATCAGCCCGAACCACGGTGTTGCCGCCTGACGCAATGATCAGTGCCACAAGAACACGCGACATATGCGAGCGACGGCAAAGCTCAACGTGAACTGAAAACATGTATGCCACCTTGTCCAGAAACTGAGCGCTCAGGGCGCTTGCCGTATTTGGAGATGCCGGGCATCTCCAAACCAAGACTGCACAAGGCGCAAGCGCCTCTGCTCAAACCACTTCGATCACCGGGTTACACCAAAGCACTCCGCCGACGTCAACGGCCCTGCCCCGGTAGAGCCCTATCTGCCAGCAAAGTCATTTACAGCCACTGCACAAAATGGTCCCAAACGGAAACCAGCAGCGCCTTGCATTTGTTCAACCGAGTCATTTGTATGGTCCGCGATGGATCGCGGTTTCAACGTGATGCGGTAATTGTATCTAAATGCGTTTTAAAAGTGAACGATTGTTACAATGTAAAGAATCTACCGATTTTTCACATTGACGAAATCCGCATGATTGCGGCGAAAGCCAGCAGCATCAGCCCCATGGTGATGGTGACAACACGCCAGGAGAAACCGGGGCCACGCGCGGCAGCGGGTTCGGTATCGCGCAACACCTGCCGAGACGCATCGGTTCTCGTCGGCGCAGGTGATGCAACCGGCGCGAGTGCTGCGCTGTTACCCATCTCCGCCATCATCATCCGCACCGCCGTCTGGCGCGCCTGTTCACGGGCCTGCAGCATCATCTCGGCAATGGCGTGGCGCTTACCCAAGCGCGCTTCGCCAGCGTCCAGCCAAGCGTCACGAAACCCGGCAGACCACACCTGATGCGGCAGCAGCTTGGCATGGCGGCTGAACTCCGGGGCAATCACCAGCGGCACGCCTTTGCACGACAGCATGCCGTCGGGCAAGTGTTCCTGATCGACCCAGATGCTGCAGAGCTTGAGCGGATAGCCGAACAGCCGGGGCGACACGTCCTCGGACAACATGCGCGACATACGCGAATTGCCCGACCGCAGATGCTCGCGAATCCGTTCGGCTTCTGGCGGCAGACGCACCTCGGCCTCTGTCTCGCTCAGTCGCTGCAAAGCCTGCGCCAACGCCTGCAGATCGTCGTAGCGCAGCATGTGGGCCGGGTCGTAGAGGACTTCGGCAACGCGCAGCCCGACATAGTGCGGCTTGAACAGATCGGTGTTCGCTTGGATCAAACCACCGCAGGTGAAATACCCGCGCTCGAACAGTTCGCGCTGCTCGACGAAATATCCCGACAACAGATCGCCATGCTCCAGCGTCGGCGGTCGCACGCTCCACATGGCCGAGCGCACGACGGGATCCAGCGCTTGGGCACGTTCGCGGAAGACGACATCGCGATCCGGCCTCAGCGCAGGCAGCGGCTGATCTGGCCGATCGAGCCCCTGCAGCTTGGTGAGTGCTCGAAGCGAACCCGAAAGATCGGCTCCGTCCTTCGACCACGCATGCGCCACGATGCCCGGTAGCTTGATTGTTCCCAGACTCGCATGGCGATCTTCGGAGAAATGCACGACACAGGTTTGAGCGCCCTGCTCCATCGTCAGCATCGACCACAGCGGCGGCGAGCCCACGCTGCGCCCGATCCATTCGGCCAGATAGAAGCTCAGCAGCATCAACGTGCCGCCATCTGCCTCGTGGTCGTAGACCTCGCGCCCGGCTGCAGTGCGCAATGAGCGCTGCTTGTTCAGCCAGTGCTGGATACGCTCGAAGCTCGCGGGCGAATAGTCGAGGCCCAACAACGTGCGCAGTTTGCGCGAGGCACGTTTCAGAAAAACCAGATCGGCGTCGTTGTCCAAAGCCCAGACACTTTGCCGGGCAACGAAATTCAGGGGAAGCTGCATGAACGGAAACACGGCCGCCACCCGGCAATGGGCGCGGCGAAAAAGCAAAAAGGCGAAAACGGGGAGAGAAGCAACGCAGAAAATATCGGCGTTGAAGGGGCTTGGTGCCACCTCGCTAGCACGTCATTCCTTGCAAGTTTCATGCTCGAAAGCCGAAGGACGACGTCGCAAATTTTTACAAAGTGTACCCAACCTCAACTGCTGGTCGGGATTTCACTCGCCAGCACATACACAAATGACTGTACAAAACAACAGTAAAAATGGATACTTAATACTGTCAATTTAACCAGTGTTTCAAACCCATGGAAGTAGCCATCGTCATCGAAGTCACCCTGCAGGATTGCGACGGAATTGAACCCCCATTGAAAGAACGCGCCGAAGCCCGGTTCATCCGCGAGATCCAGAAAATTTTCCCCGATGAGCAAAGCATGCTCGACGCCTGGCGGGCCTACATGGATGCCGCAGAAGGTGGAGAAATCAACGCGGAACAGGAACGCCTCGCCCGCTCCTGGCTCAAGGCCTTCGACAAGGCACGGCAGGCGGGGTTTCAAGGGATTTCGGTGGAAGAGGCTTACTTCGATGTGCGGATGGGTTGAAGCGCCACCGCATCACTGCCTCCACGGAGCTACGCCCAGACAACAAAAAACCCGCCTGAGCGGGTTTTTTGCTTTGCGCCGAGAACGGCACGAACTCAGTTCTGTGCAGCCATTGGTGTGACTGGTGGCACGCGCATCGCACGCACGATGGCAGCCAGCACCACGCCATACGCGGGAACAAACAGCAGCAGGCTCACCGCGAGCTTGATGGCGTAATCGACCGCCGCGATCTCCACCCAGTTGGCAGCCATGAACGGGTCGCTGCTGCGCCAGAAAGCGATGCCGAAGAAAGCCACGGTATCGAGCGCCTGCCCCACGATGGCCGAAGCCGTGGG
This sequence comes from Diaphorobacter sp. HDW4B, assembly GCF_011305535.1. GTDB lineage: Bacteria > Pseudomonadota > Gammaproteobacteria > Burkholderiales > Burkholderiaceae_C > Diaphorobacter_A. The sequence continues at coordinate 663,917 of NZ_CP049905.1, forward strand.
AGCCAGCCACCACGAACGGCTGTTCTGGCGAATGCGATCAAACACCTGGATATCCAGCAACTGCCCAAACACATAGGCAGCAAAGCTCGCCAAGGCGATGCGGAACACAAAGCCGTTGAACGAGGCCAGCGCTTCCCAGCCGTTGAAATGGCCATTGTGAAACAGCACGCCCACAAAGTAGGACACGACCAGCGCAGGCAGCATGGCCCGCGTGATCACGCGGCGCGCGGCTTGCTTGCCGATCAGGCGCACCGTGAGATCGGTCGCAAGAAAGATGAATGGAAAGCTGAACGCGCCCCAAGTGCTGTGAAAGCCGAACAGCATGATCGGCAACTGCACCAGGTAATTGCTGGCGATGACGATGGCAATGTGAAAAGCCACCAGAAGCGAGAGATAGAACGGCACGCGAGACGGCTGTTGCGCCTGCGATGCATGAGCGAACGTCATGACTGACAACCTTTTTGATGAATGGGGGCGAGGGAACCCATGACTGCGAAATGTGCCGACTGGCGGCGCGAAAGGCAGCATTGTACGGGAGCAAGCCATTCCCGACGAGGCAACAGGCTTGATCGCTTACTGTAGTTCAATACCTTCATCGGCACACCACGCACGCAGACGCTCGGCCGTGCTGTTGCGCTCGAATTCGTACCAGGCTTGCAACTGCCCCTTGTTCTCAAGAAATTCCTTGAATCTCCCATAGGCCCCACGGCAACCAGCCATACGCTCGACGCTTGCCATCTGATCGGGCAAATATTGCTCCACGAATCGTTTCACCAAGCCCCAGCCCAAATGGAGGTCGTGCTTGGTTGGCAGCACGACATAGGGGCCGGAATCGATGTCTTCGGGAAGATGGGTGTCCATCTCGGGATAGGCGCCATCCGTTGAAAAGTAGACCTCACCAGTTTCCAGATTCAGAATGGCCTCGACCTCCCCTGTCGCACCAAAGGATGCCATTTCAAACGCATCCAGAATCTGATTGAAATTCAGAGCTGCCATGGTCGAAAACCTCCATTTTTCAAGCATCTTATGCAAGAAACGCCTCCCGACAGGCAACAAAAAACCCGCCGAAGCGGGTTTTCTGATTTGCGCCGAAGCGCGGCGTTGAAGGTTTGAATTAAACCTTGGCAGCCACTTCTGCGTACTCTTCGATCTGGTCGAAGTTCATGTAGCGATAGACGCTGGCCTTGTCAGCGTCGATCACGCCCATTTCGGCCAGGTACTCTTCCTTCGAAGGCAGCTTGCCCAGACGCGATGCGATCGCGGCCAGTTCGGCGGAGCCCAGATACACGTTGGTGTTCTTGCCCAGACGGTTCGGGAAGTTGCGGGTCGAAGTGGAGATCACGGTTGCGCCTTCGCGAACCTGTGCCTGGTTGCCCATGCACAGCGAGCAGCCGGGCATTTCAGTACGCGCGCCGGCGGTGCCAAAGGCAGCGTAGTGACCTTCCTTGATCAGCTCGTTCTGGTCCATCTTGGTGGGCGGAGCCACCCACAGCTTGACCGGGATGTCGCGCTTGCCGCCGAGCAGCTTGGCAGCGGCACGGAAGTGACCGATGTTGGTCATGCACGAGCCGATGAAGGCTTCGTCGATCTTGGTGCCGGCCACTTCGGACAGGGTCTTGGCGTCATCAGGATCGTTAGGGCAGCAGACGATCGGCTCCTTGATGTCGGCCAGATCGATCTCGATGACGTGTGCGTATTCGGCATCCTTGTCGGCTTCGAGCAGGTTGGGCGCGGCCAGCCATGCTTCGACCTTTTCGATGCGGCGCTGCAGGGTCTTCGCGTCAGCGTAGCCGTCGGCGATCATGTTCTTCATCAGAACGACGTTCGACTTCAGGTATTCGGCCACTGGCTCCTTGTTGAGCTTGATGGTGCAACCTGCGGCGGAACGCTCAGCAGACGCGTCGGACAGCTCGAATGCTTGCTCGACCTTCAGATCTGGCAGACCTTCGATTTCGAGGATGCGGCCCGAGAATTCGTTGATCTTGCCCGCCTTCGCAACGGTCAGCAGACCTTGCTTGATGGCGTACAGCGGAATCGCGTGCACCAGATCGCGCAGGGTCACGCCGGGCTGCATTTCACCCTTGAAGCGAACCAGAATGGACTCTGGCATGTCCAGAGGCATCACGCCGGTCGCAGCGCCGAACGCCACGAGGCCGGAACCTGCTGGGAACGAAATGCCGATGGGGAAACGAGTGTGCGAGTCGCCGCCGGTACCGACGGTGTCAGGCAGCAGCAGGCGGTTGAGCCAGCTGTGGATCACGCCATCGCCAGGACGCAGGGCCACGCCGCCGCGGTTGGAGATGAACGCAGGCAATTCGCGGTGGGTCTTCACGTCCACTGGCTTGGGATAAGCAGCGGTGTGGCAGAACGATTGCATCACCAGGTCGGAGGAGAAGCCCAGGCAAGCCAGGTCCTTCAGCTCGTCGCGGGTCATCGGGCCGGTGGTGTCTTGCGAACCCACGGTGGTCATGCGTGGCTCGCAGTAGGTACCGGGACGAACGCCCTGACCTTCCGGCAGACCGACAGCGCGGCCCACCATCTTCTGAGCCAGCGTGAAGCCAGCCTTGGAGGCGGCAGGAGCTTGTGGCAGACGGAACGCGGTGGATGCAGCCAGACCCAGGAACTCGCGTGCCTTGGCGGTCAGCGAGCGGCCGATGATCAGGTTGATACGGCCACCGGCTTGCACTTCGTCGAGCAGCACGTCGGACTTCAGTTGGAAGTCAGCAACCTTGGCGCCGTTCTTCTCGATCTTGCCGTCATAAGGATAGACGTCGATCACGTCACCCATTTCGAGCTTGGACACGTCCACTTCGATAGGCAGAGCGCCGGAGTCTTCTTGCGTGTTGAAGAAGATCGGAGCGATCTTGCCGCCGAGCGTGACACCACCGAAGCGCTTGTTGGGCACGAACGGAATGTCCATGCCGGTTGCCCAGATGATGGAGTTGGTGGCCGACTTGCGCGAAGAACCGGTGCCGACCACGTCGCCCACGTAGGCCACGAGGTTGCCCTTCTTCTTCAGGTCATCGATGAACTGCATCGGGCCGCGCTTGCCGTCTTCTTCGGGCTTGAACGCTGCGTCAGGACGCGTGTTCTTGAGCATCGCCAGATAGTGCAGCGGAATGTCGGGACGGCTCCATGCGTCGGGAGCGGGCGACAGGTCGTCGGTGTTGGTTTCGCCGGGCACCTTGAAGACGGTGACGGTGATCTTCTTTTCGACTTCGGGACGCGATGTGAACCACTCGGCGTCAGCCCAGCTCTGCATCACTTCCTTGGCCTTGGCGTTGCTGGCCTTGGCCTTGTCTGCCACGTCGTTGAAGAAGTCGAACATCAGCAGTGTCTTCTTCAGCGCGTCAGCAGCCACGCCAGCGACTTCAGCGTCGTCCAGCAGCTCGATCAGCGGGTGCACGTTGTAGCCGCCCACCATGGTGCCGAGCAGCTCGGTGGCCTTGGCCTTGGAGATCAGGGCCACCTTCACTTCGCCGTGGGCCACGGCGGCCAGGAACGACGCCTTGACCTTGGCAGCATCGTCCACGCCTGGTGGCACGCGGTGTGTCAGCAGGTCGAGCAGGAACGCGTCTTCACCGGCTGGTGGGTTCTTGATCAGCTCGATCAGCTCGGCCGTCTGCTTGGCGTCGAGTGGCAGTGGGGGGATGCCCAGTGCGGCGCGTTCAGCCACATGGTCACGGTAGGCTTTCAACATGGTCTACTTCTCCGAAGTTTTTGGTTTTCAATCAAATGGGGCGGCAATTGGCAAGCCTCTGGCTGACCATCGCGAAGATGGTCACAAGAGGCCCGCCGTGTTTTCAGCAGTCCGGGACTGCGGTCTTACTTGGTGTTCAGACCGTCGAGCACACCGGGTGTGGGGTTCCTCTTCATGGACTCGGCCACAGCAACCTGGTTGGGATTCATGCATTCGTCGGCCATGCGCTGACCTTGTTTCTGGTTCAGCAGCATGGACTTGTTGGCGATCTGCATCCAGACGGCACCGGCCTTCTGGTCTTCAAGACGGATGGCGCCAGTGGACGTCGCCACAGGCTGCATGTGGTACTTGAAATTCTTGCCCGTCACATGGAAACGGCCGGGGGAGCTCGGGTCCTTCTGGACATCCACATAGGCACCGAGTTCGCAAGGCATATGGCCTGTCACGACGGTATCGGCCAGTGCCAACTCAGCGGGCGACAGCGCGGCTTCCGCAGCGATGAAGCCAGAGGCCACCTGCGTCGCGGCGCTCTTGAGCTGCGTGCGGCTGCTGGTGGCGGCTGTGGTCTTCTTCGGCGCAGCAGTGGTCTTCTTGGCCGTCGTGGTGGTGGTCTTCTTGGCCGCAGGAGCTTTCGCCGCAGTCTTGGGAGCCGCCTTTTGAGCGGGCTTGGAATCGGTTTGCGCCATGGCAATGGCTGGTGCAATGGCAATCAGGGCGGCAGCGACGAGGGTCTTCATGGGGACTCCTGCAAGATGAAAATGAGTTGATGGGATCGAAACATCAAAAATAACCGATTTATGCTTCAGTGACGCCATCACCCGTAACAAACCATTGGCGCGCATCCAACGGGATGGCACGGCCGGTTTGGTGAGCACGCTCGAGCACCTGCCAGAAATAGCGGTAGCTCGCGCGATCGTGCAACACGCCGTCTTCGCTGATGGGAGCCCAGTCAGCGGCCACGGCGGCAGAAATGATGCGACCGGCGCGTTCGATCTCGACATCGTCGGGCGCCAGCGCCGCGAGGATGGGTCGGATCTGCGCCGGGTGGATGCTCCACATGCGCGTGTAACCAAATTCACGATTGGCCTTGCGGGCAGCGGCCTGCATGGCATCGGTGTTGCTGAATTCGGTGACTACGCAGTGGGACGGCACCTTGCCATGTGCATGGCAGGCAGACGAAATTTCAAGCTTGGCGCGCACGACCAGTGGATGCTCGAACTGGCCAGCCGAGGTCATGCCGGCCGAAGGAATCGCGCCACCATGGGCGGACACGAAATCCATCAGACCAAAGCTCAGGCTCTGGATGCGTGGGTGCGAGGCAATGTCGAAGGCGCGGTGCACGGCGGCGGGCGACTCGATCAGCGCGTGCAGCGGCAGATGCTTCGCGCCAGCGGCGTCGAGCGCGCGGGTGGCGATCTCCACATCTTCGTAGGTTTCCACCTTGGGAATCATGATGTGGCAGAGCTTGTCGCCTGCTTCCCCTGCGATCGTGGCGATGTCGTTGGCGAACGCTGGGTGGTCGACGGTGTGCACGCGGGCGGCAACGCGCGCACCGGGTTTGGCTTCGCACACCAGTTGCGCGACCAGCCTGGCGTGCTCGCGCTCCAGACCGACGGGCGCTCCGTCTTCACAGTCGAGCGTCACGTCGAACACCACATGGCCGAACTCGGCGCGCATCTCGTCCTGCAGTTGCAGGCTCTTGCGCATGCGCACTTCCACGCCGCTGTAGTGATCGCAGACGGGAATGTGTTGCTGCCCTGCCTGCGCTCCGAGCAGGACAGTGGCGGGATGGGCTTTGGCGGCGGTCGTCGTCATGCGGGGCGCTGGGCAACAATGAACATGCGCGGGAAGGCCAGCAGTCGCTTGCCGTCACTGCGCACGGGATATTCGGCATCGATGCGTTTTTCGTAACTCGCAAGAAACTCGGCTCGCAGAGTGTCGGAAAGCGGATCGACAAAAGGCTTGAGTCCGGTGCCACGCACCCATTCCACGATGGCTGCGGCGGACTCCATTGGATGCTGGTACACGGTGTGCCAGACATCCACCTGCGCGGCCTCTTTGGCCAGCAGGTCGTAGTACTGACCAATGCTGAGCAGCTCGGTGCGCAGCTTGGTGAAGTCGCCAATCGGTTCCTTGAACGGCGATTCGGCAGCCAGCTCGCGCATGTTGCGGTGCGTGGGCTCGGCGCGGTTGTCGGGCATCTGGATGGCCAGAACACCGCCGGGCGCGAGTGCACGGAACAGGCGCGGGATCAGCATCTCGTGATCGCCCACCCATTGCAGCGCGGCATTGGCATAAATGAGATTGGGTGCCGAACCTGTTGTGGTATCCGGCACCCAATCGTTGATGTCTGCGGCTACAAAGTCCACGCCGGGGAGCCGCTTTGCAGCGCTCTCCAGCATGGCTTTGGAGTTGTCCACGCCGATCGCACGGGCCTTTGGGAAGCGTGCGACCAGCAGTTCGGTGGAATTCCCCGGCCCGCAGCCTAGATCCACCACCACGGATGGATCGTTCAGGGGCACGCGCGCCAGCAGCTCACGGGCCGGGCGCGTGCGCTCGTCCTCGTAGCGGCTGTAGAGCTGGGGGTTCCAATCCTGCATGTGTGGACTTTGGTTTCCTGTGAATTACAGGAGGTGCTTCACGCCGTCTTGTTCGCCTTGCAGCTCAGCCAGCGTCTTGTTGATGCATTCTTGCGAGAACGCGTCGATTTCCAGACCTTCGACGATCTTGTATTCGCCGTTGGCTGTGGTGACCGGGAAGCCGAACACGATGCCGGCTGGAATGCCGTATTCGCCATTCGAAGGCACACCCATGGTGACCCATTCGCCGTTGGAGCCCAGAGCCCAGTCGCGCATGTGGTCGATGGCAGCGTTGGCAGCCGAAGCAGCCGACGACAGGCCACGTGCAGCGATGATCGCAGCGCCGCGCTTGCCGACGGTTGGCAGGAACACGTTGGCGTTCCACTCTTGGTCGTTGATCATATCCTTGACAGACTTGCCATCGACGGTGGCGAAGCGGTAGTCAGCGTACATGGTTGGCGAGTGGTTGCCCCACACGGTCAGCTTCTTGATGTCGCCCACGGCGAAGCTGGCCTTGGCAGCCAGTTGCGAAGCAGCGCGGTTGTGGTCCAGACGCAGCATGGCGGTGAAGTTCTTTGCTGGCAGGTCAGGAGCCGACTTCATGGCGATGTAGGCGTTGGTGTTGGCTGGGTTGCCGACAACCAGAACCTTCACGTTGCGTGAAGCGACTGCGTTCAGAGCCTTGCCCTGAGCGGTGAAGATCTGTGCGTTGGCAGCCAGCAGGTCGGCACGTTCCATGCCTGGGCCACGTGGACGGGCACCGACCAGCAGAGCGTAGTCGGTGTCCTTGAAGGCTTGCAGTGGATCGCTGTGGGCTTCGATGCCGGCCAGCAGAGGGAATGCGCAGTCTTCCAGCTCCATGATCACGCCCTTCAGAGCGTTCTGGGCCTTTTCGTCAGGAATTTCGAGCAGTTGCAGAATGACTGGCTGGTCCTTGCCCAGCATTTCGCCGGAAGCGATGCGGAACAACAGGGCGTAACCGATTTGACCAGCGGCACCGGTAACGGCAACGCGAACGGGCTTCTTGCTCATGAGAAAAACTCCAAAAATATGAGGGCTGTGTTGGTGTCAGGACTCACTCGGGCGGCACATGAATCGACAGCCACCCGAACCCGGCATTAACAGCCCCCGAGTTTACCGCTGATTCATTGACAGGGTCAATTTGTCTTATGTCTTATATAAGATATGATGGCAGGTGAAAGTTTCAAACTGATTACCGCATCGATCTCTCGATCCAGCCCATCGGCATGTCCTCCAACTCGACATCACCTTCTTCATCAGCCGTCGCCAACGCGGGGGCGGGAGGCGTTTCGACTCCGGCGTTCAGCCCGCTGTACCAGCAAATCAAGGGTCTCATCCTGCACAGCCTGCAACATGGCGAATGGAAACCCGGCGAAGTCATTCCCAGCGAAATGGACCTCGCAGCGCGCTTTCGCGTGAGCCAGGGCACGGTGCGCAAGGCCATCGACGAGCTGGCCTCCGACAACCTGCTCGTGCGCCGTCAGGGCAAGGGCACGTTTGTGGCCACTCATGCCGAGCAGCAGGTGCAATACCGTTTTCTCAAGCTGCTCCCCGACAGCGGCGACGTCCGCGAGGAAGGTCCGGCCCAGCGCACGATTCTCGAATGCAAGCGCAACCGCGCCTCCGCCGAGATCGCCCGCGCGCTGCAGATTCGCACCGGGGACCCCATCATTCAGGCGCGCCGCATTCTGGCATTTGCCGGTGTACCCACCATTTTGGAGGACATCTGGCTGCCCGGTCAGGCATTCAAAGGCCTGACCGCCGAGCAGATGGCCAACTACCACGGCCCGACCTACGCCATGTTCGAGCTCGATTACGGCGTGCGCATGGTGCGTGCCGAAGAAAAAATCCGTGCGGTTGTCCCTGACGACGAGCAGGCCAATCTGTTGCTGGTGCCCCCGCACACGCCCCTGCTGTCGGTCGAGCGCATCGCCTACACCTACAACGATGTTCCAATGGAGTTACGTCGTGCGCTCTACAGAACTGACACACATCACTATCACAATTCGCTAAGCTGACAACAGGGTTTACAGCAACGCCCGACTATGGAATAAGCATTCCCCACAACCCAGTGACATTGGGTTGCAATAGAATTTTGGGTTGTCCGCATCCGCGATTACAACGCAGTTACATCCACGAAAGCAAATCCAGACATGACTGAGCAAGCTAAAAAGCGGCCTGAGTTCCGCAATATCAACGTATTCACGGACCTTCCCGGTTACCGCCTGCCCCCTGCCGGCGTGCTGTCGATCCTGCATCGCGTCAGCGGCATGATCATGTTCTTCCTGCTGCCGTTCATCACCTGGATGTTCGACAAGTCCCTTTCGTCCGAAATTTCGTACGGCGATTTCACCTCCGTGTTCCAGGGTTCCTGGGGCTGGCTGGCCAAACTGGTCTGCCTGGCTCTCATCTGGGGTTACCTGCACCACTTCTGCGCCGGCGTTCGCCACCTGCTGATGGACATGAACCATCACATCGTGAACAAGGAATTCGGCAAGTCTTCCGCGCTCGTTTGCTTCGCCATCAGCCTCGTGCTGACCGTGGCGCTCGGCGCAAAGCTGTTCGGCCTGTACTGATCGGCCATTTTTCTCCCTACGATAAGGAAAAAGAACCATGTCCGTGAATTACGGCTCCAAGCGCACCGTGGTTGGTGCGCACTACGGCATCCGCGACTGGCTGGTCCAGCGTGGCACCGCTGTGCTGATGGCACTGTTCACCATCGTGCTGCTGGCACGTGTTCTGATGATCTCCGGCCCCATCGGCTACGACGCCTGGGCCGGCGTGTTCGCTCCCCAGTGGATGAAGTTCCTGACTTTCGGCGTGATCGTCTCGCTGGTCTGGCACGCCTGGGTTGGCGTGCGTGACGTGTGGATGGACTATGTGCCTGCTACAGGCCTGCGTCTGGTCCTGAATATTTTCACCATTGTCTGGCTGGTCGGCTGCGCAGGCTGGGGCTTCCAGGTCCTGTGGCGTCTGTGATCGAGACTGATCTCCGCGATTGAAAGAAAAGAATGAGCTACACAAAAGCAAATATCACCAAGCGCAAGTTTGACGTCGTGATCGTCGGCGCTGGCGGTTCCGGCCTGCGCGCTGCGCTGGAGCTGTCTCGTGCGGGTCTGTCCGTGGCCTCGCTGTCCAAGGTGTTCCCTACCCGTTCGCACACCGTGGCGGCGCAGGGTGGCGTGTCCGCATCGCTGGGCAACATGTCCGACGACAACTGGCACTACCACTTCTACGACACCATCAAGGGCTCCGACTGGCTGGGCGACCAGGACGCCATCGAGTTCATGTGCCGCGAAGCACCGAACGTCGTGATCGAACTCGAACACTTCGGCATGCCTTTCGACCGCAACCCTGATGGCACGATCTATCAGCGTCCGTTCGGTGGCCACACCGCCAACTACGGCGAAAAGCCAGTGCAACGCGCCTGCGCCGCTGCTGACCGTACCGGTCACGCCATGCTGCACACGCTGTACCAGCAGAACGTCAAGTCCAAGACCAACTTCTTCGTGGAGTGGATGGCTCTGGACCTGATCCGCAACACGCAGGGCGACGTGGTCGGCGTGACCGCCATCGAACTCGAAACCGGCGACCTGTACGAGCTGCACGCCAAGGCTGTGCTGCTGGCGACCGGCGGTGCCGGCCGTATCTTCCAGGCCTCCACCAACGCCTTCATCAACACCGGTGACGGTCTGGGCATGGCTGCTCGCGCAGGCATTCCGCTGCAGGACATGGAATTCTGGCAGTTCCACCCCACTGGCGTGGCCGGTGCCGGTGTGCTGCTGACCGAAGGTTGCCGCGGCGAAGGCGCGATTTTGCTGAACAGCGAAGGCGAGCGCTTCATGGAACGCTACGCCCCAACTTTGAAGGACTTGGCTCCACGTGACTTCGTGTCGCGCTCGATGGACCAGGAAATCAAGGAAGGTCGCGGCTGCGGTCCGAACAAGGACTACATCCTGATGAAGCTCGACCACCTGGGTGCTGACACGATTCGCAAGCGTCTGCCTTCCGTGGAGGAAATCGGCCACAACTTCGCCAACGTGGACATCACCAAGGAACCGATTCCTGTGGTGCCAACCATCCACTACCAGATGGGCGGCATTCCGACCAACATCAACGGCCAGGTCGTGGTGTGGGACGGTCAACAGAACCAGATCGTCAACGGTCTGTACGCCGTGGGCGAATGCTCCTGCGTGTCGGTGCACGGCGCCAACCGCCTGGGCACCAACTCGCTGCTCGACCTGCTGGTGTTCGGCAAGTCCGCTGGCAAGCACATCGTGCAGTTCGTCAATGGCTTCGGTGACCACCACCAAGTGCCCGGCGACTCCGCTGACCGCACGCTGGCCCGCCTCAACGAGCTGGACAACTCCAAGGAAGGCACCTACGCGCAAGACATCGCTGGCGACATCCGCACAGCCATGCAGACGCACGCAGGCGTGTTCCGTACGCAGAAGTCGATGGACGAAGGCGTGGTCAAGATCAACGCGATCCGCGAACGCATCGGCTCCATCACCCTCAAGGACAAGTCCAAGGTGTGGAACACGGCCCGCATGGAAGCGCTGGAAGTGGACAACCTGATGGAAGTTGCTCAGGCCACCATGACCTCCGCTGCCGCTCGCCACGAATGCCGCGGCGCGCACACCGTGTACGACTACGAGCATCCAGCCGACGATCCAAAGTACCCACTGGGCCGCAATGACATCGACTGGCTCAAGCACACCCTGTGGAACAGCGCCGACAACAGCCTGTACTACAAGCCTGTGAACCTGAAGCCCCTGACAGTGGAGAGCGTGCCTCCCAAGGTCCGCACGTTCTAATCCAGCAGCCCACGAGAAGAGATTCAAAACATGAAGCGCACTTTCAAAATCTATCGCTACGATCCCGATAAGGATTCCAAGCCTTACATGCAAACCGTGGAGCTGGAGCTCGACGGCCATGAGCGCATGCTGCTGGACGCGCTGGTCAAGCTCAAGCAAGTCGATCCAACGATCTCGTTCCGTCGCTCGTGCCGTGAAGGCGTGTGCGGCTCCGACGCGATGAACATCAACGGCAAGAACGGCCTCGCCTGCCTGACGAACATGAAGACCCTCAAGGGCGACATCGTTCTGAAGCCGCTGCCAGGCCTGCCAGTGATCCGCGACCTGATCGTGGACATGACGCAGTTCTTCAAGCAGTACCACTCGATCAAGCCATACCTGCAAAGCGACATCTACGTGTCGTCCAGCAAGGAACGCCTGCAGTCGCCCGAAGAGCGCGAAGAGCTCAACGGCCTGTACGAGTGCATTCTGTGCGCCAGCTGCTCGACGAGCTGCCCATCGTTCTGGTGGAACCCCGACAAGTTCGTGGGCCCTGCCGGTCTGCTGCAAGCCTACCGTTTCATCGCCGACAGCCGCGACACCGCGACCGAAGCGCGTCTGGACAACCTGGAAGATCCGTACCGACTCTTCCGTTGCCACACCATCATGAACTGCGTGGACGTGTGCCCCAAGCACCTGAACCCGACAGTCGCGATCGGCAAGATCAAGGAACTGATGGTTCGCCGAGCCATCTGATGACCATGGCACAAGAAGACACCTTGCTCGACGAACGCGAAGTTTCTCTGCTGCGCTGGCGCTCCAGGCGTGGACTGGTGGAGAACGACCTGTTCATCGAGCGCTTCTTTGCCACCTACGGGTCGCGCCTGACCGCAAGCCAGGCGCGTGGAATTTCGGCACTGATGGATCTCTCCGACAACGATCTGCTGGACCTCTTGCTTCGCCGCAAGGAGCCCGAAGGTGAATTGGCCACGGACGAAATCCGTTCGGTGCTGGAGCAACTACGCCCGCGTGCCTGACGCGGAGTGCAGATCCTGCACACAGATGTAGGTTAATTATTGAAGGAAATGAAATGAAACTGGCAGATAACAAAGCGACGCTATCGTTCAGCAACGGCAGCCCAAGCATCGAACTCCCCGTTTATCAAGGCACCATCGGCCCGGACGTTCTCGATATCCGCAAGCTGTACGCCCAGACAGACAAGTTCACCTATGACCCAGGTTTCCTGTCCACTGCGTCCTGCCAGTCGGCCATCACCTACATCGACGGTGACAAGGGCGAACTGCTGTACCGCGGCTACCCCATCGAGCAGTTGGCCACCAACTGCAACTACCTCGACACCTGCTACCTGCTGCTGAACGGCGAACTGCCAGACCCACAGCAGAAGGCCGACTTCGAAAAGCTCGTGACCAACCACACCATGGTCAACGAGCAGATGCAATTCTTCCTGCGCGGCTTCCGCCGTGACGCACACCCGATGGCTGTGCTGACTGGTCTGGTGGGTGGTCTCTCGGCCTTCTATCACGACAGCACCGACATCAACAACCCAGAGCACCGTGAAATCTCCGCGATCCGTCTGATCGCCAAGATGCCTACTCTGGTCGCCATGGCATACAAGTACGGCGTGGGTCAGCCCTACCAGTATCCACAGAACCACCTGTCGTACGCTGGCAATTTCCTGCGCATGATGTTCGGCAACCCTTGCGAAGAGTACAAGGTGAACCCGGTCATCGAACGCGCGATGGACCGCATCTTCATCCTGCACGCAGACCACGAGCAGAACGCTTCCACCTCCACCGTGCGTCTGTGCGGCTCCTCCGGCACCAACCCGTTCGCAGCCATCGCTGCCGGCGTGGCCTGCCTGTGGGGTCCTGCTCACGGCGGCGCAAACGAAGCCGCTCTGAACATGCTCTACGACATCCAGAAACAAGGTGGCGTGGAAAAAATCGGCGACTTCATCAAGCAAGTCAAGGACAAGAACTCCGGCGTCAAGCTGATGGGCTTCGGTCACCGCGTCTACAAGAACTACGATCCACGTGCCAAGCTCATGCAAGAGACTTGCAACGAAGTTCTGTCGGCCATGGGCCTGGAAAAGGATCCTCTGTTCGCACTGGCCAAGAAGCTCGAATCGATCGCCCTGGAAGACGAATACTTCGTGTCGCGCAAGCTGTACCCGAACGTCGACTTCTACTCCGGCATCGTGCAGCGCGCCATCGGCATTCCAGTGAACCTGTTCACCGGCATCTTCGCTCTGGCACGCACCGTCGGTTGGATCGCCCAACTGAACGAAATGATCAGCGACCCAGAGTACAAGATCGGCCGTCCACGCCAGCTGTACACCGGCTCGCCACGCCGCGACATCAAGCGTTGATTCGCTGATTCGCAGCCCGGATCTTCGTGATCCAGCAAAAGCCCAGTGGCCCACGCCGCTGGGCTTTTTTGCTTCTGGCCGGAAGCCGCTGAAATCAGCACACTCAAGCGCCACTGACGCATCATTGCGAGGGGAGAAGCGAAGGCCCGGCGGACTGACATCCGTTGGGCCTTTTCTTTGCATTTCTACGCACTCATTGCGCACTCACAGCGCCTTTGCGCTGCGACTGCCAAAGCGCTCGCGATACGTGTTCGGCGTGATGCCCAACTGCTTGGAAAACAGATGCCGCAGCGCCTGCTCCGACCCCAGCCCGGAGCGTGCGGCAATCGTCTTGAGCGGCAGGCTGGTGTGCTCTTCGAGCAATTGCTTGGCACGCTCCAGCCGGGCCGATTCGATGAACGCAGCGGGCGTCTGCGCACATTCCTGCACGAACAGACGGCTCATGTGCCGCTCGCTCATCGCCGCCTGCTCAGCCAGTCGCGACATCGGAAGCGGCTCTTCGAGATGCTGAAGAATCCACTGCTGCAGACTCTGCACGCTGCGGTGCTTGGTCGACTGGCTCGCCAGACGCACGCTGAACTGCGACTGCCCGCCCGGCCGTTTGAGATACATGACCAGATCGCGCGCCACCTCCAGCGCCAGCGCGTGACCGAAGTCTTCCTCCACCACGGCCAATGCGAGGTCGATTCCCGCCGTCACGCCCGCCGAAGTCCAGAGCGCGCCGTCGCGCACATAGATCGCATCGGCATCCACATCGATGCGCGGAAACTTCTGCTGCAGCGCGCCCGCCACGCTCCAGTGTGTAGCGGCGCGGCGACCATCGAGCAGCCCCGCCTTGGCCAGAAAAAAGCTGCCCGAGCACAACGAAATCAACCGCTGCACCTTGGGGCCAACGCGCTCCAGCCACTGCACCAGTCCGCTCGATTCACCCAGCACGCGCTCGATGTGACGCGAACCGACGATCACCACCGTGCACCCCAGTTTGTCGCGCTCCACATCGTCGAGCGAATGCGTGGCCTCCAGCGACATCAGCGTGTCCGAGCGCACCAGTCCGCGCTCCGCCGCGACGATGCGCACGGCATAACCATCGGGCCTGCCGCGCTCGCGCAGATGCACATTGGCATAGTCGAACACCGACATGGGGCCAATGGCCTCCAGCGCCTTGAAACCGGGATAGACAACCAGATCGACGCGATGCGCGCCTGCGTGACGATGCTCCATGAACCTGCCAGACAAAAAAAGGAAGAACGACAAAAAGAAGTCGGCAATATATCGTCTGCTCGTCCTGAATCGCGCTCGACGATCAAATCCGGACATATCGCACTGGCATGCGGACATTGCCACCCGCCCCACGCGCGCGATGCTCTAAAGTCGGGAGATTCGATTCCCCTCCCATACACACCATCTTCTTCCGGAGAACCACCCATGAAATCCCGCGCCGCAGTTGCCTTCAAAGCCGGAGAACCCCTGCAGATCGTCGAGATCGACGTCGCACCGCCGAAGAAGGGCGAAGTCCTCATCAAGATCACCAACACCGGCGTCTGCCACACCGACGCCTTCACGCTGAGCGGCGATGATCCGGAAGGCATCTTCCCCGCCGTGCTCGGCCACGAAGGCGCGGGCATCGTCGTCGAATGCGGCGAAGGCGTGACCAGCGTGAAGCCCGGCGATCACGTGATCCCGCTCTACACCGCCGAATGCGGCGAATGCCTGTTCTGCAAGAGCGGCAAGACCAACCTGTGCGTGTCGGTCCGCGCCACGCAGGGCAAGGGCGTGATGCCCGATGGCACGACCCGTTTTTCGTACAACGGCCAGCCGATCTACCACTACATGGGCTGCTCCACTTTCAGCGAATACACCGTCGTCGCCGAAGTCTCGCTCGCCAAGATCAACCCGGATGCCAACCCCGAGCAGGTCTGCCTGCTGGGCTGCGGCGTGACCACCGGCCTCGGCGCCGTGAAGAACACCGCCAAGGTGCAGGAAGGTGACACCGTCGCCGTGTTCGGCCTCGGCGGCATCGGCCTCGCGGTCATTCAAGGTGCCAAGCTGGCCAAGGCTGGCCGCATCATCGCCGTCGACACCAACCCTTCCAAGTTCGATCTGGCCAAAACCTTCGGCGCGACCGACTGCATCAACCCCAAGGACTACGACAAGCCGATCCAGCAAGTCATCGTCGAGATGACCACCTGGGGCGTGGACCACAGCTTCGAGTGCATCGGCAACGTCAACGTGATGCGCGCCGCGCTCGAATGCGCGCACCGCGGCTGGGGCCAGTCGGTGATCATCGGCGTGGCAGGTGCGGGGCAGGAAATTTCGACTCGCCCATTCCAACTGGTGACCGGCCGCAAGTGGCTGGGCACGGCGTTTGGCGGCGTCAAGGGCCGCAGCCAGTTGCCGGGCATGGTCGAGGAAGCCATGGAAGGCAAGATTCAACTCGCGCCGTTCGTCACGCACACCATGCCGCTCACCGAAATCAACGAAGCGTTCGATCTCATGCACGAAGGCAAGTCCATCCGCTCGGTCGTTCACTTTGGTGAGTGATTTTTCTTTGGCTTGATGAGGCCTTGCGGCCTCATCTCGTCACCCGTGCGGAGATGACAACACAGGCCTTCATGCGTTGTTGCGAAGCCTTGCCGTAGAGAACTACTGTCTGCGGCTTCGACGCCTAGCCTGAAGGCCTGTCTTGTCATTGTGGTGATTGTTCACGGCGCTGCTCTCTCTGCGCCGGGCGCTGTTGAATACAGACTCATCCGGAATTCTTAGATGACTGCTACTACCCTCGAACTCAAGAACGCGCACGCCTGCTTCGGCGGTGCGCAGCGTTTCTACGAACACGCCTCGCGCGAAATCGGCTTGCCGATGAAGTTCTCTGTCTATCTGCCGCCCAAGGCGCTGATGGGCGAGAAGGTGCCGGCCGTGCTGTACCTCGCGGGCCTGACCTGCACCGAAGAAACCTTCATGATCAAGGCGGGCGCGCAGCGCTTGGCGGCCGAGCTGGGCATCGCGCTGATCGCACCCGACACCAGCCCGCGCGGCGCGAACATGCCGGGCGAAGCCGATGCGTGGGACTTCGGCGTCGGCGCAGGTTTTTACCTCGACGCCACACAAGCACCATGGGCCAAGCACTGGCGCATGGAAAGCTACCTGCTGAGCGAACTGCTGCCACTCATCACCGACAAGCTGCCCATCGCGGGCGATCGCATAGGCATCTTCGGCCATTCCATGGGCGGCCACGGAGCGCTCACGCTCGCACTGCGTCATCCCGGCGTGTTCAAGAGCCTGTCCGCCTTCGCACCCATCAGCAACCCAGTGAACTGCCCGTGGGGCCAGAAGGCCTTCTCAGGCTATCTCGGCGAAGACCAATCCGCTTGGAATTCACACGACGCCTCACTGCTGATGAGCGAACAGAAAAGCGCGCCCTACCCCGCAGGCATCCTCATCGACCAAGGCATGGCCGACAAATTCCTCATGGAAAAGCAGCTCCTGCCAGAAGCCTTCGAAGCCGCCTGCGCCAAGGCCAACCAGCCCCTCAAGTTGCGCATGCAGCCGGGTTACGACCACGGCTACTACTTCATCCAGACCTTCATCGAAGATCATTTGAAGCACCACGCCACACAGTTGGCTTGATGCTCGGGCTCTTTGCTCTTTGAGCACCGCACATCAGATAGACGTACCCAGGCCCGCATCGCGGGCCTTTTTCATTGGGCATCCGCACCCAGAGACACCTCGGCGAGCTGTCGTTGCAACGGATAAAAACAAAAAAATTTCATAAATCGTCAGTTACATGTATCCAAACAGCTACAACACGTCGTCTGTACGTGCATCCTCTCCCAGATTCCACAAATGCAAACTTTAGTTCACATTCTCATCAATCGAATCGACAGGTAAAAATTTACTTCAAATCGATATTGAAAATCATAAATGATCAAAAAAATTACAATCGGTCATTAATGATCAAATCACGACAAAGCATTCGAAAACACACAAAACTCCCAAAACCAAGTCAAAATGAAATACTTCTTTCAAAAGCAATCCAAATGAAGAAATAAATAGTCACTTTTCTCCAATTTCTTCTTCGAGGCACTCATTCATATGCGCTTGCTATCCGTTTTCTCGCAATTGCACAAGCAGATAGCCAACTCCCATCACTGATATTCCATAGATAAACCATCTACATAGAATCTATTTGTGACATTTGATACAGAACAAAGCAAATGGAGGTGGTTGTATGTCGGTCAGTCCAACGAATATTCACAGGCCCACGCGGCTCAAGAAGGCCATGATCAGTGCGCTGGCGCTACTGGCGACGGTTCCGGCACACACAGCGCCTGCAACCACCAATTTCTTTACAGGTGCAACAAGCACTGAAATCCCGGTGGACGCCAACTGGTCGGGCAACGCGCTGGACAACGCGGACTCCGGCGCGACACCGCCGACAACGTCTGGCCCCAATGTGATCAACATGAGTACTGCAACGTGGACACCGACTCCCACGTATGTGGACACGGACAGCGACCCCAGCACGCCAGATGATTACGTTCCACCAGACCCATTCAATTTCCCAGTGACGCTTTCTGTCGGCTCGGGTTCAGGAACCACCGGGGTGCTGACCATCCGCCCCGCAGCCGACACGATGGCGTTTCAATGGGATACCAGCCTGTACCCTTCCGGCTCGATGCCTCCTGTCTTCACTGTCGGCCAGGCAGGCGGAAATGGCACATTCCTGCTGGACCTGACGCCTCGTCCAGCCACCGACCCTGATGGACAGATGCGCTCGACCTCCGGCACGATGGGAATCGGGGTCGGGATGGGTGCTGGCAGCAAAGGTGCAGCAACCATTCTCGGGACCGGCAAGACTCCCGAAGAAATGAGCCCCTACTCATACAACAGCGTCTTC
Organism: Diaphorobacter sp. HDW4B; assembly: GCF_011305535.1. GTDB lineage: Bacteria > Pseudomonadota > Gammaproteobacteria > Burkholderiales > Burkholderiaceae_C > Diaphorobacter_A. Next base: position 682,299 of record NZ_CP049905.1, read on the forward strand.
ATGGGCTCTGCGTATCAGGCTTCCACCGTGGGCGGCGGCTCTGGTGGCACGGGCAACCTGACCATCAATGGTGCCGGGCTCACACTCCTGACCGGTGATCCAAACGACTTCGTGGTCGGCGATGGCCCTGGTTCCGTTGGTGCTGTGGACATTCTGAAGTCGGGCAAGCTAGGTGCCGGGGCACCCGTCAACTCGCTGTCCTATGGCAAGGACTCGCAGAGCATCATCGGCAACAACAAGGGCATCGGTACGGTCACGGTGCACGACGACGCGACCAGCGCATTCCCCAATCAGGCCAATTTCATCAGCGGCGTCACCGTCGGCAACAAGGGAGGCAACGGTGCGCTGGATGTGCTGTCCGGCGGAAAGGCATATGCCGGCTCCAACTTTGACATGCCCGGATCTGGAAGCAGTGTCTGCCCCAAGCACGACCCGGCCCTGCAGATCAGTTCGGACAGCCTGTCCACCGGCGTGGTTCGTGTGACGGGTGCCGCATCCCAGCTGCTGGTGGCTGGCAAGATGGGGATACCGTCCTACGATTACAGCAATACGCCCCCGACGCTGGTCAATCCATCCATGGGCGAATCGAATATCGGTTCCGTGGAGATTTCCACAGGCGGGGCACTCGTCACCACAGACAGTGGCCTCGTCAAGGTGGGCGTCGCCAACTTGCCCCCCGTCCTCATTCCATCCACGGACCCCAGTGCCTCGCCCAAGGGCTACTACGCAAACCAAGTGACAGGCGGATTGGGCCCCATCAACATCAACAACGATGGCCAGGTTGCCTATGGCTCGGAGAACATTTCCGGTCCCAAAGCACCGGGGAGCATTGAAGCATCCGCCATCCATTTGCTGGGCACGAACGCCACGACACGCTTCAATCACACCGGTTCGATCAATGTGGCGATTCCGATCATCGGCGGTGGTCAGATTGTTCAAAATGCGGGCAACACCACGCTTGCAGGCACCACCACGGCACCAGCGCTTCCCGCGGACTGGCAGATGGGGACAACATGCCCGGTCGATCTGAGCAACTACCCGACGGATCAGTCCGGATTCACCGGCACGCTCAATGTGCTGGGTGGCAAGCTGACACTGCCTACCCCGCTCGTCGTTCCCAATATGAGCGCAACGAAGATTTCCAGCGGCACGCTCTTCATGGGCGACACCACGCAGAATCTGGGCGCAGTCACCATGAGTGGCGGTGTGCTGGATCTCTCGGGCGGACAGAACAGCGACGTGGTCAACGCCACCTCCTGGAACGGCACGGGCGGCATCGTCAAGCTCGACACCATCCTCGGCGCGAGCGGCAACACCAGCGACGTGATTCACATCATCGGCCCGATCACCGGCACCACGACCCGTCTGCAGGTCAACGTGATCGGAGGACAAGGCGCGCTGACCACTGGCAACGGCATTCCCTTGGTGCTGGCGGATACCGATCCATCGTCGGTTGCCACACACTTTCAGCTGGAATCCATCGTCTCGGACAACGGCTACAACTACTCGCTCCAACTGGTGAACGGCAACTGGTATCTGCAATCGAAGGCCAGCCCCACACCGCCGCCACCACCTCCTCCACCAGCACCCGGCCCAGGACCCGCTCCCGGACCGGCACCAGGACCAGCGCCAGGGCCCGCTCCCGGACCAGCCCCTGCCCCCGGCCCGGATTCGGTCACTGCGGTGCCCACCATGTCCACAGCCGGTTTGATGGGCATGGGAACCTTGCTGGCAGCCTTGTCTGGCTTCATGCTGCGTCGCCGCAGGCCAGAAGACACCAAGGCAGCCGCAAAGTCGTCCCGTACAAGCGCGAAGCAAGACTGACATCGACCGACAGGCCGACAGACATGGGGCAGTCCGGACATTGGCAAAAGCCGATGACCGGACTGCCCCAGTCATTTTCTGGCCCCGCTCCGTCGCCCGTCGCCGTCGAGGACTGTTCTCGCCACGTGCAGGCTTTCCGGATGTCATAGACCCCGACTCAAAACTACCTGACAATAGAGAGCAATAGTAGGAGCAAAGAGACTGCTCAGCACCCTGCGCTGCGCCCTCCTCTGATCCATCCCTGAAGGACAGCACAAACATCTTATGAGCGGCGGCGGCTTCACCATTCCACTCAACTCCAGACTCACGCCCGCAGGCGTTGCGGCCCACACGGGCGGCCATGCGGTCAAGCCGGTTCATCTGGAATCCGAGCACCTCATCACGCGCAACATCACCGCAGCGGACGTCACGCCCGAGTTCACGCAGTGGTTCAACGACGCCAACATGCTGCAAGGCCTGAACCTGCAGGCGCTGAACTTCTCCGTCGACAGTCTGCGTGCTTTTGTGGCGAGCTTCGACAACGTCGACAACCTGCTGCTCGGCATCTTCCACAAGGCAGACGGACAACTGCTCGGGTTCTACAACTTCAGCATCAACGCGCGCCATCGCCTTGCAACCCTGACGCTGGGTGCTTCGCCCAACATCAAGATCGGGCGCGAGATTTTTTGGGAGTCCTGGTTTCCGATCTGTGATGAGATGTTCGATCGCCGTGGGGTCGACAAGATCACCTCGCGCGTGCTCACCAGCAACCGCCGTCTGGTGTTTGCCGTGCTCAACACCGAGCACTTCATCTACGAAGGCACCCTCAAGCAGGAAATTCTGGCGACCGATGGATCGCGCCTGGATGTGATGGTGCTCTCCGCGTTCAAAGACCCCACCCTGCGGCCCAAGAAGAAAAACGCCCCGCCCGCCCACAGCAATGCGTGAACGCCAGATCGGTGGGTTTGCCAGCCTGCCTGCGGCGGTGCAATATGCCGCGCAGTTTCCGCAGCAGACACTGAACTGGTTTGACGGCAGTGGCGCGCTCCAACAGCCACTCAGTTACGCGCACTTGAGTGAGCGCATGCTGGCTTATGCCGCCCAACTTGCACGTCACGCAACCACCATTGCGCCAAACGACGGCATCGGGCCACGCGTAGGCATTCTGGCGGCGACCGGGCCGGAATTCATCGCCGCATTCTGTGCGTGCCAGTATCTGGGCTGGGTGCCCTGCCCGCTGCCCTTGCCCAGCCTGATGCAGAACGTGGATCGCTACGCCCGCTCGCTCGCCAACATGCAGCACGCGGCTGGAATGAGTCTGCTGCTCGGCCCCGAGGCCATGCTCAAGATGTTGCAAACGAGCAGCGCCCTGCAGATGCCCATGCAGGCATTCGAGACGCTGAGCAACTCGGTTTCTGCAGCAGATGTTCCGCCCTTTGCCGAACCGGACGCAGAGTCGATCGCCTACGTGCAGTTCAGTTCCGGCTCGACCAGCCAGCCCAAGGGCATTGCGATTTCGCACTGCGCGCTCATGCACAACGTGGACGTGATCCTGCGGCATGGCATGGCCTTGAAGTCCGAAGATCGCGCATTCTCCTGGCTGCCCTATTTTCACGACATGGGCCTGGTCGGATTTGTGCTCGCGCCGCTTTGCGCACAAGTCCACGTGGACTATCTCGCGCCATCCACCTTCGCGCGCAGACCGCATATCTGGCCCACATTGATGGCGGAGCGCGGCAGCACGATTGCCTATGCGCCTTCCTTTGCATGGCAACTGGCGGCACGCCACGCCGCATCCGTTCCCACAACCGCACAACTGGACGCCGTGCGCATCGCAGGCGTGGGCGGCGATCAGGTGATCCACGGCGCGTTGCAGGCATTTGTCGATGCGTTTGCCAAACACGGCTTTCATGCAGATGCCTTCAAGCCCAGCTACGGACTGGCCGAAGCCACACTCGCCGTATCGATGAGCCACACGCCGTTTGCCGAGCAGAACCCTGAGTTGGTCGACTGCGGCCCACCCTTGCCGAGCTGGCAGCTCACCGTGCGCGACAGCGCTGGCAAGACCTTGCCAGCCAATATCGAAGGCGAAATCGACATCACCGGCCCATCGCAACTCAGCGGTTTCTTCATCGCCGGCCAACTGCACACGCACGCGGCAACCCAACCAGTGGCCACAGGTGATCGCGGCTATGTGGATAGCGCCGGACGCCTGTTCATCACCGGCCGCATCAAAGACCTCATCATCATCAATGGCCGCAACCTCTGGCCGCAGGATGTAGAAGCTGCCGTGAGCGAATCAACGCAGATGCCGCGCGAGCACATGCTGCTGCTTCAGGACTCGCGCGCAGGGCGGCATGGCGCACTCGTGCTGCTGCTGCATGAAAAAGCCGTGCGCAAGCAGGAATCCACCTCGCTTCAAGAGGCATTGCAGCGGGCCGCAGCGGCGGCCACATCAGCCGCGGGCGCAACCGTGCATGTCTGCATGATTGCCAACGGCAGCATTGCACACACATCATCCGGCAAGGTCGCTCGCGCTCCGACGCGGCTGCAGTTCGAATCCGGGCAAATCACCATTCTGGCGAGCACCGACTCCGCTTATCCTTCGCATATTCCAGACACCGAAAAACCATGAGCACCACAGCGCTTGCCACCATCCAACGCATCATTGCCGAAGCCCTGATGATTCCGGCCGACAGCATTCATGCGGACGACCAGATTGCGAACCTGAAGAACATCGACAGCCTGTCGTTCGAGATGATCATCGTGGGCATCGAAACCGAAACCAGCAGCAAGATCGATCCCGTGGACCTGATGCCGCTGCAGACCGTTGGCGATCTGACGGTCTTGCTGGAAAAGCTCACACAACCGCAGTGAGCACCACCGCCATGTCCACTGCCATGCCCGCCGCCAAGACACTCACCATCATCACCGGCGCGACGCGCGGTCTGGGCCGCGCGATGGCGCAGCAGTTGCTGTCCGACAGCCAAGCCTTCGTGCTGCAGATTTCGCGCTCTGCCAGCGATGCCTTGGAGCAGACTGCGGCCGAGCATGGATCGCGCCTTGTGCAATGGCAGGAAGACCTCTCCAACCCGCAGCCCACTGCACAGAAGCTGGGCGACTGGCTGCGCGAGCAGACGACTGCCGACAAGGGCTGGAGCGAGATTCGACTGATCAACAATGCCGCGTCGCTACCCAGCGAAATCGCACCGCTGGCCGACACCGATCTGCAGGACACTGCCAACGCCTTGCGCGTGAATCTGGAAGCGCCGCTGATGTTGACGGCGGCCTTTCTGCTCGCCACCCGCGAAGCCAGCGAGCGCGGCGTGGTCTGCAAGGTATTGAACATCTCTTCGGCGCTGGCCAAGATGGCGGCTGCGTCGATGTCGGGCTACTGTGCCGCCAAGGCGGGCCTCGATCACGCCACCCGCTGCATCGCGCAGGAAGAAGCACTCCGACCCCATGGTGCATTGGTCTGCGCCTTGCATCCGGGCGTGGTGGACACGGGCATGCAGACGCAGATGCGCGAGACGCCTGCCGAGCAGTTTCCCGGCGCTGGCAATTTCCAATCGCTGCATACCCGTGGACGTCTGCGCACGCCGCAGGATGCCGCCACGCAGATACTGGGCATATTGAATGCTCCGCTCTTTGGCAAGCAGACCGTCGTCGAGTTGCCGATTTGATTCCATGACTGCCAGCACCGATCTCCTTGCTCCCAGCGACAGCCAGTTCAGCTCGCGTTTCTGCCAGCATCTCTATGACATGGCGCGCGAGCAGCCGGGGCACAACGAGTCGACCCCGCAACCAGACGGCAGGCGTCTGCTGGTGGTGCAGAACCTCGAAGACGCCGACATCGTCCTGCGCCGCAACGTCGACAACTACGCCAAGAATTACCGCTGGTTCTCGCAAGTGGCAGGCAGCTCGCGCTTCACCGACGAAGGGGCTCAATGGAAGTTTCGCCAGGAACTGAGCCAGCCCTATCTCGGCAAATTCGATGCGGATCGCGCCTTCCACATCAGCACCCGGCAAGCAACGCGCATGGCCGAACATCTGGCCAGCAAGCCGCCGGCGGACGTGCTCGATGAAGCGTTGATTCATCAGAACATGCTGTCCATCTTCACCCAGATGTTTCTGGAGGTCGAAGTCGGCAGCATCCCCATGGCGCATGACAGCGCTTCACGCCTGACGGAGCTTGCGTCACTGTGGGCCTTCGTGGAGCCGGGCAGCAATGCCATCAGCCACAGCAAGGAGCTGATTCGCGAGATTCTGCAATTGCGCAAACAGGTGTTCACCGCGCTGCAGACGCTGCGCAGCGAAGAGTTGCAAGGCAGCCCCATGCTGCGCAAGATGCTGGAAGCGGAGTCGGTTCCGGGGTTTGATTTTTCGTTTGAAAAAGAACTCACGATGATGCTGGGCGCGGGCACGGACACCGCGTCTTATTCCATAGGCTGGGCGCTGCATCTGCTGGCCAGTCATCCGCAGTTGCAGGAGCGTCTTTTCGCGGGCATCAGCGCGATCCACGACGAGCACCAGAGCGATCCGCAAGCCCTCAAGACCGCCATTGCCGAGCATGGCGATCTGCGCTGCTTCATATCCGAACTGTTGCGCCTTTATCCCACCGCACCGTTCGTGCCGCGCATCGCGCAAGATGACGACCAGCTCTCGGACATGCAGGTAAAGGCTGGCGACGTGATCGTCGTATCGCTCATCGGCGTGAATGAAAAAGCGCTGCAGCGTCCCAATCCATGGGAACCTGATCTGGACGCCGCCGCGCGCGAGGGCTTCGGCATGGGCAGCGGCATGATCTCCAGCTTTGTCTGGGGCAAGCGCATCTGCGGCGGACGCAGCTTTGCGCTGGTGGAGCTGGCATCGGTGCTGAGCGTGCTGATTCGCACACTGCGTTTTGAGCTTTCGAGCACCGACCCCATCGAGTTTGAATGGGTCGGCCAGATGCGCCGCAAAGGCGGGCAGCGCGTGCGCATTGTGCCGCGCATGCCGCGTGAGCCGCGCTGAAACTCCAGCCCAACTGTCAGAACAGAACGCCCTGCCCTTTGGCCAAGGATGATCTGTACTGCGAGAGATCCAGCTCGGTTCTCTCGCGGTTCAGTCCGAGCTTTTCGCAGGTCTTGTTGAACCGCTGCCGCAGCATGTCGGCCCACACGCCCGAGCCTTTCATGCGCGACACAAAATCGCTGTCGTAGCTGCGCCCTGCTGCGCGCGCTGCATCATTCACGCCATGCAGGTCCTGCACGCGTGCCAGCACGCGCGCCGCACGGTCCGGGTAGTGCTGCTGCAGCCATTCGCGCATGATGTCGTTGAGCTCCCAAGGCAGACGCAGCACGGTGTAGAACGCCGCCTTCGCACCCGCATCTTTCGCCGCAACCAGCACTTGCTCCATGTCTTCGTTGATGAACGGAATCTGCGGCGCAACGCTCACACCCACCGGCACACCCGCTTCTGCCAAGGCGCGAATCGTGCGCAGGCGGCGATACGGCGCTGCCGCGCGTGGCTCCAGAATTCTGGCGAGTTGGGGATCGAGCGTGGTGATGGTCACGTAAGCCGCCACGAGCTTGTCTTTGGCGAGTTCGGAGAGCAGATCCAGATCGCGTTCCACGCCGCTGGATTTGGTGATCAGCGAGAACGGATGCCGCGCATCGCGCATCACCTCGATCACGCCGCGCGTGAGCTTCAACTCGCGCTCGACCGGCTGATAACAGTCCGTGGCCGAGCCGATGTTGACGATGGATGGACGATGCGAGGGCGAGGCCAGTTCCTTGCGCAGCACCTCGGCGATGTTGCGTTTGGCGATGATCCTAGTTTCAAAGTCCAGCCCCGGCGAGAGATTCAGATAGCTGTGCGTGGGACGCGCATAACAATAGACACAGCCGTGTTCGCAGCCACGATATGGGTTGATCGATTGTTCGAAAAAGATGTCGGGCGAATCGTTGCTCGACAACGCGCTGCGAGCCTCCTCCAGAATCACCTGCGTGACGGGCGCAGACGCGGATTCAGTGGTGTCTTCATCGCTCCACCAGACGTCGTCTTCCAGATCGCGTGTGTGCACTTTGGAGAAGCGATGCACCACCTGCGTGGCAATGCCTCGCCCTTTGATGGCTTGCTCGGGTTTGCGCGCTGGGTGGTTCATGGTTAATAAATTACTGTGTATTTATCCAGTAATTTATCGCCCCTGCCGCGCAATTTCAAGGAATTGGGCTTGTTGCTGGCAGGGTTGGTTCGATTCGGGCCTATTCGTTCTCAAATCGCTCCGAGAGAAACCGAATAGTCAACCAGTTGACCATCCGCTGCCGTGCGACATTGGCGGTTTTCGCGCAATAGCGGATAGAGTTGAAACCTTTTTCGTCTTCAGACTGCTGACTACAGGAGGCTCTGTCATGGTCACCACCAAACCACCCATCACGCTGTCCTCGCTCGACGTGGACCGCATCGAAGCATTGCTCGCCGCGATTCCATCGAGCGCCTTTTCGGGCAAGGAAAGCCTGCAGGCCGAGATCGATCGCGCCGACATCGTTGCGCCCGAAGAAATGCCACCGAACGTGGTCACGATGAACTCCACCGTGCAATTCGCGATTGCCGAAACCGGCAAGGAGTTCGTGCTCAGTCTCGTCTACCCACGCGACATGGACGGCAGCGCCGACAAGATCTCCATCCTCGCACCCGTCGGCAGCGCGCTGCTGGGCCTGTCGATTGACGACGAGCTGGCATGGCCCAGCCCCGGCGGCAAGCCGATGACCGTGCGCGTCAAGCAGATCGTGTATCAGCCCGAAAGCGCTGGCGAACTGCATCGCTGATCGGCGCTTTTCTCCGCGCCCAAAAGCAAAAACCGCAGCTCGATGAACTGCGGTTTTTTTGTTTGGGGAAACTGAAAGCGACTGACTCAGCCGATCCAGTGACTGGCCAGCGCCACACCACCACCGGCACCGATCAAGCTCAGTTGCCAACGCAGTGCGGTGGACCAGGTCGGCACATGCTGCTCGACCTTCAGATACAGAAAACGCCCTGCCAGCACCGACAGCGCGAACGCGGCCACCATGCCCAGCAGATGCAGGATGGGATAGTCGGGCACCCACTCGGACACGACGGCATTCACCAACAGGCAGATCGAGAAGTGGATCAGAAACACCGAGTACGAGATGCGCCCCAGACTTTGCAGGCGCGAGGTGATTGGATCGAAGGGCTTGGCGAGCTTGCCAAACAGCAGTTGCGCGTGCGTGGTGCCGTCTTCACGCGCGGGGCGCATGAGCAGCATGAGCAGCAGCGCCGCCGTCATCGCCACGGCGATACGGCCACGGAATTCCAGCCACAGCGACAGGCAGCCAATCACGCCGATCAGCATGAACCACAGCGCCCAGCGCTTGGAACGCGTGCCCCAGAAAGCCATCATTCCAAGGCCGTAAGCACCCCAGAAATAAATGCCCCACATGTCCCAGTCGGACACGCGATTGGCATACAGCAGCGACGCACACACACCTGCAATCACGAACGCCTTCGTGACGCGAGCGCGGGTCTGATCGGAGAGCTTGAGCGTGCGCATGGAGGCAAACAGCAGCACCGACATCACGAACAACTGGAAGTCGATGGCGACATACCAGACGCCGGCCGACAGCGCCTCTTCACCCACGATGTCCTGCAGCAAAAAGGCATTTGCGATCAACTGCGGAATGGTGGGCTCGCCGGGAACCGAGGGGTGGTCCATGATGGAGCGCACCAGATCGGACAGCAGCACCGCCACGATCAACGCCACCGCGTAAGGAACCACCAGGCGGATGAAACGTTTGCTGATCTGCTCGGGCGCGTTGTCGAACTTGGCGAGACCCTTGGGCGCCAGACTGGCTGCGGCCAGATAGCCGCCGAGCACCAGAAAGATCTGAACGGCCATGCGAGCGTATTCGCTCAGCCATTCGATGGTGTGGGGAAGAAGGGGTTGGGCCACATCGGACATGGGGCCGTAGAACGCCAGATGATGCCAGACGATGGCGGCACAGGCCAAGCCCTTGATGCAGTCGATGCTTGCATTGCGCTTTGCGGAAGACATTTTTTATGTGTTGTATGTATTCGGTTCCGGCTGGACGGATGCACTGCCAACCCGGCAAAGGCGAGATTTTGCGCTCTTTGATCAGATTCTGCAGGCGGCGAAAGAAAGGCTTTGTCTCTCTTGCCCCGTGTATCCGACAATGTCTTTGTAAAGACGCCACCAAATACATGGGCACCGACGCTTCCAACGCCGGTACCCCATTCAACGCGCCGAAGTGCAATTTGGTTTACTGGGCCCTCGGTGTGGGCCCGCATCCTCAATGCAGCGAAACGTCTTCCCGCTTCACATGGTCGTTGGCAGTGCCCGTAGGGCGACTCGACCAGTAACCCGCGAGCAGAGAGCCCGAGATGTTGTGCCAGACCGAGAAAATGGCTCCCGGCAGTGCCGCCATCGGCGTGAAGAACTTGGCACCCAAGCTGGCTGCAAGCCCGGAGTTCTGCATGCCCACTTCGATCGCCAGCGTGCGGCAGACGGATTTGTCGAAGCCCAGCAGGCGACCACCCCAGTAACCGCCCAGATAGCCGATCAGGTTGTGGGCGATCACACCGATGATCACCACGCCTCCGACGGTGGCGATGCGGTCGCGGCTCAGGGCCACCACGGTGGCCAGAACGAGCAGGATGGACACCATCGACACGATGGGCAATACGCGCTCGATGCGCTTGATCTGCGCGTGCCAGAAATGGTTGAGCAGCAGCCCCAATCCAATGGGCAGCACGACGATCTGGGCGATCTCCATCAACAAGGCGCTGACGGGCACGTCGATGTCTGCGGAGATGTACAGGCGCGCCAGCAGCGGCGTTGCCACGATGCCGACCAGCGTGGAAAGCGCGCTGATGGTGACGGACAGCGCCACATCACCCTTGGCCAGAAAGATCATCACGTTCGACGAAGTTCCACTCGCAACGCTGCCCACCAGCACCATGCCGGCAGTGAGTTCCGGCGACATGTTGAGCGCCTTGGCGATCAGCCATGCGGCCAGCGGCATGATGAGGTAATGCAGAAAAAGCCCTGCAGCGATGGGCGCGGGACGTTGCAGCACGCGGCTGAAGTCGCTCACGCGCAGGGTGACGCCCATGGCGAACATGATCAGCATGAGCAGTTGCGCGATGTGGGGTTTGAAACCGAGAAAAAGCGAGGGGACGCTGTAGGCAACTACAGACATCAAGGCCGCCCACAGGGGGAACAGCCGGGTGATGAAGGCGAGCACAGAAAGAACCAGACCAAAAAGCAATGACCCGACAGCGGCATCGATGCGCGATACCGGCTGCGTGTATCAATCAAATGAAAAAACGGGGTTGATGCGAAAGAGCGAGAGACGGTGCCCGGCTTGGGCGGAGATAGGGGCTCAAGGCGGGGCCGGAGGGGCTACTTGGGGTGGAGTAGCGGGCAGGCTCTTCCTGCTTTTGGCCGACTGCATCAGTGTGGACCATCTTAGGCTTCGGCCCGCTTTGGCGTCAGCGCGGCAGGCTTTGCATGCACAAAAAGCTCAGTCTTTTGGTCGAGTCACCATCAGGGGCATCGTTTTGTGCTGCGTACCTTCACACAGGAGTAGGCATTCACAACACCTGCTTGCCCCGTGCTTTGATGGTGCCCCGCTCCGCCCCTGCCACGGTCAGCAGCCATTCCCTCAAGGCACGCGCCGCAGGCCGCAGATTCGCTTGCTTGTGATGCACGAGGTAGTAGGCCTTGTTCACGGGCAGCCGCATGGTCTCGAACGGCTCCACCAGCGTGCCGTCACGCAGTTCTGCCTCCACCAGAATCGCGCTGCTGAGCACCACGCCCTGGCTGTGTCGAGCACTTTCGATGGCGAGCGCGGACTGGTCAAAGTGCTGACGCGTGATGCTGGCGATCTGCGTTGGTCCAAGACGGCTGAAGCCCGCAAGCCACTCGTCCCAATGCGGCAGGATGGTGGTGTTGAGCAAGGTGGAGCGCACGAGATCGTCGGGAGATTTCAGCTTGATGCGCTTGGCGTAGGCCGGCGTGCAGTACAGGCGCGCCTCGTCGGTATAGAGCAGATCGACCTGGAGCTGCGGGTCGTTTCCGTGGAAGTGGCGGATGGCCAGATCGGCGCGGTCGCGGTCAAAGTTGGTGAGGTCGGTGGTTGCGCCAAGGTGCAGAGAAACTTCCGGGTGCAGCGTGAGAAACGCGGCCATGCGCGGGGCAAACCATTTGGCGGCCAACGTGGGCGGCATGGAGAGCCAGACCTCGTTGCTTTGGCTCAGGCGAAGTTGGTCGCTGGCCTGCTGGATACGCGACAGCGCGGGCTGGATGCTAGCCCAGTAGGCCTGCGCATCGGCGGTGGGAGCCACCTGACGGATGCTGCGCACAAACAGCGGCGCACCCAGCCACTCTTCGAGTTTCTGGATTTGCTGGCCGACAGCTCCGGGCGTGACGTTCAACTCCTGCGCGGCCAGCGTGAAGCTTTTGTGGCGCATGGCAGCATCGAAGACGACGAGGGATTTGAGCGGAAGCGGAGCGGTCATGGAGTAGAAATTCTATTCCATAAAGCAATTTATATCGTTTGTCACCCCAGCCCCATTTTTGAACAATACAGCTTTTCACAAGGGGTATTGCCCCAACTGGTCATGTCGTTCCGCTCGATCCGAGGAGTCACCCCATGAAGCAGCCCTCCTCCGCATCCACTTCAAGCACCTCCAACCCCGCCGCCGTCACGACTTCGTGGACGCTGGTGCTGGTCGCCGCGCTGATTCTCATGATCACCATGGGGTCGCGCCAATCGCTGGGTTTGTTTCTTTCGCCGATCAACACGCAGACCGGTCTGGGCATTGCCAAGATCAGTTTTGCCATGGCGATTGCGCAGTTGGTCTGGGGTGCGATCCAGCCGATTTTTGGCGCGGTGGCCGACCGCTGGGGGCCGGGCCGCGTGATCGTGCTGGGCGCATTCTTGCTGGCCGCTGGCAGTGCGCTCACCACGCAGGTGACGAGTGAATGGGGCCTGATTTTTGCGCTTGGCATTCTGAGCGCTGCGGGCGCTGGCGCGGGGAGTTTCTCCATCCTGATCGGTGCGACGGCGCAGCGCATTGCACCGCAACAGCGCTCGCTGGCGGGAGGCGTGATCAACGCGGGCGGGAGCATGGGCCAGTTCATTTTCGCGCCACTCAATCAGGCGGTGATGTCGGCGTTTGGCTGGATGCAGGCCATGTGGATGATGGCGGTCGTGGCACTCACCACGGCACCGCTCGCATGGTGGCTGCGCGGCAAACCGCGTGCTCCGTCAACGGCTCAGAATGCGACGCCTGGCGACTCGCTCACACTTCGCCAGCAACTGAAGATTGCGTTGCGCGACAAGAGCTACTGGTGTCTGCATGCCGGGTTTTTCACCTGCGGATTTCACATCGCGTTTCTGGTCACGCACATGCCGGGTGAGGTGGATCTGTGCGGCCTGAGCGCAAACGTGGCGTCCACATCGCTGGCCATCATTGGACTGGCGAATGTAGTGGGCAGTCTGGCGGTGGGTGCGCTGGGCGCACATGTGCGGATGAAGATGATCCTGTTCTGGATGTATCTCTCGCGCGCCGTGGCGATCGTGATCTTCATGCTTGCGCCCAAAGAGCCGATGACCTTCTACATCTTCGCCGTGGTGCTGGGCTCCACATGGCTTGCGACGGTGCCGCCGACAGCGGGCATCACCACCAAACTGTTCGGCCCGCGCTATCTGGCGACGCTGTTCGGCCTGACGCTGCTGAGCCACCAGGTCGGCGGTTTTCTGGGCGCGTGGCTGGGCGGCATTGCGGTGGTGGCCACCGGCAACTATGACTGGATGTGGTGGGCCGATGCGGCGCTGGCGCTGCTGGCGGCTTTCGTGAATCTGCCCATAAAGGAAGAGCGCCCGAAGGCGCTCCGTGCTGGTGAGCTGAAAGCGGCTTGAAGATGCAGTTCGAGCAAAGCGCAGATTGGCTCATCGCTCGACCCAACAAGCAACGCTCGGCCATTCACAAATCAAACTGCAAGGCGTGCAGCAAACTCTTCAGGTGTCGCGATCAAACCAGGCAACGCTTCGCGCATTGCAAGAATGTCGCCGTCACCAGTGACAAGAGCATCCGCTTTGCCGACGCTTGCGAGCACGATGAACATTTGATCCTTCGCATCGCGGCAAAGTGGCAATTCGGGCCAAGGCTGAGGCAACTCGACCACATCGGTGTATGGCAAAAAGTCCTCCAATAAAGCCTGCTGGTCCTGGCTCGACAACCTGAACTTGGGATATGCCAGCACGCGAAGCAGCTCGCTGACCGATTCTCTGCAAACCAGCGGCTGCAATTGCTGGAACTGCCACGCGCGGCGTATCCAGGCCAGCTTTCCGGAGGTGAACAGCAGTGCCGACAGAACTACATTGGTGTCCAGTACGACGCGCAGGACTGGGGCCATCACTGACGCGCCCAAGAGATTGCGACTTCCACATCCTGATCCGAAATACCGAGTTGCTGCAGCTTGTCGCGAACGGCCTGTGCTTGCTGTACGCGCACGGGGGTCAACACGATTCGTCCGTTTTCAACCGCGACTTCGAAATACTCTGCGGCATCTACCTTCGACACAACAGCCTTGGGCAGGGTGATCTGGTTTTTTGAGGTCAGTTTGGCAAGCATGGAAGTCTCCAGAAACTCATGAATTCAAGGAAATCTTACTTCCTTACCAATATCAACACAAGCCACGCCCAAAACAAAGGGCGCCCGAAGGCGCCCCACAAAACCCGGAATCGGCTTGCGTCTCAGAGCGCCAAGCGCGCGCGGGCTTCCGCGTACTCGCGCTTCAAGCGGGCGATGTAGTCTGCGGCGCTGCCGATCTGGTTGACGGCACCAATGCCCTGGCCACTGCCCCAGATGTCCTTCCACGCCTTGGCTGCGCCACCGCCTCCGAAGTTCATTTTGCTGGGGTCGGACTCGGGCAGATTTTCCGGATCGAGGCCCGCGGCGCGGATGCTGGCGGCGAGGTAGTTGCCGTGCACGCCGGTGAACAGGTTGCTGTAGATGATGTCGTCGGAGTTGCCATCGACGATCGCCTGCTTGTACTCATCGGACGCACGCGCCTCGTTGGTGGCGATGAAGGCCGAACCGATGTAGGCAAAGTCTGCGCCCATGGCTTGTGCGGCCAGCACGGCACCACCGGTGGAGATGGAGCCCGAGAGCGCGACCGGGCCATCGAACCATTGGCGAATTTCCTGGATCAGCGCGAACGGGCTCTTCACGCCAGCGTGTCCGCCCGCGCCGGCAGCCACAGCGATCAGGCCATCGGCACCTTTCTCGATGGCCTTGTGCGCAAACTTGTTGTTGATGATGTCGTGCATCACCACGCCGCCCCAACTGTGCACGGCCTGATTCACGTCTTCGCGCGCGCCGAGACTGGTGATCACGAGCGGCACCTTGTATTTGGCACACAGTTGCAGGTCGTGCTCGAGGCGGTCGTTGCTCTTGTGGACGATCTGGTTGATGGCGAACGGCGCGGAAGGCTGATCAGGATGCGCTTTGTCCCACGCGGCCAGCGTCTCGGTGATCTCGGCCAGCCAGTCATCGAGCTGCTCTGCGGGGCGCGCATTGAGCGCCGGCATGGAGCCGACGATGCCCGCCTTGCACTGCTCGATCACCAACTTGGGATTGCTGATGATGAACAGGGGCGATCCGATCACGGGCAGCGCAAGCTTTTGCAGCACGGGTGGCAGCTTGGACATGGCGAGAGTCTCCTGAGATTTGTTTGTTGTGGAAGAGAGAATGCTGACACCGATGGCTTGATCACCCAAGCGCATCGGCGACAGTGGCACGATCAATGTGCGATCAGAACGCGTCCTGTGGCAACGCCATCACGGAGGAAGCTCCATCGACGATGGATTCGCGCAGAGCGGACGCTTTCACCAGAATGTGATCGGCGTAGAAACGCGCGGTGGCGATCTTGGCATCCATGAACTGCTTGTCTTCGCCCTTGGCGGACAGGTCTTGCGCCACCAGCAGCGCGCGTGCGAGCTGCCAGCCTGCGACGAGGTTGCCCGCGAGCATCAGGTAAGGCACGCTGCCTGCGTACACATCGTTGGGCGATGTCTTGGCGGCACCAGCCATGTAGTCCACCACGTCGAGGAATGCCTTGCGCGCAGCAGCCAAGCGAGCGGCCACGGACTTGGCGTTGTCGCTGCCGTTGGCGATGAGTTCTACCTCGGTCTTTTCGATCTGCGCGGCGATGGCCTTGGCGGATGCGCCGCCGTCACGCGTGGTCTTGCGGCCCACGAGGTCGTTCGCCTGAATGGCGGTCGTGCCTTCGTAGATCGTGAGAATCTTGGCGTCGCGGTAGTACTGCGCGGCACCCGTTTCTTCGATGAAGCCCATGCCGCCATGCACTTGCACGCCAAGGCTGGTGACTTCCAGGCTCATCTCGGTGCTGTAGCCCTTGATGAGCGGCACGAGGAATTCGTAGAACGTGGCGTTGTCGGCACGCACTTGCGCATCGGCATGATGGTGTGCGGCATCGAATGCGGCCGCGCCCGTCAGCGCCATGGCACGGCAGCCTTCGACGTAGGCGCGCATGGTCATGAGCATGCGGCGCACGTCGGGATGATGAATGATGGTGGCGCTGCCCTTCACGCTGCCATCCACCGGACGGCTTTGCACGCGGTCCTTGGCGTAGGCCACAGCCTTCTGGTAGGCGCGATCGGCCACGGCGATGCCCTGCACGCCCACCGAATAGCGAGCCGCGTTCATCATGATGAACATGTACTCGAGGCCACGGTTTTCTTCACCGACCAGATAGCCGATGGCACCGCCGTTGTCGCCGAATTGCAGCACGGCAGTCGGCGATGCCTTGATGCCCATCTTGTGCTCGATGGAGACGCAATGCACGTCGTTGCGATCGCCCAGCGAGCCGTCCTTGTTGACCATGAACTTGGGCACGACGAACAGGCTGATGCCCTTCACGCCTTCGGGCGCACCAGCCACGCGAGCCAGCACCAGATGGACGATGTTGTCCACCATGTCGTGCTCGCCGTAGGTGATGAAAATCTTGGTGCCGAACACCTTGTAGCTGCCGTCCGGCTGTGGATCGGCCTTGGTGCGAACCAGCGCCAGATCGGAACCGGCTTGCGGCTCGGTCAGGTTCATCGTGCCGGTCCACTCGCCGGTCACGAGCTTTTCGAGATAGGTCGCCTTGAGCTCGTCGCTGCCTGCAGTGAGCAGCGCTTCGATCGCACCGTCGGTGAGCAGCGGGCACAGCGCAAAGCTCAGGTTGGCGCTGTTGAGCATTTCGATGCAGGCCGCACCGATGGTCTTTGGCAGGCCTTGGCCACCAAAATCAACCGGGTGCTGCAAACCTTGCCAGCCACCTTCCGCGTATTGCTTGAAGGCGTCCTTGAAGCCGGGAGTGGAGGTGACCACGCCGTCCTTCCACGAGGAAGGATTCAGGTCGCCAGCCACGTTCAGTGGAGCCACCACGCCTTCGCAGAGCTTGGCGCATTCCTCCAGAACGGCTTGCGCGGTTTCGAGACCTGCATCTTCAAAACCGGGGATCTTTGCCACTTGCTCGATGTTGGCAAGGTGCTCGATGTCAAACAGCATGTCCTTCAGAGGGGCGACGTAGCTCATGGTGGGTCTCGACTAATAAATTGCAAAAACTGGCGAAAAAAAGGGCATCGCACGCGATGCCCCGTTTTGTAGCGCTATCGGCTTACAGGGCCTTGACCAGCTCAGGCACAGCCACGAACAGGTCTGCCACGAGGCCGTAATCAGCCACCGAGAAAATCGGCGCTTCTTCGTCCTTGTTGATCGCGACGATCACCTTGGAGTCCTTCATGCCGGCCAAGTGCTGGATCGCGCCGGAGATGCCCGCTGCGATGTACAGCTGAGGTGCGACGATCTTGCCGGTCTGGCCGACTTGCAGGTCGTTCGGGGCGTAGCCTGCGTCCACTGCAGCGCGGCTTGCGCCGATGGCGGCACCCAGCTTATCGGCCAGGGGCGTCATCACTTCGGTGAACTTTTCTGCCGAACCCAGAGCACGACCACCGGAGACGATGATCTTGGCTGCGGTCAGTTCAGGGCGGTCGTTCTTCGTGACTTCGCGGCCAACGAAGGCGCTCTTGCCGGAATCGGCGACGGCAGCCACGGCTTCCACAGCAGCGGAGCCACCAGTTGCAGCAGCAGCGTCAAAGCCTGTACCACGCACGGTGATGACCTTGATGCCATCGGTCGATTGCACGGTAGCGATGGCGTTGCCAGCGTAGATCGGGCGCTCGAACGTGTCAGCGGACACCACCTTGGTGATGTCGCTGATCTGTGCCACGTCCAGCTTGGCAGCCACGCGTGGAGCCACGTTCTTGCCGGAAGCAGTCGCGGGGAACAGGAGGTGGCTGTAGTTGCTGGCGATGGCCAGAACTTGAGCGGCGACGTTCTCGGCCAGACCATCCTTCAGGCTCGCGCCGTCAGCATGGATGACTTTGGAGACACCAGCGATCTGAGCGGCTGCAGCAGCGGCTGCGCCAGCGTTTTCACCTGCGACCAGAACGTGCACATCACCACCAGTAGCCTTGGCAGCAGTCACTGCGTTCAAAGTGGCGGACTTGATCGAAGCGTTGTCGTGTTCTGCAATAACGAGTGCGGTCATTGTTGTTCTCCTTATCTTTAGATCACTTTGGCTTCGTTCTTCAGCTTGTCGACCAGTGCGGCGACATCCGGCACCTTCACGCCAGCGCCGCGCTTGGCGGGCTCGACGACCTTCAGGGTCTTCAGGCGCGGGGTCACATCGACGCCCAAGTCTTCAGGCTTGACGACGTCGAGCTGCTTCTTCTTGGCCTTCATGATGTTCGGCAGAGTCACATAACGTGGCTCGTTCAGGCGCAGGTCAGTCGTGATGACGGCTGGAGTGCTCAGCGACAGAGTTTCCATGCCGCCGTCCACTTCACGCGCCACGGTGACTTTGTCGCCCGCGACTTCCACCTTCGACGCATAGGTCGCCTGTGGCAGGTCGGCCAATGCAGCCAGCATCTGGCCGGTCTGGTTGGAGTCGTCATCGATGGCTTGCTTGCCGAGGATGATCAGGCCCGGTTGCTCCTTGGCGACCAGTGCGTTCAGCAGCTTGGCGACGGCCAGAGGTTGGAGCTCTTCCGTCGTTTCCACCAGGATGCCACGGTCTGCGCCGATGGCCATCGCGGTGCGCAGGGTTTCCTGGCACTGCGCCACGCCGCAGGAAACAGCGATCACTTCCGTGACCACGCCCTTTTCCTTCAGACGTACTGCTTCTTCGACGGCGATCTCGTCAAACGGGTTCATCGACATCTTCACGTTCGCGATGTCCACACCCGTTCCATCCGACTTCACTCGGACCTTGACGTTGTAGTCCACCACGCGTTTGACAGGGACCAATACCTTCATTGCTGCGGCTCCTTAAGTTTATTGACTGGCTCAGTTGACGTGTACGTAAACCAAATCATTCTATCCCGCACCGCAGCAACTGCGGCTACTGGAATCTCGAATGAGCGGTTTTTTTAAAAATAGAACGGTCGTGCTTTTATGACCAATATCGTAGCAGATATCTTTCGGAATGAGTTCTGAGAAAAACTCTCCCAGTCACGAACGTGACGCATTGCTGCGCCTGTCCAGTGAAGGACTCACTCCTGAGATGGCCCCGCCACCGCCCCACCCTTTTGAGGTGAATTGGAAAGTACCGCACCCACAGCGCCTGCAGCATCCGCCAAATGCAGTACTCGTTGTGGATACGGAATGTCGATTCCTGCCTCGCGCAGCCCCTTGAGCAGCGCGATGTTGACTTGAGATTTGATGTTGGCCGTGCCTGCGCCCGGATCGTTGATCCAGAAGTTCAGGCTGAATTCGATGGCATCGGCCCCGAAGTTCACCAGATGGGCCACCGGCTCGGGCGCCTTGAGCACGCGCTCCTGCGCCTTGGCGGCGTCGGCCAGAATCTGCTGGACCTGCGCGACGTCGCTGTCGTAGCCCACGCCGATGTTGGTGGTGATGTTGAACTTCAGATCCGCGTCGGTCAGGTTCTCTACGCGCTGCGTGATGATGCTTTCGTTGGGCACGATGGACTCGCGGCCATTGCCCGCGCGGATCAGCGTGTAGCGGGTCTTGATATCGGTGATGCGGCCTTCGAAGCCATCGACGCGCACGTTGTCGCCGATGCGCAGCGAGCGCTCCAGCAGAATCACGAAGCCGCTCACATAGTTGGCCGCGAGCTTCTGCATGCCGAAGCCCAGACCCACGCCCATCGCACCGCCCAAGACCGACAGCGCCGTCAGATCCACACCCACGGCGGACAGCGCGAACAGCAGTGCAACGAGCAGCAGCAGAGCGCGCGTCATGTTGACGAACACCTTGCGCATCGACAGATCGGTGACGGTTTCGTCGAGCACGCGGCGCTCGAACGTGGCCGAGGCCCAGAGCGCCGCCACGAGCATCAGCGCGGCAGACAGGCTGCCCTGAATCAGCGTGAGCAGGCTCAGCTTGGTCTTGCCGAACGCGAGGGAAATGCCGTCCAGCTCCGCCATGACGCCGGGGAGCAGCCCCAGAATCCACAGCACCGCGACCGCCCAGGCCACCCACGAGAAAATGCGCTCGACCAGCCGCGCGAGACTGGAATTCGGAAAGGTGGCGGCGAGCACGCGGGCAATCCAGCGGATCAGCACCAGCGAGGTGAAGATCGGCACCGCCACGCGCAAAAGAAAGATCGGCTGAAATTGCTCGACCACCAGCCGCGATGCGTACACCAGCACCAGCGCCGCGAGCGGAAACATCACGCCGTTGGTGGGTCGGCGGCCGAACCAGATCGACTCCGGCGCATCGGGGCCGCGCTTGCGCACCAGCACCATGCTGACGACATATGCCAGCGCCAGACAGCCCAGCAACACCGCGACTTCGAGCCAGGCGTGCGAGCCCTGAAACTCCTGCTGCAACCGATCAAGCCATTCCATGCTGTGCGTCCCTTGCATTGGTCTTGATCAGGCGTTGCGCCACACGGGTTTGCGCTTCTCGACAAAGGCGCGTGCGCCCTCCTGCGCATCCACGTCCATCATGTTGACGGCCATGGTCTGTCCAGCCAACTGGTAGGCGGATTCGAGGCCCATTTCGCGCTGCTGATAGACCAGCGCCTTGCCCATGGCCACGGCGGTGCGCGGCTTGGCGACGATGGATGCGACCAGCTTTTCGACCTCGGCATCGAGCTGGTCGGCACTCGCCACGCGGTTCACAAGCCCCTGTTCCAAGGCCGACTTTGCGTCGATGAAGTCGCCCGTGAGCAGCATCTCCATGGCCACCTTGGCCGGCACATTGCGCACCAGAGGCACGCTGGGCGTGGAGCAGAACAGGCCGTATTGAATGCCGCTGGTGGCAAAGCTGGAATCCTCGGTAGCCACCGCCAGATCGCACTGCGCGACCAGTTGGCAACCCGCCGCCGTCGCCATGCCATGTACCTTGGCGATCACCGGCACGGGCAGCTTGTGGATGGACAGCATCATGCGGCTGCACTGGGCAAACAGGTCCTGATAGAACGGCAGCTCGGGGTTGGCGGCCATGTCCTTGAGGTTGTGACCGGCGCAGAAGGCCTTGCCGTTGGCCGCGAGCACCACGACGCGGACCGACTCGTCCTTGGCGATGCCGCCGAATGCCTTCTGCAGCGCAGCCAGCATCTCGTGCCCAAGGGCGTTGAAGCGCTTGGGATCATCGAGCGTCAGCGTGACCACGCCACGGGAATCGCGCTCGGCGCGCAGCGGGCCTTCGGAAAAATCGGTGATGTCAAAAGTCATGGCTGTTCAGGATTCGGGTTCCGTGCGGCTGACCCGCACGAGAACACGATCTTGACACAACCGGGCTGACCGATCAGCGGTTCAGCCGTAGGACGATGCTGAAAACTGAATTCAGAGATCGGCCAGCACGCGGATATGCGCCTCGACGCTGCGCGAGAGCGGGCCCATCATGTAGCCGCCTTCGAGGCAGGAGACGATGCGGTTGTTCGAGAAGCGCCGCGCCACGTCCTTGATGCGCTGGGTGATCCAGGCGTAGTCCTGCTCGGTCATTCCGAGCTGGCCCATGTCGTCCTCGCGGTGGGCGTCGAAGCCAGCGCTCACGAAGATCATCTCGGGCTTGAAGGCTTCAAGGCGCGGAATCCACATCATCTCGACGATTTCGCGGATGTCCATGCCCTTGGTGTAGGCCGGAACCGGCACGTTGACCATGTTGGAGGCCGGATTGTGGTCGCCGCTGTAGGGGTAGAACGGGTGCTGGAAGATGCTGACCATGAGCGTGCGCTCGTCGCCCGCGAGGATGTCTTCCGTGCCGTTGCCGTGGTGCACGTCGAAATCCACCACCGCCACACGCTTGAGGTGGTAGCGGTCAAGCACGTATTTGGCGCCGATCGCCACGTTGTTGAAGAAACAAAAGCCCATGGCCTTGTCGCGCGTGGCATGGTGCCCTGGCGGGCGCACGCTGCAGAAGGCGTTTTCCAGCTCGCCCGACATGACCGCGTCGGTCGCCGCAATGGCCGCTCCAGCAGAGCGCAAAGCGGCATTCCACGTGTGGGCATTCATGGAGGTGTCGGTGTCGATCTGCTGATACGACGGGCCTCCGGCGAGTTGTTCCTCGGCCACCCGGTCCGACATTCCGCGCACCGAGGCCACATACATGCGATCATGCGCAAGCTCTATGTCGGAGAGGGACGCCAGAGGAGCCTCGTATCGCTCAAGCGCATCGGCCACGCCGGTCACCAGCAGGCGGTCTTCGATGGCATCGAGGCGCGCCGGACACTCGGGGTGGCCGGGGCCCATTTCATGCTTCCAGCAGTCGCGATGTGTGAATAGTCCCGTCTTGCTCACAGTCATTGAGATGTCTCTTGTAATTTTCGAATAACGTCAAGCCATGCACGCACAGCAAAAGATCAAATCGCTTCTGGATCAGCTTAACACGGTGATCGTCGGCAAGGAATCTCAGGTACAGGACTGCGTTGCATGTCTGCTCGCAGGTGGGCATTTGTTGATCGAAGACGTACCAGGCGTCGGCAAAACTACGCTAGCACATGCGTTGGCCAGCACCTTCGGCCTGCGTTTTTCGCGCGTGCAGTTCACCGCCGACCTGATGCCCAGCGATCTGACCGGCGTCTCGATCTACGAACGCGGCAAGGAAGCCTTCATTTTTCACCCCGGCCCGGTGTTCGCGCAGGTGCTGCTGGCCGACGAAATCAACCGTGCCAGCCCCAAGACGCAAAGCGCGCTGCTCGAAGCCATGGAAGAGCGCCAAGTCTCGGTCGAGGGCGAAACCCGCGCCCTGCCGCATCCGTTCTTCGTGATCGCCACGCAGAATCCGCACGACCAGCTCGGAACCTTTGCGCTGCCCGAATCGCAACTCGACCGTTTTCTGATGCGCATCTCGCTCGGCTACCCGGACCGCCATGCCGAACGCATGCTGCTCGCAGGCTCGGACCGCCGCGACATGCTCGACCACCTGCTGCCGCAGTTGTCGCAGGGTGAACTGGAGCAGTTGCAGCAGGAAGTGCTCAAGGTCCACGCCTCGGACGCGCTGCTCAACTATGTGCAGGACCTGATCACCGCCACGCGCTCCGGCCGCTGGTTTCTGCAGGGTCTGTCGCCCCGCGCGGGCATTGCGCTCATGCGCGCGGCCAAGGCACAGGCGCTGATCAGCGGGCGCGACTACGTGGCCCCCGACGACGTCCAGGCCATCCTGCCGCAGACCGTTGCCCACCGTCTGATTCCGGTCGGTGATGCGGGACGCGGCGCGGTCGAGCAGGTGCGCGCGATGATCGAGGCAACCCCCCTGCCCTGAGGCTTCATCGAGAACATCGGACTGACCAGCGCATGCAGACTTTCAGCCCCTCTTCGAGCACGGCCGCGACCGCAAACAACACCACGCCAACGTCCGGCCGTGGCCCCGTGGCCGCCCTCCGCCGACGCTGGCAAAACTGGTGGAACAGCCGCCTGCCGCGCACCAACACGCAGACGCTCACGCAGCGCAATGTCTACATCGTGCCGACGGGCGCGGGCTGGATGTTGGCGCTCACCTTGCTGTTGCTGCTCATCGGCTCGATCAACTTTCAACTCAATCTGGGCTATCTGCTGACCTTTCTGCTGGTGGGCTGTGTCGCGGTGAGCATCTACGTTTGCCACTCCACGCTGCGCGGTCTGCAACTGCATCTGCTCGATCCTGCACCGCAGTTTCTCGGGTCCGGCAGCACGCTCGAAATCCAACTCAACAGCACACGCAAGCAACCGCGTCACGCCATCGGCATGACGGTCTATGGCAACGACAACTGGGTCTGGACCGATGTGCCGGGCGCAGGTTCGGCCAGCGTGCAGATCGCCTTCAAACCCGAGCGTCGTGGTCTGCACAACGTGCCTACGCTCAAGGCAGAAACCCGCTATCCACTCGGCACCTTTCGCGTCTGGACCATCTGGCGTCCTGCCGCGCAAGTGCTGGTCTATCCGCAACCCGAAAAGCCAGCACCGCAACTGCCCCCCGGCGAAGCGCGCTCGCATGGATCGGGCAACGCACCCACGCGCGGCATCGGTGAATTCGACGGCGTGCGCGCCTATCAGCGCGGTGACCCGCTCAAGCTGGTGGTCTGGAAAAAAGCCGCCAAATCATTCGCAGCAGGTTCGGATGAACTTGTGAGCCGCGATGCACAGCAATCGCAGCAGCAAGAACTGTGGCTGGACATGGCAGCGACCGGATTGCAAGCGCCCGAAGCCCGCATCTCGCGCCTGACCGCATGGGTGCTGCAGGCCGACCGTTTGGGCGTCGAATACGGCCTGCGCCTGCCCGGTCGCGAGCTGGGCCCCGACACCGGCGCCGCGCACCGCCACCGCTGCCTGGAGGCTCTGGCGCTATGCTGAACATTTCCGCCTCCCGCTCTTCTTCAAACACTGCTTCGGGCAACCTGATCCAGCGCCTGAATTCCCTGCCGCGCGAAACGCGAGACACGCTGTGGCTGCTCGCCGTCGTCGCACTGGTGATCTCGCCGCTCACACCCCATGTGCCGCCGTGGACCATGCCGTTCGCCTACGCCCTGCTGCTGTGGCGCGCATGGCTTGCGTGGAACCAGCGCCCGTTGCCCAATCGCTGGATCAAGGGAGGTCTGCTGATGGTGGCCGTCGCGCTCACCATCATCTCGCACAAGACCATCGTCGGCCGCGACGCAGGCGTCACGCTGATCATCATGCTGCTGGTGCTCAAGACGCTGGAGTTGCGCGCCAGGCGCGACGCAATGGTGATCTTCTTTCTCGGCTTCTTCACGCTGCTGGCGAACTTCTTTTTCTCGCAATCGCTGCTGGTCGCGATGGTGATGCTGCTGGGTTTGCTGGGTCTGCTTACCGCGCTCATCAACTCCAACATGCCGGTCGGCAAGCCACCGCTCATGCAGAGCATGCGCACAGCGGCGTGGATGTCGCTGCTGGGTGCACCCATCATGTTGGTGCTGTTCATGCTGTTTCCGCGCATGGCGCCGTTGTGGGGGATGCCGGGGGAGGATTTGCGAGGGCGCAGCGGCCTGTCGGATGAACTGAAAATCGGCAACATGGCTTCGCTGGTGCTCGATGAAAGCGTGGCCATGCGCATCAAGTTCGACACGCCGGGAGGCCGCGCGCCCGAACAGCGCTTTCTGTATTTCCGTGGCCCAGTGATGAGTTACTTCAACGGTGAACAGTGGTTTGCCGGTGGCTCTTACGAGGCGCAGGCCAACAACAGTGCACTGCCCTCGTCCGCACAACTGCAGGTACGCGGGGAGCCGCTCAAATACGAGGTAACGCTGGAAACCAATCAGCGCCAGTGGCTGCTGCTGTTGGATGCGGCTGAACAAGCTCCCCAGCTACCCGAAGGGTTCCGCGCACGCATGACACCGGCCCTGCAATGGGTCATCAATCGCCCGCCGCAAAGCGTGATGCGCTACACGGCACAAAGTCATATCGACTTCCAAAGCGGCCCGCTGGAACGCACCCGCGAACTCAAGCCTTTTGTTCAACTGCCTCGCGGCTTCAACCCACGCACTTTGGCGTTGGCCAACGAGATGCGCGCCGACCCGCAATTGCAAGGCAAAGACAACATGGCCTTCGTGAACGCCGCCTTGAATCGTCTACGCACCCAAGGCTACACGTACACGCTCGACCCCGGCATCTACGGCACGCATTCGGCCGACGAATTCTGGTTCGATCGCAAGGAAGGATTCTGCGAACACATTGCCTCGGCCTTTGCCGTACTAATGCGCGCGCTCGACATTCCTGCGCGCGTCGTCACCGGCTACCAGGGCGGAGACATCAACGGCTTCGACGGCTACTGGACCGTTCGCCAGGCCGACGCGCATGCATGGACCGAGGTGTGGATCGAAGGCAAAGGCTGGGTTCGCGTCGACCCCACTGGCGCGGTGATGCCCTCGCGCATCGGCGAGTATCGTCGTCTGCAAGCCCCACGCGGTGCATTCGAATCCGCCATGGACAATGTGATCAGTCCCACCATGCTGATGCAGATGCGCGCTGCCTGGGAAGCGGTCAACAACCGCTGGAACCAGTGGGTGCTGAACTACACACAGGAGCGCCAGTTGAATCTGCTGCGCTCGCTCGGCATGGAAGCTCCCACCTGGCAAGACCTCGCGCGATTGCTGGGCCTGATCGCCGCAGCTGCGGCCTTGATCGGCGTGGCCTGGTCTTACTGGGAAAAGAGCCACCAGGACCCATGGCAACGCATGATGAACCACGTGCGCCAGCAGCTCAAAACCAAGCGCGGTCTGGATCTTCCCGCGCATCTGCCGCCACGCGCGATGGCCAGCAACATCCGTGCGCAATGGAGCGATGCCAGCGCAGCCCCGCTCCTGCAATGGCTGCTGCGTGTCGAGCAAGCCCGCTATGCGCCGCATCCCGATGCGGCACTGGCAGACCTTCAACGCGAGTTGCGGCAATTGCAATGGCCAATGGCCAACGCGAACTGACGAGCGAACGTGCGTCTGCAGCAAGCGGCCATCACCAGCGCGGTCGTCGTGCTTGCAGGCACGGTCGTGCTGGGCACCGCGCTGATCAAAAGAATGCCGGCGTGGCTCGCCTCGTCGGGCGCGGCTCAGGCCGCATCAGCATCCTCATCATCGACGCCCAAGCTCTACGCCACCAATCCACGCGCCATGCAGCTCGCGGATCGCATCGCGGCGCAGGCAGGGCTTGATCCAAAATGGACGCGCCAGATCATCGGCTCAGCGCGCTTGATCGAGCCGATCAGAAAGCTCGTGCTGCCACCCACCAGAACCAGCGCGAAGAAGAACTGGACAGCTTACAAAGCGAGATTCGTCGAGCCCCAACGCATCCGCGCGGGCGTGCGTTTCTGGAACGAGCATCAGGACGCATTGCAGCGCGCACAGGCGCAATTCGGTGTGCCCGCCAGCATCATCGTCGGCATCCTCGGCATGGAAACTCTCTGGGGCCAGCAGACCGGCAAGATCCGCGTGCTGGATGCCCTCACCACTTTGGCCGTGGATTTTCCGCAAACGCATCCACGCGCTGCTGAACGCTCCGCGTATTTCATCAACGAGCTGGAGCAGTTTCTCCGGCTCACACATCAGAACGGCACCGATCCACGCGAACTGCGCGGCAGTTATGCGGGCGACATGGGCGTGCCGCAATTCATGCCATCGAGTTGGGCCGAGCATGGCGTGGATTTCAACGGGGACGGAAAAGTCGATCTGTGGAACGCTGACGATGCCATCGGCTCCGTAGCCCACTATCTGCAAGGCCGCGGCTGGATGGCGGGGTTGCCGGTGTACTACCCGGTCGTCATCAATGCAGCGGAGAGCGCCCTCTCATCACTGACCACCAGCGGCTTGACCCCAACGCACAGCGTGGTCGCGTTGAGCAAGCTGGGCATTGAGTTGCAGGCCAGTCCTCAGTTGGCAACTACGGACGATCTGCGCCTCGCACTGGTCGAATTCGAAGATGGCAACCGGGCGTCGATGTGGGTTGCGGCGACCGGCAATCTTCAAACCCTCACCCGCTACAACCCGTCGCGTTACTACGCCATGGCCGTGACCGAATTGGGCCACGCCATCGCGCAATCGCGCTGAGCGCGATCAGGCGGGTCGCACCATCTTGCAGGTCGTGGGCTGTTCCGCCTTTTCCGCAGGAATCTCGCGGATCACGCGGAAGCCGTAGCCCGATCCTTCGACATCGAACTTGACACCAGGCGATCCAACTTTTTCCATCATGCCGACGACCAGGTTCTGCTGGAACTGGTGATCCGCCGCACGCATGCGCCCGCGCTGACCGAACAGCTTCACGTCAGCCGTTTCCAGTTTGCGCGCAATCGCGACGACGTCGGTGGAGGTCTGCGCGCGCTCAACGGCCTGCGCCAGCGCCTCGATCATGAGCTGCATGCGCATGTGAACATAGTCGTCCTGCGGCTTGGGAAAGCGCGTGCGGAAGGACTTGTAGAACGCCTCGCTTTCGGCGGTCTGCACATTGGGCAGCCAGTCGGCCACGGCAATCACCTTGCCCACGCCCGCATCGCCCAGCGCCGCAGGTGCGCCCAGCGCGTTGCCGTAGAAGGTGTAGAACATGCCTTCATAACCGACATCGCGCGCGGCCTTCACCAGCAGCGTCAGATCGTTGCCCCAGTTGCCCGTGATGACCGCCTGCGCGCCGCTGGCCTTGATCTTCACGGCATAAGGCGCGAAGTCCTTCACGCGGCCCATGGGGTGCAGCTCCTGCGCCAGCACCTTCACGTCCGGGCGTTGCGCAGCCAACTGCTCGCGCGCTTCGCGCAGCACGGCCTGACCGAAGCTGTAGTCCTGCCCGATCAGGTACACGCCCTTGAGCGCCTTGTCCTCGCGGATCACATCCATCAGCGCGGCAATGCGCATATTGGCGTGCGCATCGAAACGGAAATGCCAGAAGCTGCATTTCTCGTTGGTGAGCGAAGGCTCGACCGCCGAGTAGTTCAGGAACAGCACACGCTTGTCCGGCTCGCGCTCGTTGTGCTTGTTGATCGCATCGATCAGCGCCGACGCCGTGGCCGACGAATTGCCTTGCAGGATCACACGCGCACCATCGTCAATGGCCGCACGCAATGCCGACAGCGCTTCTTCGTTCTGCCCCTTGCTATCGTAGCGCTGCAATTGCAGCTTCGTGCCATCGCGCGCATTCACGCGCTCCACCGCCCAGGCGATGTTGCGCAGCACCGCCTCGCCCGTGTTGGCGAATGGGCCGGACATGCTCTCCACCATAGCGAGCTTGAGCGGAGCAGCATTCGCGCCGCCAGCCGCCCACGCGGATGTCATGGCGAGCGGAACAAGGCTTGCGCCAAGCGCAAGGGTTCCGGCTGTTTTCAGGGCCGCGCGGCGGGATGTGATTTTCTTGTTCATCATGTGGCTGTGTTCATTCCACCTTGGCAGGCGCTTCGATCGATGGCTTTTCCGCTTGCACGGGCTCAGGCAACGGCTGCTCCTGAATCGGCAAAGCCTTGGGCGCCACAATGGGTGCGGTCTCCACGGTCACCGGCGCTTCGGACTTGGTCGGTGTGTAAGGTTTGACGCCCGCATCCGCCTGCACATCCATGATGGCGCGGGCCTGCGATTCAGATTCCGGCGACGGCGCGGTCTTGGAAGCCACCGGCACATAACGATCGAACAACTGGAAGAACAGCTCGTAGAAACGCGGATCGGACACCGTCTCGCTGCCCACCTTGACCAGCGTGTCCTCGGTCGCACTCACCGGCAGCGACACCGAACCGATGGCCCCCACGCCCAGCGATGCGGAGTTGTTGATCTTCTTGATCACATAGCGGTCCTGCAGCGCGCTCGCGTAAGCAGCGGTCTTCTCGTCGCTCTTGCCCTCGGGCGCGCAGACGACGCGCATCTCCACCTGGTAGTGGATCTCGTTGTTCGGCTGAAAATATTTGCGGCCGGTGACCAGTTCATCGGTCGCCGTGTTCACCAGATAACCCTGACTGAGCAGCGCACGGCGTGCCGCCTCGCAGGTCTTGGTCTGCGACGCGTTGACATGGCGGGTGTACATGCCCGTGTTGTCGAAATCGGCGGGACTGAACGGCACGGCTGGACGATCCAGTCCCGGCATGGAACTGGGCAGCGAAGTGCATCCGGTCAACAGGGCGGAGCCGACTGCAACACTGGCAGCCAGCCAGAAGAAAAGACGTGGTTGAAGCATACAAAACAGTCTCGCACAAAGCGATCACAAAAAATTTGGCAGACACGGCTCTTGAAATGCCTGACTTCCTACCCATTTTCTCAACAAGCGCGCGACATGTTCAAAAAATGTTCTGAATCCCACAGGAGTCAAGAGATGATTTTCGCACCCGTTATTGGCCGTCATGCAGCATTTGGTATCCCTCGCGTTTCCGATGAGGCCCTGCAACGTTTTCTGCACACTGCGGTGCAGAATGCCGCACCCGACAACAATGTCCATGTGAGCAAGGATGACAATGGCGTCGTCACGCTGCAATTGGACGTTCCCGGCCTCTCCCGCGAGCAACTGCAGATCCGCATCGAAGGCAAGCAGGTACATCTGGCCAGCGTCGAAGGCGCGCCCCGCAGCCTTCGCCGCAGTTGGGAACTGGCCGATGACATCGACACCAGCGCCAGCACGGCCAAGCTCGAAAACGGCGTGCTTACGCTGACGCTTTCCAAGCTGGCACCGATCGACAAGAGCGTGCAACTGTCCATCAACTAAGCAGGTTCACGACAGATAGACAAGCAGTCATCGAGATAGTTCATATATAGCAGGGAAAAGGCGATCTTCGGGTCGCCTTTTTCTTTGCGCAGAACCTTCGTTCAAACCAGCGACTGCCCGATCTTTCGCAAGAATCGCTCGCACGATTCCAACTGTTGAATGTCCACATATTCATTGGGCTTGTGCGCCTGCTCGATGGAGCCGGGGCCACACACCACGGTGGGAATGCCGATGTTCTGGAACAGCCCCGCCTCGGTCGCATAAGCCACCTTGCGCTTGTCCTGATCGGCGGTGAGCGCGCGCACCAGTTGCGTGATCGCTGCGTCTTCCGTGGCTTCGAGTGCCGGAGCGCTTGCGCGTCTTTCGACATCGATGCGCGCATCGGCAAATTCGCGTTGCATGCGGGGCAGCAATTCACTTTGCACGTAAGCATCGACCTGCGCCTGAATGCCGTCCGACGACATGCCCGGCAGATTGCGGAATTCGTAGACGAATTCGCACAGCTCGGGGATCGTATTCACCGCGATGCCGCCCTGAATCTGGTTGGTGGTCATCGTGGTGAAGGGCACGTCGAAGAATTCGTCGTAAGGACCATGCTCCTTGAAGTGATCGGAGATGTCGCGAATCCGGCAGATGAGCCGCGCCGCGTATTCAATCGCGTTCGATCCCTTGGGTGTGAGCGACGAATGTGCGGCCTTGCCGTGCACGCGGCAGCGGTAGACGTTGATGCCCTTGTGCGCCACCACCACCTGCATGCTGGTCGGCTCGCCCACCACGCAGCCGTCGAATTTCGCTCCGCGCAGCTTGAGTCCCTCAAGCATGAACGGCGCGCCCGCGCAGCCCACTTCTTCGTCATACGACAGCGCAAAATGCAGCGGCTTCGTGCGCGGCATGCGCATGAATTCGGGCACGAGCGCAAGCCCTGCCGCGATGAAACCTTTCATGTCGCAGCTGCCGCGCCCGAACAGGCGACCATCACGCTCGGTCAGTTCAAACGGATGGCTGTCCCACTGCTGGCCATCGATCGGCACCACGTCCGTGTGACCCGAGAGCACGATACCGCCTTCCGTTCGCCCATCCGATGCAGGCAGCGTCGCGAAAAGATTGGCTTTGTTGCCTTCGGGCGAATGCATCACTTCGACGCGCGCGCCTTCACGCACAAGCGCGTCGCGCACGCATTCGATAAGTTGCAGATTCGAGTTGCGGCTGGTGGTGTCGAAAGACACCAGTTTTTCCAGCCATTCGCGGGTATTCATCCAGGTCATCGGCACAGTGTACGTCCGGCCGATGACCTCTCTGATTTCATTCGTGCCTCAGCGCATCGATCGGATCGAGCCGCGCCGCACGCCGCGCCGGGAAGTAGCCGAACACCACGCCAATCGCTGCAGAGAACACAAAGCTCAGCAGATTCACGCCCGGGCTGAACAGGTAAGGCACCTGCATGAGTTGCGAAAGCCCCAGCGATGCCAGCGTCGCCAGCACGATGCCGATCAGCCCGCCCAGTGCGGCCAGCACCACGGCTTCGATCAGGAACTGCAGCAGCACGTCGCGCTCAAGCGCACCGATGGCAAGCCGCAGACCGATCTCGCGCGTGCGCTCCGTCACGCTCACCAGCATGATGTTCATGATGCCGATGCCGCCCACCAGCAGGCTCACCGCAGCGACTGCACCCAGCAGCATGGTCAGCACTCTGGTGGTGCCCGAGAGCGTGTCGGCAAGCTGCTTGGTGTCGAGAATATTGAAGTTGTTCTCGTCGCCCTTGGACAGCTTGCGCTGCTCGCGCAGCAGGCTGTTGAGGCTGGCCTTCACGCGCTCGGGGTCGCTCTCGTCCTGCATCGAAATCAGCAGCGTGTTCACGCGCGTGTTGCCGGTCAGCCGGCGCTGCATGGTCTTCAGCGGAATCAGCACCATGTCGTCCTGATCGTTGCCGAACGCGCCCTGCCCCTTGGAGCCCAGCACGCCGATGATCTCGCACGAAAACGCCTTCACGCGCAGGCGCTCGCCCAGCACATCGTCCTTGCCGAAAAGCTCGCGGCGCACGGTCTCGCCGATGATGCAGACGGCCGATCCAGCCTTCATTTCATCAGCTGTGAATTGCCTGCCCTGCACCAGACTCCAGTTGCCGGTGATCAGCCAATCGTTGGTGCTGCCGATCACGCTGCTCGACCAGTTGCGACCACCGGCCACCAAGGTGGCGGCGGACCGGCCCTCAGGCGCAACCGCCAGAATGCCGCCGATCTGCTGGGCGATCACATCGGCATCCGTGTCCTTGAACGACGGCGCGGTGCTGGCGCCCGGTCCCATGCGCTGGCCCGGGCGCACCTGCAACAGATTGGTGCCGAGACCCGAAATCTGATCCTGCACCGCGCGCGTCGCGCCATTGCCGAGCGTGACCATGGTGATCACCGCGCTCACACCGATCACGATGCCGAGCACCGTGAGAAACGAGCGCAGCAGATTGCGACGAATCGAGCGCAGCGCAAGCCATATCGTGTTGAACAGCATCAGTGCGCCTCCGCTTTTTTGGCACGCAGCATGAACGGTTCGTTGGGCACATCGCTGTCCATCATGCCGTCCTTGAAACGCACGATGCGGCGTGCATACGCCGCCATATCGGGCTCGTGCGTCACCATGATGACGGTGATGCCGTGCTCGGTGTTGAGCTGCCAGAGCAGCTCCATGATCTCGCAACTGCGCTGCGTGTCGAGGTTGCCGGTCGGCTCGTCGGCCAGCAGCACCAGCGGCTCGGTGACGATGGCACGCGCAATCGCCACGCGTTGTTGCTGACCGCCCGAAAGCTCGGACGGGCCGTGGTGTTCCCAGCCTGTCAGTCCCACCGCTGCCAACGCCTTCTTGGCCGCCGCATGTCGCTCGGCGGCAGGCTCGCCGCGATACAGCAGCGGCAGCTCCACGTTTTCCTGCGCCGATGTGCGCGGCAGCAAATGAAATCCCTGGAACACAAAGCCCAGGTATTGCCGACGCAGCAGCGCACGTTCGTCACGCGAGAGATTTTCGACGTGCGCGCCCTTGAACAGGTACTCACCGGACGTGGGCCGGTCCAGACAGCCGATGGTGTTCATCGCCGTCGATTTGCCCGAGCCACTCGGCCCCATGATCGCCACAAAATCACCTTGCTCGATGGTCAGGTCCACGCCCTTGAGCGCCTGAAACGCGAGCGCGCCGGTACCGTAGACCTTGGTCACATTGCGCAGTTCGATCAACGGAGTGCTGCCACTCATCCCTTGGCTCCTGCCACGCGCTGATCGGTGATCACGCGCATGCCGGGCTGCAGTTGCTCGCTGGTGACTTCGGTGCTGCGGCCGTCCGAGATGCCCGTACGCACCATGACGGCACGCGCCTGTCCGCCCTCGTCGATCCAGATGCGGCGCTCGCCAGCAGGCAGTGCGGGCTCATCCGCGCCCTTGCCCGATCCGCCCATGCCACGCGGTGGGCGCGGCATGAGCTGGCCCATGATGCCGCCGCCACTGCCACCACTCTTGGCCTTGTCGCCACCGGCGCCACCCGCACCTCCAGCCGGTGGCCCGCCTTGCGGCCCGCCAGCAGCAGGTGCACCCGCTGCCTGGCCCGACGGCGTGAAGCGCAGCGCCGCGTTCGGCACCAGCAGCACGTCCTTGCGCTGCGTGGAAATGATGGTGGCCGATGCCGTCATGCCGGGGCGCAAAGTCTTGTCTTCGTTATCGACATTCAGGCGCGTGGTGTAGGTCACCACGTTGTCGGTGGTCGTCGATCCGAAAGCCACACGCGCGACCTTGGCCGGGAAGCTGCGGCCCGGATAGGCGCTCACCGTGAAGCTCGCTTCCTGATCCTGCTTGACGCTGCCCACATCGGCCTCGTCCACATTCACGTCAAGGCGCAGTTGCGCCAAGTCTTCGGCCAGCGTGAACAGCGTCACCGCCTGCAGCGACGCGGCCACGGCGTTGCCGGGCTCGACCGCACGCGTGAGCACCACGCCATCGATGGGCGACACCACCGACGCTTTGGACAGATTGGTCTCGTCCGAAGCCAGCGCCGCCGTTGCATCACGCACCGACGCAGCAGATGAGTTCTGCGTGGCAATGGCACGATCGAGCGTCGCCTTGCCGGTGTCCATTTCGCTGGCCGACGGCACCTTGCCGCCCGAGATGCGATGCACTTCCTGCAGACGTTTCAGGCTGGCCTGCGCTTCGGCCACAGTGGCATTCGATTCGGCCAGCTTGGCCTGTGCCGCAGCCAAGGAAGCACGCGAACGCTCGACCTGCGAGCGCAGCTTGGTCGGGTCCAGCTCAACCAGCACCTGGCCTTTTTTCACATGATCGTTCACGTCCACCAGCACGCGCGCCACGGTGCCCGAAAGCTCACTGCCGATGGTCACCGAGCGCGTGGGTTGCAGCGTGCCGTTGGCCATCACGGTGAGCGTGATGTCGCCCTTGGCCGCAGGCTGGCTCACGAACTGCGGCGCGGCCTTGGCGGCGCTGTTCTTGCTCCACGCATAGAAACCGCCACCGGCCACAAGCAGCGCTGCCACGCCGATCCAGACCGTCGTACGCTGCCACCATTTGCGCGATGCGCCGGGGCCCAGCAGATCACGCTTGGCCTGTTCCGCAGAAACGGAAGATGTGGCTGCGGATGTGGAAGAAGAATTGCTTTGCTGCTGCTCACTCATTGCTTGCCTGCCTGGGAAATCTTGGATGCGTTGTGGTTGTCGGCGTTGCCGCTTACCGGATGGCTCTCGGGCGACCAGCCACCGCCCAGCGCCTTGTACAGACGCACATGGTCCTGCAGCAGGCTGGCCTCGGTGCTCACCACGCTGTCCTGCGCGGAAAGCAGGCTGCGCTGCGTTTCGAGCACCGTTTGAAAATCAACCAGACCGCTCGTGTACTGCTGCTGTGCGAGCAGATTGGCGTTGCCTGCCGATTCAGCGGCGATGCGCAACTCCGCGAGCTTGGCACGGTCGCCCCGGACAGTGGCGAGCGCGTCCTCCACCTCCTGCAGGGCCGTGAGCACGGTGGTTTGATAACTGCTGCGCGACTGCTCCAGCGCCGCGATCTGCGCCTCGACCTGCGCACGCAACGCACCGCCGTCGAACACAGGAACCGACAGGCCGCCGAGGATCGACGCGGCCACGGCAGAACCGCCACTCAATGCACCGATCGTTG
This sequence comes from Diaphorobacter sp. HDW4B, assembly GCF_011305535.1. Lineage (GTDB taxonomy): Bacteria > Pseudomonadota > Gammaproteobacteria > Burkholderiales > Burkholderiaceae_C > Diaphorobacter_A. The sequence goes on from NZ_CP049905.1 coordinate 717,979, forward strand.
CCGCACCCAAGCCCAGCGAACCACTCAACTTGAGGCTCGGATAACGCGCGGCCTGTGCCTGATCGACACGCGCAAGCGCCGCCTTCACCTGCTCTCCCGCCTGCCACACATCAGGCCGCTGGCGCAGCGTGTCTGCAGGAAAACGCAAGCTCAGTTGTTGCGGTGCCTGCGGCAGCTTTTGCGTTTCGGCGAGTTGCTGGTCGAGTGCCTCTGGCGTCTTGCCGGTCAGCACCGCCAGGCTGTGCCTGCTTTGTGCGATGCTGCTGGTCAGTTGCGGAATCTGCGCTGCCGTCTGCTGCACCTGCGTGCGCGATTGCTCGACGACCAGCGACGTGGTCAGCCCCGCCTGCCGCCGCCATTCGGTGATCTGCAGCGTTTCCTGCTGGCTCTTGAGATTGTTCTCGGCGATCAGCAAGCGCTGCTGGCCGCTGCGCAGATCGACATAGGCGAGCGCGACTTCAGCAGAAAGCGAAACGCGCGCACCTTCGAGCGCCGCCCGCGTCGCCGCCAGATCGGCCTCGCTGGCCGTCACGCCAGACTGCAGCTTGCCGAACAGATCGATCTCCCAGCTCGCATCGAGGCCCGTGCTGACATAGTTCGAACTGCCGTTGTTGCCCTGACGCGAACGCTGCGCCGAGCCCGAACCGTTCACGTTGGGCAAAAGACCAGCGCGTGTCTGATCGGCCTGCGCGCGCGCCTGCGCCACCGCCTGCTGCGCGCCACGCAGACCGGGATTGGCAGCGAGCGCCTGCTCGATCAGCGCCGTCATCTGTGCATCGCCAAACTGCTGCCACCAGCTCACGAGTTGCGCGTCCGCATCCGCGCCTGCGCCTGCGCCTGCGCCTGCATTCTGCGATGCCGCAGTGCCAGACCAGTTCTGCGGCACGCTGACCTGCGCGCTTTCGCCGGGAAGACTGCGATCCACGCCGAACGACGAGCAACCCGCGATCAGCAGCGCCAGTCCCAGCACACCAAGGCGATGGACCGGCGCCGGGCGGAAAAAAGGGGATGGGAAATTGGTATGGGACATGTTGACTTTCAACTGCCTCGCCGACGACACGTCGATCCGGCCTGCAGAACACCCTCCGTGCTGCGCCGGCCTGTTGGGCGAGCGCTTTTTCGTAACTGATTGTCCAATTGTGACCCGCCGATTTATCGCCCGCACTTCAGCCTTGTGAAGTCTGTGTAAACCCGCGAATGGAGGGAAGATTGTTGATCGAAGGCAAGAATTCCCCGCCCATTCACCCGTGTTTGGGCTGTCGTCCGACAGGTCAAGAGACCGAAGTTTGTAAACAATCCGACTATTGGGATGGACTGTCCCAAAAGCCAAAGCAATAAATCGGAAATTTGGCGACACAATCCGCTCATTCCGTTTTTTTCACCCCGTTCCACCTCGTTTCAACCCAACCAAGGAATCACCCATGGCCAAGATCCTCGTGCTCTACCACTCCATGTACGGACATATCGAAACCATGGCCAACGCCGTGGCCGAGGGCGCCAAGAGCGTCGCGGGCGCGGAAGTGGTCATCAAGCGTGTGCCTGAAACCATCCCTGCCGATGTGTTCAAGAACGTGGGTGGCAAGGTCGATCAGGCGGCTCCGGTGGCAACGCCTGCCGAACTGGCCGAGTACGACGCCATCATCGTGGGCACGGGCACACGATTCGGCAACATGACCGCCCAGATGCGCAACTTCTGGGACCAGACCGGCGGCCTGTGGGCCAAGGGCGCGTTGGTCGGCAAGGTCGGCAGCGTGTTCGTCTCCACCGGCACTGGCGGCGGCCAGGAAATGACGGTCGTGGCCACCTGGGCCACGCTGGCTCACCACGGCATGCTGATCGCCCCCGTGGGCTACCGCTTCCCCGAGCAGACCAACCTGGCTTCGGTCAAGGGCGGCAACTCGCCTTACGGAGCGACCACCATCGCCGGTGCGGACGGTTCCCGCCAGCCACACGCTGACGAGTTGCTGATCGCACGCGGCCAAGGCCAGGCTGTGGCCGAACTGGCTGTGAAGCTGAGCAAGTAACCCGCTCTTCTCGCATCCCCAACAACAACGGCTCCCGAGGGAGCCGTTGTTGTTGGCATTGATTTATTTGGGTCCGCTCGAAATCAGACCAGCGTATCCAGCGGCCAGCGGGGCTTCACGTCGAACGCATATTCCTGATTGGCCGACTCGCGCCCCGCCTGCAGACGCATCGCCGCCGCCATCGCAATCATCGCCCCGTTGTCGGTGCACAGATGCAGCTCGGGATAGTGCACGCGCACCTTGCGCTTGGCGCAGGCCTCGTTCAACTGCTCGCGCAGCAGCTTGTTGGCCCCCACGCCGCCCGCCACGACCACGCGCTTCATGCCCGTCTGATCCAGCGCCGCAAGCGTCTTCTTCACCAGCACCTCGACGATGGCCGCCTGCGTGCTCGCAGCCAGATCGGCCTTGCGCGCTTCCAGATCGTCACCGAGCTTTTTGGCCTGCGTGAGCACGGCGGTCTTGAGTCCCGCAAACGAAAAATCCAGATCGCCCGAATGCAGCAACGGCCGAGGCAACTTGAACGCCTTGGGGTCACCACCATCGGCCAGCTTGGACAGCACCGGACCACCCGGATACGGCAGCCCCATCAACTTGGCCGACTTGTCGAACGCCTCCCCGGCGGCGTCATCGATCGTCTCGCCCAAAATCTCGTACTCGCCCACGCCATCCACGCGCATGAGCTGCGTATGCCCACCGGACACCAGCAGCGCGACGAATGGAAACTCGGGCGGATCCTCGCTCAGAAACGGTGACAGCAAATGCCCTTCGAGGTGATGCACGCCCAGCACCGGCTTGTCGAGCGCCGCCGCCAGCGAACAGGCCACACCCGCCCCCACCAGCAACGCCCCGGCCAAGCCCGGTCCGCGCGTGAAAGCGACGACATCCACATCGGCAAGGGAAGCACCCGCGTCCTGCAGCACCTTCTCGGTCAACGGAAGAACCCGGCGAATATGGTCACGGCTGGCCAGCTCAGGCACCACGCCACCGTAGGCGCGATGCATCTCGATCTGGCTGTGCAGCGCATGGGAAAGAAGTGTGGGCACGCCCCCATCATCCGGCACCCGCACGAGGGCCACGCCGGTTTCATCACAGGAGGATTCGAACCCCAGAATCAACGAACTCATAGGGGTGGGAGTGTAATTCCGTGTGGGAATTACGGTGGGGGAAGGGGAATGCCTGGTGCGCGGGCATTCGTTCGCGCTTTGCTGGGCTTCGGTTTTTTGCTCCTGCTAGTGAGGTTGATTGGGGATGCCGGGTGTTCGCCCCGGCGGGCGAGTAACTTTTTGCTTGCGCCAAAAAGTCACCAAAAAACGCTTTTTCAATACCCGCGGCAGAACTCACTTTGCGACTTCGTCGCGCCGTTCGGACAACCGCCGCGAGTCAGTTTTTTCATAAGAGGTGTGTCACGGCACTTCGCGTTGCTCGTGCTGCATCTCGCGACTGCGCGAGATGCCTGGGTGCAAGCCACATGACGAATTGAACTCTCGCGCGAAAACCAAGATCATTCCGTCGCGAGACTTGCGCCGCCGCTGCTGCATCGAAGAATGCAGCAGCGCCCTCCCCAGTTTTTGCTCTGACTCACGATAGTTGCCCGAACGGAGCGCCTCCGGCGCGCAGTGAGTTCTATCGTGGGTATTCAAAGCGCGTTTTTGGTTCCTTTTTGCGCGCAAGCAAAAAGGGACTCGCCCGCCGGGGCGAACACCCGGCACCCGCAATCAACCACCTAGCAGGAGCAAAAAAGAGGAAGCCAGAGAGGGAAACATCCCTCACAACATAGCATTCCCCGTGATGTACTGCTCCATCTGTTCAATCAAGAACTTCTGATGCGACATGATGTTCTTGACCAGATCCCCAATGGAAATCAGCCCCACCACCTTCCCATCGTCGACCACCGGCAAATGCCGAATCCGGTTGTTCGTCATCAACCCCATGCAGTCTTCCACGCTGTGGTGCGGCTCCACGAAACGCACGGCTCGGGTCATCACATCGCTGATGGGCGTGTCGCCCGACGAGCGTCCGAGCAGCACCACCTTGCGGGCGTAGTCGCGCTCGGAGAAGATGCCTTCGATCCTGCCGTTGGGATCGAGCACCATCAGCGCGCCGATGCCCTTGTCGGCCATTATTTTCAATGCGCTCAGAATCGTGTCGGCAGGTTTGACGGAATACACCTGCGCACCGGGTTTGGACTTCAGAACTTCGGCAACGGTGGTCATATTGAGCTCCTGGTTCGAACTAGAGATGGTCATCGTTTGCTGGCTTGCGAACGCTGTCGTCGTCGTTGAAATTCTCCCATTCCGTCATGGCACGCCATTGACAATGAACGGCTGAAGAAATTGAAGATTCAACACAATCACAGTGTTGACCAAGCCGCGCCATTTCGCAACTGGGCTCTGTCCCGATCAGGGTTTGTCTTAGCTACCGAATGCAACGCGGGCCACCGTTGCACAATAAAAAAGGCCGCCCCATGAGGAACGGCCTTTGTGGGTTTCGCTGCCTGAGTGAGCGAAACAGAGATTGATCAGCGGCGGTTGTTCAGAAAGCCCGCGCCCATCTTGAGCAGATCGCCCAGACCGACTTGGCCGTCGCCATCTTGGTCAAGCAGGCTGCCCAGCAGGCCACCGCCCGCGCCGCCTTGCTGCTGCACGCGGCTCTTTTCCTGGCCCAGCATGTTGCCCAGAGCACCTGTGTCCATGCCGCCGGACTGCACGCGATTGGCCAGGAAAGCCATCACGATGGGGGCCAGAATCTGCAGCAGTTGGCCGCCGCCAGCGCCCAGGCCCGATGCCTGACCGAGGCTGTTGCCTGCGTTCTGCTGATTGCCGCCGAAGATGTGGCCGAGGATGTCGCCCGCGCCGCCGCCGGAGCCACCGCCCAGGGCACTGGCCAAGCCACCCAGTCCGCCCAGACCGCCACCTGCGCCACCACCACCGCCAAGCACGGAGCCCAGCAGGCCGCCGAGGTCGAGGCCACCCAGACCCATGGCCTGCTGTGGTTGCTGGTCGGGCATGTGGCCTTGCAGCGCGTTGAACAGTGCATCCGCGCCGCCTGGCTGCTGCGCGTTGTGTCCGAGCGAACCCAGCAGCATGGGGAGAGCCATGCCGACTGCATCGCCTGCCTGCTGCTGGTCGGTGCCCAACTGCTGTGCGATCTGCTGCAGTGGCGCGCCTTGCAGTTGCGCCATCAGTTCATCCACCAGAGATGCGTTGTCGTTCGAGTTCATGGACAGGTCCTTCAAAAATGAGAGGGTGCGACCGAAGCTTGCTTCGGCTGCGGGCTAGCGATGTTATGCGGCGGACGTGAATCTACACAGTTGCATGTCCCTACTGATGGCACACGGACGATAGTTAACAAATCAGCGCCGATTTCCCCTCGAATCATCCCACAGCAAAGCGGCCTCAAAACCCTGCCGCGCCCCTGAAAACAGAATCCTGCTGCATGGCTGATTGGAAGCTTTGAAGATCACCGCAGGATCACTTGAGATAGCCTCGCAGGATTTCCAGCACCGGCTCCAGCTCGCGCGCCGCGTCCTGGCTGTGCACCGCCACATGCTCGCGCACATGGCCCTCGACGAGCTTGGACATCAACCCCTGCGTGGCACCGCGGATCGATGCGACCTGCTGCAGGATGGCGCCGCAATCGTCCTCGGCCTCCAGTGCCCGCTCCAGCGCCGCGACCTGCCCTGCAATGCGTCGCACGCGGGCGAGCAGCGCCTTCTTGTCCGAGATGGTGTGAGACACGACAAAACACTCCTTGCAAAATCAAAGGTAGTATAGGGGGGTACCCTATAAATCCATACAATATGAATACGCCATTTTCGCCCCAAATGCCGGTGATGCCCGCGCTGCCGGCCCACTCGCACCAATTCGGCACCGCCAACCTCATGGCGGAAAAGAACACGCTGCGCGCCACGGTCATCACACTGGTCATGATGGTGGTGGAGATCACCGGCGGCTACTGGCTGAACTCGATGGCGCTGCTGGCCGACGGCTGGCACATGAGTTCGCACGCACTGGCGCTGGGCATGGCGGTGATGGCCTATGTGATGGCGCGCAGGCTGGCAACGGACCAACGCTTCACCTTCGGCACCTGGAAGATCGAGATCCTCGGCTCGTACAGCAGCGCCCTGCTGCTGTGCGTCGTGGCGCTGCTGATGCTCGTTCAATCGGTGGAGCGGCTGCTCTCGCCCCAGCCCATTCATTACAACGAAGCCATTGGAATTGCGGTCATCGGACTGCTCGTGAACCTGCTGTGCGCATGGCTGCTCAAGGACGCGGACCACGGTCATCACCACCACCATCATCACGGCCACGGTCATGACCATGGCGACCATGGACATGATCACGGGCATGGCCACGAACACGAGGACATGAACCTGCGCGCGGCCTATGTGCATGTGATGGCCGATGCCGCCACGTCGGTGCTCGCCATCGTTGCGCTGCTGGGCGGCAAGTACTACGGCGCACAGTGGCTCGACCCGCTCATGGGCATCCTCGGCGCGGTGCTGGTGTCCGTCTGGGCCTGGGGACTGCTGCGTCAGGCCGGTCGCGTGCTGCTCGATGCCGAGATGGACGCGCCCGTGGTGCAGGAAGTGCGCGACGTGATCCGCGATGATTTTCCCGAGGCGCAGATCACCGACCTGCATGTCTGGCGCGTCTCCAAGGACAACTACGCCTGCATCGTGGCGCTCACCAGCTCCGTGCCGATCTCACCCGAGGCCGTGCGCAAGGCGCTGGGCATTCATGAAGAACTGGTGCATGTGACCGTCGAAGTGCCGGCGCTGGGTCAGTTGGTTCAGGCATCGCTAACTGCTTGACAGTTCCAGCCGGAAGCCGACGCCGTACACCGAGCGGATCAGATCGGCCTCGGGGTCCACGGCTTCGAGCTTGCGCCTGAGGTTCTTGATGTGGCTGTCCACGGCGCGGTCGTTCACCGAGCGTGGATCGTCATGCAACCGCGCCAGCAACTGATCGCGCGTGAAGGCGTGGCCCGGCGCGGAAAGCAGCACGCCCAGCAGGCGGAACTCCACGGGCGTGAGCGGCAGCAACGTGCCTTTGTAATAAGCGCGATACGCCTCCACATCCATGCGGATCGGCGACTGCGCGTTCACCCGAGCCTGCTGCCTCTCGCTCTGCACCTGCACGCGCCGCAAAATGGTGCGCACGCGCGCAATCACCTCGCGCGGGCTGAACGGCGTCTTGCAGATGTAGTCGTCCGCACCGGATTCGAGACCTTCGAGCCGATCGGCCTCTTCCACGCGCGCCGTGAGCATCACCACCGGCACGTCGCTGAACTCGCGCAGTTCGCGGCAGATGCTGATGCCATCGCGCCCCGGCAGCATCAGGTCGAGCAGCACCAGGTCGGGCTGCTCATTGCGCACATGGTCGATGACGGTAGCGCCGTCGGTCAGCCAACGGGCCTCGAATCCGGCCGCGCGCAGGTAGTCCATCAACAAGGACGCCAGTTTGGGTTCGTCCTCGACCACCAGCACGCGTGCTCCGGTCAGAGACGCCTGGGCGCTGGGCTGTTCATGCGTCGTCATGCGCCCTGTCCTCCTGAAATGGCCGTGTCCAGAAACTCCTCGCGGCGCAGCGGCAGGCGCACCGTCATCAGCAAGCCGCCCAACGGCGAATGCTGCGCGTCGATTTCGCCTTCATGCGCCTCGATGATGCGGCTGCAGATGGCCAGCCCCAGACCCGCCCCGCCACTGGCACGGCTGCGCGAACCTTCCACGCGGTAGAAGCGGTCGAAAATGCGCGCGAGATGTTCGGATTCGACACCGGGCGCAGAGTCGCTGAACGTCATCACCGCCTGATCCGCACTTTGCCCCACGGTGATCACCAGCACGCCGCCACGGTCGGTGTAGCGCAGCGCGTTCTCCAGCAGGTTGCAGATCAGTTGCTTGAGCCGCCGCGCGTCGCCCTGCACCACCAGTTCCTTGGCGTTGAAGTGCAGATCGACCGCAATGCCCGCATCGGCCAGCCGTTGTTCGTATGCGGGTGCCGCCGCACGCAGCAACTCGACCAGATCGAGCGGCGTGTGCTGAAAAGTCATCGCGCCCGCTTCAGCCAGCGACAGGTCATACAGATCGCTGACCAGCTTGTTGAGTGTGGACACTTCCGCCTGCAGCGATTGGATCGACTCGCGCGTGAGTGGCCGCACACCATCTTCCATGGCCTCCAGCTCGCCGTGCAGCACGCCCAGAGGCGTGCGCAGTTCATGCGACAGATCGGCCATGAAATCGCGCCGCATGCCTTCATTGCGCTCCAGCGCCTGAGCCATGTGGTTGAAATCTGTCGCAAGTTGACCGACCTCGTCGCGCGTTGCTTGGGAATGCACCCGGATGGAGTAATCACCGGCAGCCAACTGCCGCGTCGCCTTGGCCATTGCGCGCAGCGGCTTGAGAAGCATGCGCGTCACCCACAGCGCGACCAGCGCCGCCATCAGCACGGAAACCGCGCCCATGGTCCAGCTCGCCTGATATTGGCTGCGCTCGAAGCGCACGTCGCCCGCCGCCGTCACGCTCTGGAAAGGCGCGGTGACGATATAGCCCACGGTTTTTCCATCCACCACCAGCGGCTGGCGCGTGCCCTTGCCGCGCGTGTCGGAAAAGCCGACGACGAAATTGCCGTCGGCATCCAGCAAGGTGGTGCGAAGCAAGGCCCCCGTGAGTTCCGACAGCGGCGGCGACGGATGCACCGGCTGCGCGGCGTAGGCATCGACCTGCGGATCGACCGCAGGCAACGGCCTGAGCAGACCGAACCAGCGCCTGCGCTCGCCGCGCAGAAAATCCCAGTTGCTGCCGTGGTCCTTGTAGGCCTCGATGATGCGTGGGCGCGCGGCTTCGAGCCGCTGCGCCTCCTGCTCGTTCAGATAGCCGAGAAAGCCCCGGTTGAAGCTCCATTGCGCAGCCAGCGCCATCGCCACGACCACGCAAACCGCCGTGAACAGCACCGCCAAGAACAGCTTGGCGGTGATGCCCGGCGCGAGACGACTCCAGAAAACTTTGGACAAGTCAGTTGCACCCACAAGGCCGGACAGCGCCCTCGGGATGCCGCCAGCCATCAAAACCGGCAATTAAACATCAATATCCGTTGAACTGCCGCGATCAACGGGTTTCTCGGTACGTGAACCGCCGTTCCAAAGCCCGAGAATGTGGCCACGCTTGGGCGGACTCCAAGGTTTCTCCCATTTTGGCGTTCACAATGAACGCTTACATCGTGATTTGCGCCTCTTCATGAATTCAGCAGCTCCAGTCATCACCGCCCGAAACGAACATCGTCGCGAGCCTCATTTCAGCCCATCCGTTCGGATCGGTGCTCAAAGTTCGGGGTTTTCACGTCTTTTGCTGATTTCGAGCTGCGCTCTGGCGCTCGCCGCCTGCTCCGACAAGAACGCCAAGACGGCTGCGCCCGCCGGACCGACCGAGGTGGGCATGTACACACTGCAGCCCGAGCGGCAGGTGGTCACCAATGAATTGCCCGGTCGCACGAGCGCATTCCTCACTGCGGAAATTCGCCCGCAGGTCGGGGGCATTCTGCAAAAGCGGCTGTTCACCGAAGGCGCGACGGTCAAGTCCAATCAGGTGCTCTATCAGATCGATCCTGCCACCTATTCCGTCGCCCTGAAGAGCGCCGAAGCTGCGCTTGCCAAGGCCAGGGCCAGTCTGGGCACGGCGCAGACCAACGCCAAGCGCAATGCCGAGTTGGTGAAGATCGACGCGGTGAGCCGTCAGGTCTACGACGACAGCCAGGCCGCCGTGCTGCAGGCGCAGTCGGACGTGGCTGTGGCCACCGCCAATGTGGAAACCGCGCGCATCAATCTGGGCTACACGCAAATCAAGTCGCCGATTGCTGGCCGCACGACCACATCGACGGTCACGCCCGGCGCGCTGGTCACCGCCAACCAGACCAATGTGCTGACCACGGTCTCGCAAATCGATCCGCTGTATGTGGACTTCACGCAGTCCAGCGGCGAGGTGCTGCAGCTCAAGAACGCGCTCGCCTCCGGTCGCCTGCAGAGCACCGGCAAAGACGAGGCACGCATCACCATCAAGCTCGACGATGGCAGCAACTACGCGCATCCCGGTCGCCTGCAGTTCAGCGGCGTGAACGTGAACCCGACGACCGGCTCGATCACGCTGCGCGCGATCGTTCCGAATCCCGACGGCCTGCTCATGCCCGGCATGTATGTGCGCGCGGCGCTGGAAAACGGCGTGAATGAGAGCGCGCTGCTGGCACCGCAGCAAGCGGTCACGCGCGACCCGGCGGGCAACGCGAGCGTGCTGGTGCTGGGAGCAGAGAACAAACTGGAGCGCCGCCGCATCGTCACCGGCGCGGCCGTGGGCAGCCGCTGGGAAGTGGTCTCCGGACTGAAGGCGGGCGATTCGGTTCTGGTCGACGGCTCGCTGCGCGCCAAGGAAGGCGACAAGGTCACGCCCGTGCCATGGACCCCGCGCAGCGCCAACAAGGCCGTGACGGGTGACGACGCCAGCACCACGGCTCCATCGTCAGCGCAGACCGCACAACCCGCATCAGCCGCCAGCGCTGCCGCATCGCGCTGATCGAGAGACTGACTCACCATGGCTCAGTTCTTCATCAACCGCCCCGTTTTTGCGTGGGTGCTGTCCATCGTCATCATGCTCGCAGGCGCGATGTCCATCTGGACCTTGCCGCTTGAGCAGTACCCCGACATCGCGCCACCGCGCGTGACGCTGAACACGATCTACACCGGTGCCAGCGCCGAGACCGTGGAAAACTCGGTCACCCAGGTGATCGAGCAGCAGCTCAAGGGCCTCGACAACCTGCTCTACATGAGCTCGATCAGCGACTCCGCCGGTCGCTCGCGCACCACCCTCACCTTCGCGCCGGGCACCAACATCGACGTGGCGCAGGTGCAGGCCCAGAACAAGCTGCAGGGCGCGGTCAACCGTCTGCCCGATTCGGTCAAGAGCCGCGGCGTGTTCGTGAACAAGGGCGGCAACGACTACCTCGTCACCTATGTGTTCACCTCGCCCGACCCCAGCGTCACGCAAGTGCGCATCGGCGACTACCTCACCAGCAACGTGGTCGACGTGATCGCCCGCGTGGACGGCGTGGGCGACGTGACCGTCTTCGGCACCAACTACGCCATGCGGATCTGGATGGACCCGGCGCTGATGGAGAAGTACGCGCTCATGCCCTCCGATCTGGTTGCGGCGCTGAACAACCAGAACGTGCAGGTCTCTGCCGGTCAGCTCGGCCAGTTGCCCGCCACCAAGGGCCAGATGCTGAACGCCACGATCACTGCGCGCTCCAAGCTGCAGACGATCGACCAGTTCAAGGACATCGTCCTGAAGTCCGCACAGGACGGCTCGGTCGTGACGGTTGCCGATGTGGCCCGCGTCACGCTCGAAGGCGACAACCTCACGGTGAAATCCATCCTCAACGGCCAGCCCGGCGCGGGCTTGGGCATTGTGCTGGCCGATGGCGCGAACGCCATGAAGGTGGCCGTGGACGTACAAAAGAAGCTCGACGAGCTGTCGCAATATTTCCCCGACGGCATCCAGGGCGTGATCAGCTCGGACAGCACGCCGTTCGTGCGCGCCTCGATCAAGGAAGTGGTCCACACCCTGGCCGAAGCCATGGTGCTGGTGACGCTGGTGATGTTTGTGTTCCTGCAGAACTTCCGCGCCACGCTGATTCCCGCCATCGCGGTTCCGGTCGTGCTGCTGGGCACCTTCGGCGTGTTGTCGCTGATGGGCTACTCGATCAACATGCTGACCATGTTCGCCATGGTGCTGGCCATCGGCCTGCTGGTGGACGATGCCATCGTGGTGGTCGAAAACGTCGAACGCGTGATGAGCGAAGAAGGCCTCAGCCCCAAGGAGGCCACGCAGAAATCCATGGCGGAAATCACGCCCGCGCTGGTCGGCATCGGCCTCACGCTGTCGGCGGTGTTCATCCCCATGGCGTTTTTCGCGGGCTCGGTGGGCGTGATCTATCGCCAGTTCTCGGTCACCATCGTGGCCGCCATGGCACTGTCCGTTTTCGTCGCGCTCACGCTGACTCCGGCGCTGTGCGCCACGCTGCTCAAGCCCATGCCGCACGGTCACCACGAGCGCCCCATCCGCAAGGGTCCGCTCGGTCTGCTCGACCGCTTTTTCCGTGGCTTCAACCACCAGTTCGACAGCAAGGCCAACTGGTATCAGGGCTCGGTCGGCAAGCTGCTGAGCCGTGCGGGTCGCGTGATGGTGATCTTCCTGCTGCTGGTCGGTGTCGTGGCCTGGCTGTTCCACCGCCTGCCTACATCCTTCCTGCCCGATGAGGACCAGGGTTTCGTCTCCGCCAGCATCACCTTGCCTTCCGGTGCGACCGATGCGCGCCTGCAGGACGTGATGGACGAGATGACCACATACTTCCGCTCGATTCCCGAAGTCGATCGCGTGAACGCCATCTCCGGCCTGAACGGCAACCAGAACTCCGGCAACATGTTCGTGCGCCTGAAGCCTTGGGACCAGCGCCCGCTGGCCAGCCAGTCGGCCGCCAGCATCGCAAACAAAGCCACCAAGGATCTGCGCAAGATTCGTGACGCCCGCATCTTCGTGATGCTGCCGCCCGCCGTGCGCGGTCTGGGTTCGGCGTCCGGCATCAACTTCATGCTCAAGGACCTGAACGGCCTCGGCCACGACGCGCTGATGCATGCCAAGGAGACCATGGTCAACGAAGCGCGCAACATGCCTTCGCTGCTGAACATGCGCACGACCAATTTCGACGACACGTCCGAGCTGCAAGTCGACATCGACGACCGCAAGGCGTCGGCGCTGGGTCTGTCGATGACCGACATCAACAGCGTGCTCTCCAGCGCGCTGGGTGGCAACTACGTCAACGACTTCATCCACTTCGGCCGCGTCAAGCGCGTCTACATCCAGGCCGATGCGCCGTTCCGCATGCTGCCGCAGGACATCCTGCAATGGTCGGTACGCAACAAGAACGGCGAGATGGTGCGCTTCTCCTCCTTCGCCACCACCTCGTGGACCAGCGGCTCGCCGCAGCTCATGCGCTACAACGGCAGCCCCGCGCTCGAAATGCTGGCCAACACACCGCAGGGCGTGAGCTCGGGTGACGCCATGAAGGCCGTCGAAACCATCATGCAGAAGATGCCCAACGGCATCGGCATCGAATGGACCGGCGCGTCGCTGCAGGAGCGCCAGTCGGGCTCGCAGGCACCGCTGCTGTATGCCGTCTCGATTCTGTTCGTGTTCCTGTGCCTTGCCGCGCTGTACGAAAGCTGGAGCGTGCCGTTCTCGGTGATGCTGGCCGTGCCGCTGGGCGTGATCGGTGCGCTGCTCGCCACTTACACGCGCGGCATGTCCAACGACGTGTACTTCCAGGTGGGCCTGCTCACCACCGTCGGGCTGGCGTCGAAAAACGCGATTCTGATCGTCGAATTCGCCGTGCAGTTGCAGGAGCGCGGCATCAAGATCGTCGATGCCACGCTGCAGGCCGTTCGCATGCGTCTGCGCCCGATTCTGATGACCTCGCTGGCCTTCGGCTTCGGCGTGCTGCCGCTGGCCATCGGCACCGGCGCAGGTGCGGCAGGCCGCCAGGCCATCGGCACGGCCGTGCTTGGCGGCATGGTGTTTTCGACCTTGCTTGGCATCTTCTTCGTTCCGGTGTTCTTCCTCGTGGTGCGCAACCTGTTCGCCCGCAAGAAGAACCCAACGGCACCTGCCCCGAACGACACACCGCATACCGCAGCACCATGATGATGGAACCGAATTTCTTGTCTTCCCTGCTCCCCCGCTGGCGGTGCGCGGTCGTTCTGAGCGCGCCACTGATGCTCTCGGCCTGCATGTCGCTGGCCCCTGACTACCAACAGCCGCCGCTGCCCGTGCAGGACAATCTGGAACACGCCAAATCCACCGCCGCGCTCTCGCCCGACCAACAAGCCGCCCTGCGTGTCGACGCGCAGAACGGCCCGATGGCCTGGCAGGATTTCATCGGCGAGCCGCGCCTGCGCGAACTGATCCGTCAGGCACTCGACAACAACCGCGACCTGCGTGTGGCCACCCTCGCCATCGAGAAAGCACGCGCGCAATACGGCATCGAACGCGCCGGTCTGTTCCCGTCCGTCGCAGCGACAGGCACAGGCAACCGCACGCGCACGGCCGACGATCTGACCACGGCGGGCCGCTCCAACACCACTGGGCAATACTCGGCACAACTCGGCTTCACCAGCTACGAAATCGACTTCTTCGGTCGCGTGCGCAATCTCAACGAAGTCGCGCTGCAGGAATTTCTGCGCACAGGCGACAGCCGCCGCAGCGTGCAACTCAGCCTGATCGCCGAAATCGCCAACGCCTGGCTCACGCTCGACGCCGACGCCCGCCGCCTGGCCCTAGCGCGCGAGACCTTGCGCACGCGCCTCGAATCGCTGCAACTCACCGAGCGCAGCTTTGAGCTCGGCGCAGCCAACGGCCTCACCTTGGCACAGACCCGCACCACCGTCGACTCGGCACGCGTCGATGTCGGCACCTACACATCGCAGCTCGCACGCGACCGCAACGCGCTGACATTGCTCGTGGGCGACTCCGTGCACGAATCGCTGCTGCCCGCCAGCGTCGCGATTGCAGCGGCCACCAAGACGCAGCCCGCACCACTGGGCACCGGCCCGCGCACATCGGAACGCCTGTCGTCCGTGCAAGTGCTGCTGCCCGAGCCCGTGGCGGCGCTGCTCTCCGTGCCGCAAGACCTGCCCTCATCCGTGCTGCTGCAACGCCCCGACGTGCAGGCCTCCGAACGCACCCTGCGCGGCACCTACGCCAACATCGGCGCAGCGCGCGCGGCATTTTTCCCGTCGATCACGCTCACCTCGTTCATCGGCGTGGGCAGCAACGCGCTGTCCAACCTGTTCGACGCAGGCAACGGCACCTGGTCGTTCATCCCGCAGATCCGCTTGCCGATCTTCGACGCCGGCAAAAACCGCTCCAGCCTGCGCGTGGCCGAAGTCGCCCGCGACTCCGCCGTCGCCACCTACGAAAAAACCGTGCAAACCGCCTTCCGCGAAGTCTCGGACGCCCTCGCCGACCGCGCCACACTGGACGACCGCCTCAACGCACAGGCATCCATGGTCGACTCCACCAAGAAAGCGCTGGAACTCTCCGACGCCCGCTACCGCCTCGGCGCGGACAACTATTTGTCCGTACTCGACGCCCAACGCTCGCTCTACACCGCACAACAAACCCAGATCACCCTGCAACTGGCCGAACAGGTCAACCGCATCACGATCTACAAGGTACTGGGCGGGCAATGGGGGGACGGCGCGCTGGAGCGGGACGATGTGAGCACCACGCAGCTACGATCAAACGTCGCCAACTGAAGCAGGCTGTCGCCCAAATCACGATCCCGCTTGAGTCTGGACGCGTAAAGGAGTTTGTTTTGATTCGCTGCGAGCCTCTCCCACCACAGGAGGGATTCGCCCCTTACCCGCTTCCATACGAACCAAGCTGACCTCAGGCAGGTGCAAACAAAGCTGAAAAAGAAAAGGTAAAAACAAAAAAACCGCCTTGAAGGCGGTTTGCTTTGTTGGAACTCATCACTGAGTTCCTCAAGTCTTCCCTGAAATTCTGAAGTCTGGTCTCCTTCAGAGGGAAAACTTGGTAGGCGCGATTGGACTCGAACTAACACGAGCGGCATTGCGAAACAAGGCTCTAGAGGGGGATGGTCCTGTTTTGATACGCCTGAATACCCCGGAATACGCGTCAATGTCCCCGAGATTTGTCCCTGAAAATGGCGGGGCTCTCTGGCCTAAGACCCGTTCTTTTCTCCGCTGATACGTTCTCCTGTCCCACTGATTTCGTCGATGGATTTGCACTTCCGGCCATCACCAGTCAGTCGCCCAACCATCACAAAGCTGACATTCACCGCAAAGACAAGGGTAAACACCAGCCCTCTCACCCCTCGAATTCACCTGTTTAGGGGACAGACAAAGTCTACCGAACCATTTGTAATCAGCTGCAATAAACCTGTTCGTCTTTGAATGGGAATGGTCACAAAATTCCAAATACAGGGTTGCAACATGAGAGCAAAACATAACGGGCGGGGAACAGGGGCTGTTTTCACTCAAAAAAGCCAAGCACTGGCCTTGCTGCTGGGCTTGAGCCTTGGCGTTTGGAGCCATGCAAGCTACGCATCAGCAGATTGCACAGGCAATAACGCCACCGCCAACTTCATTCAAGGCACCACATCGGACGATGGCGTTGCCAGCACCATGAACTGGAGTACCGGATTAGTGTGGCAACAGTGCTCTGTGGGGCAAACAGGCACAAGTTGCAGCGGTACCGCGACAAGCAAAAAATGGGTCGAATGGAACAACAGCTACGCCCCGTTGGTGTACAGCGACCCTCCAGTGTCCCTTGCCACCAATCGGCTTACCAGTGGCGCTTGGCGTACACCTTATTTACATGAACTTTATGGGCTGGCCTCTGGATGCTCAGTTCCAACGAGCTTCATCAACGACACCGTCTTTCCGAATACGCCAACTTTATCGTTTTGGCCGGCCTCGCAATTTGCGCCTGACCTGTCCCGCGCGTGGTTCGTCTATTTCTTCAATGGCAGTTCCGACGTGCGCGACAAGGCCGCTCCTAATCCAGTTCGCCTAGTGCGAAGCGGACAGTCATTTTCTCTTTTTGGCTCCTCAGACAATCAGTCCCTGTCCGCCAATGCCGGGAGCCAAGTCGCCTTCAGCACGACCTCATTGAAAGCACCTGCAGACACTGTGGCATGGGGCGGTGCCCGTATCTCCGGTGATGGGAGCCCGGAGTTTCAGGTCAACGGTGCAGGCGCATGGGTGAAGGAAGCGATTGTCAGCAGCAACGACCAGCTCACCGTGCGCATGACGGCGGGCAACAAGGGAACCACTGGCACGGCCACGCTGACGCTGCATAGTGGGCAGACCACGGGAGAAACCACCGACACTAGCACATGGGGCAATGGTGCAACGGTCATGCAGGAAACCAACGCGACCTTCGAGCTGACCAGCAACGCAGTGGCGCAAACCATCACCAACCCTGCAGCAAGCCCAACGGCACCGGTCTATGCGCCCAATGGCACTTTCACCGTGTCTGCCACCGCAGGCGCTTCCACCAGCCCGCTGAGCTATTCCAGCCAGACGACCAGCATCTGCACGGTGCCGGACGCCTCAAAGAATATCGTCACCATGCAGAGCGCAGGCGACTGCACCATTGCCTTTGACCAAGCAGGAGACAGCACCTACGCTGCGGCCCCGCAAGTGACGTTGACGGGTACCATTGCCAAGGCCGCGCAGACGCTCAGCTTCTCATCTGCAGCGCCCACCAATGCCAAGGTAGGAGACAACTACACCGCAACCACCAACTCGGGCGGCTCCACCTCGACCGGCACCTTGGCGGTGGCAGGCAATTGCTCTTTGAGCGTGTCGACCGTCATCTTTGACGCCGCTGGCTCGTGCACGGTGACGGCCAGCCAGTTGGGAGATGCGAACTACCTGGATGCGACCTCTGTAACGCAGACCATCCCCATCGGCAAGGCCAATCAGACATTGGCCTTCAGCAGCACCGCACCCACCAATGCCAAGGTGGGAGGCAGCTACAGCGTGACCACCACATCGGGTAAATCGACTTCACTCGTCACGCTGGCGGCGACAGGCAACTGCTCCTTGGCCGGGTCGACGGTCAGCCTCGATGCTTATGGTTCATGCTCGGTGACGGCCAGCCAGAAAGGGGATGCGAACTATCTGGATGCGCCAGACGTGACGCAGACGTTCAGCATTGCCCAAAGCGGCTCGGGTGTGAACATCATCTCCACCCCCAACCCATCGCAGCCGGGGCAGGATGTGATGTTCAGCGTGTCCGTGTCGCTTGACTCCACCAAGAGCCTGAAGTCACAAAACAGCCTGACGAAGGCAGTTGCTGTGCCCACTGGTACTGTCACATTGACCGATAGCACCACAACGCTTGGCACTGCCACGCTGGATGCCAGCGGCAATGCCACGCTGACGGTGAAATCATTCACCACCGTTGGCACGCACAGCATTGTGGCGAGCTACAGCGGGGATGCGAACTATCCGGCATTCCAAAGCGCTGCATTCACACAGACGGTGAGCGCTGCGCCAGTGGCTACGCCCGTACCGCTGTTTGGCGAACTGTGGGAAAAGCTGTTGCTGTCGCTGATGGTGGTGAGTGTGTCTGCGCTGTGCCTGCTGATGCGCCGGGCTGCCTGACTGCCTGAGAGTTGCAATGCGCCTATGGCGCCCCTGAATCGCCCCGGATTTCCTAGACACTGTTGAGCCGTTGGGAATGCCGTCTTTCGAACTCTACCGGAGAGATATCTCCGGCGGTGCCATGACGCCTTTTCGGGTTGTAAAACATCTCGATGTAGTTGAAGACATCAGCCCTGGCCTCATCGCGCGTCGGGTAAATCTGGCGGCGAATACGCTCGCGCTTGAGCAACTGGAAGAAGCTCTCGGCCACGGCGTTGTCGTGACAGTTGCCGCGACGACTCATGCTGGAGACCAGATTGTGATCTCGCAGAAAGCCCTGCCAGTCATGGCCTGTAAACTGACTACCCTGATCCGAATGCACCATGACAGGCAGCTTAGGCCTGCGACGCCACAAGGCCATCAACAGTGCATCGAGCACCAAGCCAGTATCGATGCGGCTGCCCATAGACCAGCCAACAACCTGACGTGAGAACAGGTCAACCACCACCGCCAGATACAGCCAACCTTCATGGGTGCGGATGTATGTGATGTCAGTCACCCAAGCTTGGTTGGGCTCGGCCGCTGCGAAGCGGCGCTGCAAGTGATTGGGCGCGACGATGGCAGGTTTGCCGCCACGCATGCCTGCACGGCGTTTGTAGCCCGTCTGTGAGCGCAGCCCCTCGATTTTGAGCAGTCGTGCCACGCGATGCTTGCCGCAGCTCTCGCCCAAATCACGCATGTCCATGGTCAGCTTGCGATAGCCATAGACGCCACCACTCTCGAGCCACGCATGCTTGAGAAGACCCAACAGACGTTGATCGTCCTTTGCACGAAGGCTCATCGGTTGCGCCTTCCAGGCGTAGTAGCCGCTAGGGTGTACAGCCATGACCTTGCACAGTCGGCGAATGCTGTACTCACCTTCATGGCGCTTGATGAATGCGTACTTCACCCGGACTGCTTGGCAAAGTACGCTGCGGCCTTTTTTAGGATGTCGCGCTCCTCTGTGACTCGCTTGAGTTCAGCCTTCAGTCGTCGCAACTCCTCGGTTTGTGACACCTGTGCCGGCCGATCATGGGCAGGCGTTCCTTGAGCCTTGATCCATTGATAAAGGCTGTGCTGACTTACGCCTAGTCGGGCTGAAACATCGGCCACCTTATGGCCGCGCTCAGTGATCTGCTTGACTGCTTCGGTCTTGAATTCTTGGGGATATCTTTGGTTACTCATAGCACCTCCTATTGGGCCTTAGATTTAAGGCTCAGAGGTGTCTAGAAAACCCGGGGCGATTCAGGCAGACGCAAGCGCCGTGTTTGCGCTCAGCGCATTGGCTGCCGAGCCGTACTTGCCGTCCGCCGGATTGATCCCCATGCGCGCCATCTCGGCAGACTGCGTGCGCTGCGCGCTGGTGTAGGCAGACGACACATCGGCCGCAGCCTGCCCGGCCAGCTCTTCGCGGCGCGTTTCGGTGTTGAAGGTCTTCGCCTCCTGAATCATCTGATCCTGAACACCCGTCAGCTTGTCACGCCGCTCAATCGCGTAGGCCCGATCCTCGTTCGATTGCTGTTGTGCCAGCTTGGAGGCATCCAACGCAAACTGTGTCGACTCCTTCTGGAGCGGCGCCATGTCGTTGGTGTTCGTAATGATCTGCTTGATCATGTCGTCCTGAACACCAAGATTGCGCACCTGCGCCTCGACAAGGCGCGGATCTGGCGCGGGCGTGGAGCTGCCGCCCTCCAACGTCATGCCGCCGCCGCGCGGTCGGAATGCCCGTTCGGGCAGAAAGTCAAAGTCGGTGGAATGCCAGCGTGCCATACAAAGATCTCCTGCTGGAGAGAATGGCAGGCTTGGTACGACCAAATCGCCGCGTTAAAACACACATATACAAGCGAGTCACGGATGGAAGAAACGAACGATGTCTAGCTAGAAGATCAAAGGTTTCCTCGCCCAATACCACAAGATAGGTCAGTACAAATCAATATGTAAGCGCCTAGACGTCCTACGCCCGAGCTGTCGCTCATGGCGCACACTGAAGTCCAGTGCAATGTATCAACAAAACACTGAACTGAAAGGCGCTCCTGCTAGCGACTGAAGCACCTTATCTCTAACTCGATTGAAGGATTCATCATGTCTCAGCAACAGCAACAAAACCCGAGCCAAACCCAACCTGATCAAGATCAGAAGAAAACCGATCAGCAGCAACAACAAACACCTGCACAGAAACAGCCGGCTGACCAAAAGCAGTCCAGCGCGCCACAGAAGTGATCGATATGGTTACTGCTTGATTGAAATGTCAACCCACTCTATGAAGCCCTCTTTTGAGGGCTTTTTCACGGCTCCTTGACTGTCAGCGGCGGACCGGAATCAGATGAACAAAAATAAAAACCCGCCTTGCCTGGCGGGTTGAACGATGCGTTGCTTCACCTAATACTCGCGTGCGATTTTATTCGCTGCCCGCTGCTGCTCTTCGGTTTTTATTGGAATTGGTGCAACACCATCTTTCGGGGTCAGAATCGCCTCTGGCGGATTCCACATCGATTGCAGCAATCCCCAAAATGACCCAGTGAGGCGTCTAAGTGGGAGTATGAACATGGGGCCTCCGCCTCAAGTATTTGCAGATTGGTTTTAGAAATTTAGATTCATCCTCAATGGGTTGAACCTCGGATGTCACAGGCAGCACTTCAAGTACGGGCATACGAAAATGCATTTGCATATCCCTTGCAAACTCCAGTTCTCGTTTGTGCTTAAGAAGTGAAAATTTATAGCTATAGCTCATGCGTGCCTCGCTAATCTTCTAGATCGTCATCATCACCCTGTTGCACGGTCCTTCTTGCGCGCACGCGCTCCATTTCACGAGCCTTATCTTGTTGCTCAACTGCTGCAGCATTTGGCCCGCGAAAAACATAGTCGTCATCTGAAACTGATCGACTTTGCACATCTGGCAGTACACGCGCTCTTGGGCGGATATTAAAGATCGTTTTGTCAGAAAAAGACATTACGTTCTCCTGTCAAATCAAAAATCACTTGGACCGGGGAACACTGTTCCTTTTCGCTCACTTTTTGAGGCGTCTGCTGGGAGCTTTTTCCCTTGTTCCGAGGAAGTATGCGTGGTCTCGGTTCTTGGCGAAAAGAACGCCTTGATAGCTTCCCACAAGGTGGGTTTGCGTTTGGGGAGGGATTGCATGAACATATAGACCTCCGGTCTATGGGGGCGAGTCGGTATAGATCGCCTTCACAGACAGTACTCCCGATAAATCCCCTACCGAGCGCATAACACAATGAATTACGTATGGGGTCTAAACTTGCGCTCTTGGAACTGAGCTTGGTAAAGCATTCCACCGATATCAGCCAAGATGCTGATGTCGTCATCCGAGAGATGGTCCTCAGACTCCGTCAGCCAGCGAGCTAGCAGTACGATAGGCTCATCTCCATCTCGTATACAACCACGTATTTCAAGCAGCTCTGATCGCTCCTGAAACAGTTTGATGAAGCTGTGAATTTGATCACTCATGGCAAAATTCCATATCAACGAAGCGAGCCAACAAGGGAAGCCCCGAAGGGATTTCGCATCCTTACTTTGAGATGGATTCAGGTCACATTGTTCGCCAAACTTGCATCCCGATGTATGTTCCGCTGCTGATCCTCTTTCGCTTCCATGTCGGGCCGATTTTTCACCTCTTCTTCTTGCAATGGCGTATTGCGAGCATCGGGAAAGAGCATGTTCTTGGTGACTTCCCAGAAAGAAATACTGGGGTAAGAAGAAAACTTAAACATATAGACCTCCGGCCTACGACGGCGAATCAGGATGGATCGCCTAGAGGATCACAGTACTCCTTTTAATGACCTTAAACCGTCCGCTCCAAAAAAGCCGCTCGAAGGAGGCGCAGAAAAGGGATCTTCCATAGAGACTCGACCTTGCCTCCCAGCAAATCAATTACCTTGAATCATGCAAATCTGGTGTTCGTCGACTCAGGAAAATCGGCGATCGGTCATGCCAACACATTCGTGAGAGACCAGATCACCACATCCCCACCATCCGGTCCAGCTCCAAGCAGCCTCGCCTCCTCAACCGCCCCCAGCCGTCGCGCGAGAGCACGCAGCTTAGTGTTCGACGCAAGCACATAGCCGCGCACCGAATCCACCCCGCACACCCGGAACGGATATGCGAGGAACGCGCGGAGGAACTCTCGCGACAGTGGTTTATCCACGGCCACATGCGCCCAGACCGTGCGTCCGTTGTGGTTCTCAAACACCACACCAGCCGACAGTGCTGCGCCCCGCTGCCACCCAAGCGCCACAGCACCCTCGGTGCGCATCAGCCCTAGTATGCGCTCCTTGAGGAATGCGTAGACTGCATCAACGTCGTAGATCAGCATCGCCACAGTGTGCCAAGCTTGCCACGAGTCTGACGAATAGAATGCAGGAGCATATTTAGGAGACTCTATGTTTGGCGAAATACCGGATGCAGACGAGAGCTTGTGGGCTGCAGCTTACAAAGAGTTTGAAAGCTCGGAGCGTCGCATTGGTCTGTGGGCAAAGTCCTTTGCCATGACCGATGGCAATGAGGTTCAAGCTAAGGTTGAGTACCTTAAATTCCGAGTTGTGCAACTCCAAACAAGCCAAGCGGAGTATCAACGCGCAGTAAGCGATATATTTCAGCGCCAACAAGCGGAAATTGAGAGACTTGCCCAAATGCCGAATGGGCAGTGCCCCAATTGTGGAGCAATTCAGCCGCGAACGTCAGAATCATGTCCCAAATGCAATGCAGCGTTTGGACCAGATTCAGCTTGGCGACTTACCCCTGTGCCTTGACCCCGAATTCAGGCAAGCATGGCCAAACGATAGCCAGCGGATCCGGCTGCTCGGTGATGTCGCGCAGCGCACGGCGGTAGGCAAGCCAATCGCCTAGTATCTCAGGCGGCGTCGGAGCATCAGGCATGACACGCCAGTCACAAGCTGACAGCAGTGCATCGCGCTCGCGCCGCACCTGCGCCCACAACACGTTCAAGTCAGGGACCCACTTGCGCGCGGCAAAATCAAAACTCCAACCCTCGCCCAGATTGGGCGGGTACCTGACCGGAGTTTGTACTTCCACATTCCAGTAATGCGTCGTTGGAGACACGTTGCCCTCCACCAAAACCCAACTCCGCGGACTTGACGCTCCGCCAGTAGAGGATGTTGTGCGAGCAATCTTCATTGTGCGATCGGTGTCAGGAACCGCCTCAAGTTCTGCCCAGATGTAGGGTTCATTCATCGCTTTCCTCCTGTCACGGTCACGACCGTGTGAAACACATTGATTGGCTGATTCGAGCCCGGCCCGGATGTTGGGCTCACGATCTCGATGTCGTAGGTGTAGTCCGCCTCGGCTACAGGTTTGTCGTGCCCGATCACAATCACCTGCGATGTGTAGAGTGACCGCACGGATACGCCTGCATATGCGAAGCGTGTGCCATTGCGGCGCAGGTAGGCGGTGATGGTGGCATCACCACCGGCGGCATTCACTTCAGCCATGCCCATGACCACAGCCCCGCTGGAGTTCGCCGGCAGACGAATGGATGCCTGCGCGCCCACCCGTGAACCACCACCTGGTACTGACAGCGCCCCGCCTTCACCAAAGTTCATCGCCGTTACCGCAGCGCCGCCGATCTGCAGCGTGCCCACGGCCGCCTGCCCGATGTACGCCGTGCCGATGGCCGCCGTATCCATGAACACGCTGATGTTGTTGCTGGTGATCTTGGAGAGCCGGTTGATGAAATCCCCCGTGCCCAGCACTGTCCCATCCGGAAGCTTCACCGTGCTGCCAATCTGCACGTCGTTCTTTGTGGCCAGCGCGCCGAGACCACTCACACCGGATGCTTTGATGTTCCGCACCCATGCCGCATCTACGCCGTTGGCGTCGAGGATGACATTGCCGGAGTTGTCGCGCACAGTCAGCCCGCGTGTGTCGACCTTGCGCGCGGCCACCGTGCCGTCCACCAACAGGTCGCCATTGATCACTGCTGCCGGAATGGTCCACGCCGTGCCCATCCAGTGACGCGTCTGGGCGAACCCGTTGTCGTTCGTGATGGTGACCGCGTCGCCGACCAACAGATGGTTGTTGTTCGGCGCGCTCCCTGTGTTACCAAGAGCCTGCCAGACAGCTTGCCGCGCTGTCGCGTCGCTCCACGCACTGCCGCTGGCCGACAACATGACCGAGCCGCGCATGCCGTCCTTGAGTTGGATGCCCGAACCGTCGATGCGGATGTTGCCCTTCAAATAGACGTTGCGCTGCAGGTAGATGCCGAGGTTGTCCACGCCGAACACCACATCTTCCGGCCGCGGCGTTTTCATCATGCCGCCTGAATAGCTGGGCATGACGATGGCGAATTTGTCGGCCGAGATGATGAAGGCACTGCTGGTCTTGCCGTCCACGCTCTCTTCGGCGGCAATGCCAAAGCCCGCAAGCGCCCCGCCCGCCTGCACCTTCAAGGTGTACTGCGCGCGCAGGCCTTCCGTGTACCCGGCGATCACCGTCATCTCCTGCTCGAGCATCGCGCGGCCCGGAGTCCCGTCCTGATAGTACTTGCCAAGCGATGCTTGGAGCTGCAGCACGTTGGTGGCCATCGCTCGCTGCCCGTCGCTCCACACCGCCGCGAGTTGTCGCTGGCCCGCCGAGGCCTCGCGCACGCTGGCGGTGAGTTCTCGCACCACCATCGCCATCGATCGCTCGTTGGTCTGGATGATGGTCTGCATGTCCTGAATCGCAGCGCCGCGCTTGGCCGCCTCATCGGCGATGTTCTGCAGCAGCACGTCGCGGATCTCGGACGCCAGATGATCGAAACGCGTAGGGTCGTCCAGCGTCTTGGCCAAGTCCTTGAACAGGCGCGAGTCGATGATGGACTGGGCGAACTTGTCCACGGCCACCGTGGCAGTGAAGCCGCCACCCAGATCGATGCCCATCTCGCCCTCGCCCGGTTCCTTGGTCAGCACCTGCGTGAGATTCGTGACAGACCCTGCAATCTCCTTGAGCTCGCGCACCGTCACCGCCCGCTCGTTGTCGTTGCCGCGCGAGCCCGAACGCACTTCCATCCATTCGGTGGCCGACTGCACCCAGTTGGCGAGCGCCTTGTCCTGCAGATTCAGCCGCTGAAAACTCGGCATCTTGGCCGCACCGGTGTCCCGCTTGATGGTGTTGGTCATACGGCCTTCAGCTCCTCGGTGGTGGATGTGAGAACGATGGAGGTGATGCGCGCCGCGCTCTCGATCTCCACCTGGTGTTCCAGCCAGCGGCCCGGCGGCAGGCGCTGCGGCTGCAGGTTGGTGAACGTGGCTATGTGGCGCAGCTCGCCGTCGCCCCAGAGTCGCAGGGTCACGGGCTGTGCAGCGCTCTGCTGGCCGTAGACCTTGGCCCACGCGAGCGGCAACTGCTGGCCCTGCGTAGCAACGCTGGACTTCCACGCGCCCACACGGCGGCCGCTGCCGGTGAAGCACTCCATGATGTCGGTGCCGTGGGCCACATACATCAGGTCGTTGAACTTGTCTGACCACACCGCCGTGCCGGACAGATCGATGTGCCCCAGCTTCATGCCGTCCTGAATGCTGAACGCGAGACAGCCGCCGCCCGCCCCCGCATAGAACAGGTAGTAGACGCCCTCGTGCTCGGCGCCGAACATACTCGACGGCTGGAGCTTCTGCCAGTCTTCGCGCGCAATGAGTTGGCGCGTGACCACCTGAATGCCGCCCGAGTTGGCCAAGCACAAGCCATCGGGCGATGCATACAGCACCCCGCCCTGCACGCCCACGATGGAGCGCCGCGCCACGCACGACTGATTGCTGTCCAGGCGCAGCGCCGACATGCTGGCCGAGTGCGCGCCGGTGATGAAATACGGGTTGCCCGTGGTGCCGACGAACAGCGTCTGATCAAAGCACGCCATTCCCACGACCGGAAATTCCGTAGTGACCTGATACTCCACCGGCCACGCATATGGCACGTAGGGCTCACAGAATGCAACCGTGTTGTCGAGGAACCCTGCCATGATGCCGTTGGGCATGCCAGCCATCCCGCGCAGATAGGGATTCGCGCCGACCGTGGGTTTGTTGTCGCCCGCATATTGGCCATCCATACGATACGGAGGCGCGGACCAAGTGAACTGCGGCTGCAGGCTCTCCAACTCCTCACTCGCCTTGTCATCGAGGAACTGCGCGACCGAGATCTGCAGCTCCTGCACCAATTGCCAGGCGCTTGCCGTGCTGGATGTGTTGCTGCGGTAGACACGCCACTTCGTCACATTGCGCGCGGCGTGACTCTCGCCCGTCATGGCGCCGGGCCGGGTGATGGTCACCGTGTCGTTGGCATCCACCTCCAGCATATCGGAGAGTGGCGATGGCTCGGACTCCTCGCCCCAATCTGTGACAAACGCCACCACGTAAAAGCGCGAGTCCACCACGCGCTCCACCGTCTCGCCCGCGATGTCGGCCACGCCACCCAGCTTGTCGAGCCACTGGCCGATGAGCTTCACATCGTCGGTGGCTGCCTTGTACTGCTTGGCGAGCTGCGTCTGGATGCTGGACACCAGCGAAGTGCAACGCTGCTGAATCTCCACCAGTCGAGAGTTCATGCTGGCCGACTGCGATTGGCCCTCTGCCTTGCCAGTGCTGTAGGCGTCCAACGCATCGTAGTAGGCCTCCAGATCCTTCTGGTACTGGGTCCACAGCGGGTTCTCGTGCACACCAGTGGAATCGCCCGGATCGGAAATCCACTGCCCACCTTCGGGCGCGGTCGGCTTATTGGGCGGCTCGGCAGGCGTGCTCCATGACTTGGTCAGCGCGAGGCCTGCAAACTCCTTGACCAGCTTGTCGAGCTCGCTGCGCCAGTTGGTGCATTCGGTACCGGGTTTGGTCGCACCCTCCAGCAAGTCGGCCAGCTTGTCCGCTTGGCCTGCCGTCAAGATCGTTGTGCCCGATTTCTCACCGGCAGTATCCGGATACTCGTGAAGCTGCAAGGCCTCGATCAGTTCAGGGCGTCGCCATGGGTATGAATACGGCATGGCCGCGACGGGGATAGCCCAGCCACTCGCGGTCTTCATCGCAGACAGACGGGTCATATCCATGGCGCAGGCCTCGGCACGCGCATCCGTGACCACGGCATACAAGCTACCCGGCTCAGCAGAGCCGCCGACCGCCGCGGACAGCGACAGTCCATAGTTCTCGGTCGGGCCCGCGTAGGATTTGCCACTGGCATCCCAGCGAATCACAGCCTGATTGCCCTCGTGTGGAATCACTGTTGCCAGCAAGTCCTCGCGCACCGCCTCGGCAAACTCGCCATACAGCCAGGTCTGGGCCTCCTCGGTGGTGAACTCGTCCACCACCTGCATCTCGGCCTTGGGCTTGACCGGGCGCACCACGCCAAGCTGGCGATCATTGCCGCGCGAATCAATCACACGCGGGCGCTCGCTGCCGTCGTTGGTGGTGACGTAGGTGCGCTCCGTGGCTTCGTCGTTGATCTGCCCTTTCACGAAAGACATCTCTTTCGCGTAGGAACGGATTGCCGCATTGGGGTTCTGGATCACCTGACCATTCACATCACGATGGAAACGATGCAGCGTGAGCGCACCCGAGACGCACGCCGAGTGCACCCGGTCATCCGCCAGTGGCCAGAACTCTCCGCTCGGCAGAAACAGATTGGAATTGCGCCGCGCGAAGTTGGAGCCCAGCGCGCGATCCGACACGCTGGGCGCTTCGCCGACAAAGTTGGACAGCTTGTAGGTCGTCATGCCTGCACAGTGGCAGGCTTGGCACGCACTGGACTATGTAGCAGCATTGGGGAAAGATCGACCAAGCCCCCAGATAATTCGAGCCGCTCCAGAACCACCTTGGGCGGTGAAAGAGCTGTTCTGAGATGCGGCAGCACCGCCACCATAGGCACCGCCGCTCGGTGTTGGACTCGCGTTGCTGCCATTCGCCCCGCCCTGACCACCGAATCCAGGCTGTCCGGGATCAGCATTTGCCGATGCGCCAGAGATGATGCCCTTCAGGCCGACACCGCCACCACCACCCCTCAAAGATGTGGTGGGGTGCATGCCGCCGCCGCCGCCGTTGGTACTGCCAATGCCGATGTAATTGTCCGACCCACCCTGCCCACCATTTGAAGAATACCCACCTGCACCGCCGCCTCCCGCATTCCCATCTGCCCATCCCGCACCACCATTACCACCGCCGTCCCATGGCCCACTACGAGTCCCGCCGGAAACCCCTGGACTGCCGACTCCAGCGCCAGCCGTGTAGGTGACACCATTGACAGTGATGGTCGTGCCGCTGGTGCTTAAACGCACCTGAACCACCTGTCCCGCAGTCACGGCAACGTTGTTTTTGTACCCCAAGGCTCCGCCACCACCGGACCCGCTGTAAACGCCTGCCGCTCCTTGCCCGACCGCAACAAAGCAAATCGACGTGACGCCAACAGGGATGGTGAAATCGGCATTCGCTGTGTAAGTCACCTCTCCAGACTTGGACTTGTTGTACAGATCGGCGAGCATGATCCTGCCGGACGACGGCACGCCCGCTGCGATCCCGTAGAGCTTTGTCATCATCACGGGATTGGCAATCGAAAACTCCCCACCCACCGCAGGCATCGTGATGAGCCCGGATGCAGGTGTGGTCATGCCGCACCCCAGCCTGTATCGAGGTCGATTTCCAGCAGCGCAGAAACGGTGGTCGCCGCGTTGATTTGATCGCTCAGCACGCGCTCTCGCTCGAAGCAGTGCTGTACATGGTCAAACACGGCATCGCCGACGGCGAAGATTTCTGCCGCGCTGAGCACGGTAAAGCCGTCGGGGCCTTTCCAAGACACGGTGGCGTTCGGGGAGCGCGTTGCGCGAGCGTATGCCCCAGTGATTTTGTTCTGCGCCACAGCATCGGTTTCGAGCGCAACACCGTTCAGTGTCGTGCCGCCTACCTCGCGCAGCCACCGGACCTCGGCCAGTTTTGTTGTCAGGCGCAGCTTGAGCATGTCCAGATTTTCGGGAATCCGCATATCCACGACCTCGGTCGGACGCACCCACGAGCCGTCGACACACTGAGGCGCGGTGACGCTCGAATCTTCGTACCACTCAAGCGCACGGTCGAGCGGCAGGATTGGTGAATCCGCATGCTGGGCCTGCAGTTCTTCCAGTGTGAATTCTGGCGGAAATGGCAGGTTGCCAGCCGCTGCCCACGCATCGAATTCCGGCTTGTTTGGATCGGAGTCGTTGAAGCTAATAAAGAGGCCATCGGACGCGCGGATGACCCCTGTGTAGTCAGATTTGAATCGGTACATGTTTACCCCGTCGTTGTGCTATTGGATTCCATGGACGTGTTTCCAATCGATCCGTCCACGCCCATGACGTACGCATACGGTTGTCCGACGCTGATCGTGGCCTCGATGAATGTGATCTGCGACCCCGTCCCGACAGTCAATGCGTTATTTGTCGTGTACCCAGTGGCAAATGCGCCGCCAGCCACGAATGGGTAGGAAATGAGCGCATCGGTTGACGGGACGCTGCGGTCTGCGGCGATGTAGTCTTCCAGAGCGATCAACTCGTAGCCCTCGGTGGACGCAGAGGTCCCCGCGAAGCAAAAGTCAAGACTGGATGCCCCATTGGTGCCTAGGTCCACGACACGGAAGCGCACGGGGTAAAAACCGTAATAGCTGTACGCGCCGAGCACGCGAATTCTTGCCGTCGTATTCACGGCACCGGCGGTGGACTTGCTGAACAGAACTTCCACCGCGTAGTGGCGAGACGGGCAGGACAGAATGAAGTGCGAGTACAACGGCACGTTCGACGCTCCGAAGACACAAGCAACATTCCAATTCCTGTTGCCCGTATTCAGCGATGCGCTGTAGACATTCCCGCCAACGCGCAAGCGATTCTGTGGCGAGACTCGCACACCAGCGGTGAAGACCTTGGTGCCGGAGATCGACTGATCCCCCGTGAGCTTCACCGCATTGGGGTCACTGGCGCTGATCACCAGATCACCCGCGCCAACGATGCTCCCGCCGTTCACTGTTTTGATGTTCGTTCCGGAGACAAGGGTGGGCTGCTTGGAGTCCAGTGAAGTCTGCAGGTTCACGATCGTGCTGATCGCCTGAGTTCCCGTGTGTGTCGAGCGGTCACGCAACTGTGCATCGGTGGCGTTCGCCGTTGCGCCAGCGGCAACGCCGCTGAGCTTGGACTTCTCGGCTGTCGTGTAGTCTTCGGTGGAAAGGCCCTTGCCCGCGACAGCAACGACCTTGGCATCGAGGGATGCCTGCAAACCTGTCACCGAGGAAATAGGCTGAGCGCCTGTGTGCGTTGCGCGATCCCGGAGCTGCGTATCCAACGCGTTCTTCGTTGCTTGCTCTTCGATGCCCACCAGCTTCACCATCGCTGCGTTGTCGAAGTCGTTCGCAGAAAGCCCTTTGCCTGCGACCTTGTCCACCTTCCCATTGAGATCAACCGCCGTCGCCATAGCCTGGGCAAATGCAGGATTGGGATAAGACCCGGAGAGCACGCCACCGGCCGGACCTTTCGGCACCCGGTCATCGCCCAGACGAGGATCAGTGCTTTGGGCAAACTCGCTCATCGCTCCAGCCGTGAGGCGAAGCTCGATCATGTCGCCCGCGCTGAAGGACGTGGGAACGGTGCCCTCTCGCCCGCGCAACACCGTCAGGCGGCATTCGCCCACGACTGAGTTGTCAACCGTCGTGACTCGCATGATTTCGTGCGAATGCTCGAGCGTGCCGGTACGCTTGAACGCCGTGACGATGTACCAGCCGCCCGCCCCCGGATTGAGCAGCACCCCGGCCGCCCCGTCGGATACGCGAAGCACCCCATAGTCCAACTCGACGGCTGGGCTTGCGGTCTCCGGAGCCGACTTGACGTTGGCAATGAGACTGGTCTGAAAGTTGTTGAGAAAGAGCTGCGACACCTCAAACCTCCTTGATGCGCACCTTCAGCTCCACCTCTTTGACGCGACCGTCATTCGTGGTGGGCCGAACGGTAATTTGATAGTTCACCCCATTGGTGCCGCCTGCGTAGACCCAGACTTTCACACGCTGGCCAGAGATGGCATAGCTGGGCGGCATGGGCATCGACGGCAGTGCCGCGATATGGCAATCGATGATCTCGTCGCCAGGCGGAAACCACTCGTTGAATTCGATGTCGTAGTCCTGCACGTCGGCAGGCTGCTGGGTGACGGTTCCAAGAATGCTCATGACTTACTCCGTCACGGTGAAAGAGAACTGACCGGCCGGCACAATGAACGTGCGGTACTCGGGAGCCTGCTCATCGAATGGCAGTCGTTTGTGAATCTCGAAATCGATCTCGATTACCGCCACTCCTTGCGCGCCAATCGGACTGCGACGCATCGCGTGCGCATTGACCACCGCAACGGCCTTGGACTGCGTGAGCGAGGCAAGACGCGCCTCGACTCGCGAGTTGCTGACGATGAAAGCGACGCCATTGGAAATCGCAGGCGAGCGCAACCATCGGCGGATATAGATCTGACCATCCGCGTGCACAGATGCGGCGGGCTTGGCCGACACCGGCCCTCGCCGCAGCAAGCGGGCAGTGGAGGATGCCTTCGCCTTCCCCGATGACACCAACGACGAGCGGACCATCGCATGAGCCGCAACATCAATCTGCGCCTTGGGCTTGGATCGCACACGACCATAGACAGGCGGCAAGGTGACTTTGATGATGGCCCGGCCGGTGGCTTGCAGCACGCCGTGAATGTCGACCTTTCCCAAGATCCCGAGAGCCGCGGCGCGTGCCCGCGCTTCGACCGAGAGATTCGCCTCGACCCGCCCAATAGCTCCCGACTGCTTGGCCCGAGCTTTCGCCGCGACGACCGCATAGGCCAGCACACGCCCTTGCGCTCGGCCGACGGCATACCCTTTGGCGCTCACGCGAACGCGAACGACAGGATCTGCCACCTGGCCATTGAGCGCAAAGCCGTTGAGCTGCCCGCGATTCATGTTCGCCCAGCGATTACAGGAGCGCCAGCGTAAAGTCGCCGGTCAACTGCTGGCTGTCCACCACGAACACGTCGTTGATCTGCAAGGTGCGCGACGAGGGCAGCGGCTCCGAATACATCAGGGTGGCGGTCGGATCAGCGGCAGAGCCACCCTCCACAATGCCTAGATGTGTCACAGTGACCTGAGCACCAATGACAGGCGGGAACTCCGCTCGCACGCTGTTGTAGCTGGCACCGTTGTTCGGCGCGGCGAATGCGCCGGTCGGCACGCGCTGATACCACACCGCATTGACTTCCGTGCCAGCAGTGAATGCGTCGGTTGGATCAGAGGTGAACAGCGCGAAGTACGGTGTGCGCAGCGCCGGAAAGGCCTGACCGCGCAAGGTCGCGTTGATGATGGCGTTGGCCAGCGAAGTAGAAAAGCCGGACATGGGTGCTCCTCAAGAGGATGAGCACTCCAGCGCCCCGGTTACAGCAAAGGTTTCGACATGAACAATGGCAGGCTTGTTACGACGCCGGGGCCATTTCGTTGGATGCTTTCGCCTGCACACCCAACGCGTCGTTGAACAGTTGCAGGTGCGCGGCAGCGACGTTGGCATTGCCGCCGAACTCCGCATCCTTCGACCATGCTCGGAACAGCATGAAGTGACGCAACGCATCCATCCACTGCGCCGGCACGAACGGCGTTCCGGCCTCATCCAGCAGATCGACCACAGCAGGCTCGACCATGGCGCGGATCTTCACGCCTGCGATCACGGGCGGATACACCAGAAACTCGCGCGGCATCCGCATGTCGTGCATGAAGTGGATGACTTCGCGCGCACCGGCCATGCCACGCCACGCGCCGCTGACAGCATCGAGCACCCAGAGGTTGGTCTTGGTGATGCGCTTCTGCGCTGTGTTCGCATTGTTGGTGATGTCGATGAGCAGCAGCACGTCGGCGGGCAGCTCGTGGCGCCAGCCATCATCCAGCGTCAGTTCGCGCTCCTGCGCCAACTGGTCGGGGCGGTGCTCAGCGAACTTGCGCTGGGCAGCGTTGAAATAATCCAGCAGCTCAGACCGCGTCCAGCGCACATGCGTCGGGTCCTGCAGCTCGCGGGCCGCGTCGTCAATGAGTTGAGGGACCGTCAGCACCAGCGCACCCTGCCCCTTCCGCCGTTTGGCGTGTTGGATTGCCAAACGTCGGTCATCGCGCTGTCAATGGCCTGACGAAAGAACGCCAAGGACACAGCCGCCTGATCCGGTGCGTAGTAGTCGGTCCCACGCGTGTTGAGCAGTTCGACCTTCGCGCCCTCGCGGATGGCCTCGTGATACAGCGTGCCCACGGAATCGGGGATCGATGTGGCGCGCACGGTGGGCAACACCGATGCATAGACCTGCAGCGCCCCGACCGATGGCGAGCCCACGGTGAACGTGCGCAGGTCGGGCGACACCAGATAGGTGCAGCCACCTCGCGAATGCTTCCATGGATCCGCCGACATGTCGCGAGCGCGGGCGATCTCGATGTCGCGGCCGTTCAAAGATGCCCGCTCGATGCGCAGCAGCTCGGAGCCCTGCGGCAATTCGAACGAGTATTCCTTGAAGGCCTCGCCCGTGACCTCGGTGGGCTCCAGCCATTCCTGCCAAGCCCGCGTCTCGCGCGTGAAGGTGCGCGCGGCGCGGTTCAGGCACATATGGATGAGCGGCACCGGCGCATCGGGCGCAGCCAGCACCAGCTCGGGCATCCAGTTATCCCACGAGGCCATGAGCAGATCACCTTACGACTGGACGACCGAAGCCTTCGTGGCCTTGCGCACGCGGCCGGTAGGTGTGGTGCCGCTTTCCACGGGTGCGCCGTCGCCAGAGTCCAGACCAGTATCGCCGTCGCCGTCGTCATCCGTCGCCTGACGGCCAGCAGACGACAGCCCTGCAGCAACACGGCGCTGCTCGCGAGCGGCGGCCATCTTGTTGAATTTTGCCTCGGCTTCGAATTCCTCGGCATCCATGAAGCCCAGCAACTGCAGGTATTCCACATCGCCTTCATCGTCCACCTCGCAGCGCAGCGGCGAGCCCGTGAAGACGTAGGAGTTGCCGGACTTGGCGGTGACCTTGAGAGTGCCGTCCTTGCGTGCGGGCAGCGAAGAAAAGAGTTCCATTTTTGTTCTCCAGAGTTTCAAAAAGCCCCCGACGCATGACGCCGGGGGAAATGCCCTCGCTCAGGGCCGCACACAACTGCGAGCGATGTGTTCGCGTCAGGCGTTCGCGTAGACCAGATCCACGGAGAACAGGCCAGCGGCTGTACCAGCAGCGGTGATCTTCAGCACCAGCGCGCGGTCTTCATCGGTGGGTACGACCTTGGCGAATGCTGCTGGCACCACTTGGATGTAGCCCCCGGCGACGCCCGTGGTGTCGTCCGTCACCCATGCACCACCGCCGTCATCGGCTGCGGTGCTGATGTCGCCATTGACATCGGCCAGACCGAGCGAGGCCTTGAAGCCCGCGCCCAGAGCAGTCGGCACACGGATGTACAGATGCGCGGGCAACGTGCCAGCAGGCAGAACGCCGATAACGCCCTTCGTGCCCACGACGTGATCCGTCACAGCAATCGACTGGCCAAAGCGGGAGCGGACCAGTTCGGGACCGCCGGGAGTGAGCGGGTTCTGGTGGCCAGCAGCCACCGCACTCGTTTGTTTGAAAGCCATGTTCTGACTCCTTCAATGGAAAGTGGGTTGACCGCGTGGCTCAGCGCGAAGCTGCGGCAGTATCGAGCGCGTACAGGCCGTGGTCCTGCGGCACACCGCCCATCTCGAACACGGACTTCTTCAGACCGAAGATCGAGGATGTGGTGATGATCACTTGGTTGCCGCGATCAGCGGTTTCCTCGTGCCAGCCGTAGCGCATACCCGTGCCCGGCGAACCGAAGGCCATCACGCCCGCCTGCGCGCCCATGAACAAGGCACGCGCGGTTTCCACGTTCTGGCCCGCGCCGTGGGTGTTGTGACGAATCACATTGCGGTGCGAGTGCAGCACCACACCGCGATGCATGCCCAGCGCCGACTTGAACAGCGGCGACTTGGCACCCAGCGATGCAGCAGCGGCCTTCTGCAGATCCATCCACGCGCCCGTGGAAACGTCATTGCGCAGATCGTCTTCCTGCCAGGTGTGCATCACCAGCACGAACACTTCTTCGCCGTCCACCACGCAAGGCTGGATCACCGGCACATCGGTGGCACCACCGCCCTGAGTGTCCGCACGGGTCTTGGCATCGCCGATCAGCTTGAGAGTCATCTTGTCGCTGACATCGATGTTGGCCGTCGACGTGGCATCGCCGCCGAACATATGTTGATTGGCTGTCGGTGCGGTCAGCGCATTCTTGGCACGGCCTTGATAGCCCAGTGGCAAGATGAAGTTGGCGTTGATGCCGCGCGAGCCACCGAAGTAGGTGAACGTGAGTTCATCCTGAAAGCGGCCCCACCAGCTTGCTTGCTGCTGCTTGGCGCGCACACGAAGATCGTGCAGCGTGCGCTTGCGCGACATGCGGCCACCGGTATTCACACCACCGCGCGCTTGGTCGATGTACAGCTCGTCCGTGTAGAACTTCTGCGCTTCTTCCTTGCCTTCCAGCGTGTCATCGCCTTCGACTGGTGCCATGCGCAGTTCGGCCAGCAGGTCGTAGCTGATCAGGTCACCGGCTTCGGATTCCAGATCGGTCAGCAGTTGAATGGGAGTTTTCGCGCCTTGGCCGACAGCAGTGAAGCGGCGGCCAAAGTACGAAGCTTGGCTGGCGTCGAGGGCCAGTTCGCCAGAGAAGCGCTTGACGGCGCGGGGGCTGTTCACGCCCACAACGGTTTTACCCATGGATTGCTCCTAGTGTGGTAGCGAGCACTCCAGCGCCCCGGTTGAAAAACGAATATCAGTTAGAAAGAGCCTTCACGATGGCAGGCTTGGTACGGGCCGCGCCACGGCAGCAACTTTTTTGATTGGTGTGTCAGGCGCTGCAGACACCACCATCCGCGCGACCTGCCCTTTCTTGTATTCCATCTGGATGCGCACACCGGCAACCTCCAGCACGTCACCCGTGCGCAGCTCGATGAAGTTGCGGCGAACGGGTGGCGTGTTTGACATCGTGGCTCCTGGCATCAGGCAGACATCTGGTACTGCAGACGCTTTTCGGGCGAGAGCTTGGCCAGTTCGCGCTCGTACTCGGGGCCGATCAACTTGTCGAGCTCCGCGAACTCGTCACCAATGGGATCGGTGTCACCGACACCACCCGGCACATCGGCGAGAGTCGTCACGACCTCGCTGGCATCCACCTTGCGCTTGCCGCTGTCCGCAGGCTTCTTGCTCGTCGGAATGCTGTGCAGTGCCACGACGCGCTTGTGCGCTTCCTCGAGGAACCAGCGTGAAGGCTTGTCGGCATTGGCGGGCACAGCGGCCAGTGCCTTGACGAACGTGTCCAGATCAGCCTGCTTTTCCAGATCCTTGCGGTAATCCACAATGCCCAGCTCCGGCTTGCTCGCGGCGTCGCCGATGAAGGAGTTGATCGTGTTCGACCATTCGTTCTGCTGGGCCTGCGCCTGCATCTCGGTCGCGATCTCGGCACGCGTCTTCTGACGCGAGAGTTCGTCACGCTGGTCTTCCAGCTCGGTCAGCTTCGCGTCGAACTCGTCGGCATCGATCTCGCCTTCGTTGAGCTTCTTGCGCAGGTCGGTGCGCGCGGAACGGTTGGCCTTGATCTGCTCGTCGTAGTCGGCTGGCAGTTCGGACTTGTAGGCAGATTGCGCAGCCGCAGGCGCGGGAGCAGGCGCTGCGGTGTCTGCCTTCTCGGCGTCGCCCGGCTCGTCGTCCTTTTCCGCGTCAACGTCAGACGCCTTGCCATCGTCCTTGTCGACTTCGGTCTTCTCGGACTTCGCGCCCTTTTCGATTTCCTTGTCGGAGTCGTCGTCATCATCCTGCTCATCTTCATCGATCTTGCCGCGACCGATCTCAGCCAACGCTGCGGCATTGTCTTCGTCCGCATCGTAGTCATCGTCGGCCATGGCCTCGATCTCTTCAGGGCTCAGCAGACGCTCGCGGTCTTCGTCGGAAATGCTCATGGTTGTGTGCTCCTATTGATAACGTGATTCAGGCGGTGGCTTGCCCAGGGCGCGGCGTTCCAGCCAGATCGGCGGCAGCGTCTGCCTCGGTCAGCACGGGGCGTGCAAGCTGGTCGCGCAAGCGAAAGCCCAGCAGCGGCCAGATCTGGTTGATGGCGTTTTCACGGGCAACAGCGCGGCCGATCTCGGCGTTGAAGTTTTCTGTGCTGACGCAAGCGCTCTCGCCGGTAACAGTGAAGCCGTTGCGCAGCACTAGCACACAGAAAGTGAGCAGG
The DNA here is from genome assembly GCF_011305535.1 of Diaphorobacter sp. HDW4B. Lineage (GTDB taxonomy): Bacteria > Pseudomonadota > Gammaproteobacteria > Burkholderiales > Burkholderiaceae_C > Diaphorobacter_A. The sequence continues at coordinate 755,533 of NZ_CP049905.1, forward strand.
TTGAGCGCCGTCCCGGCTCGCACGCTGTTCAGACGGTGACCGCTGGCTCCAATCACGCCATCGGCGGCGGTGAAATAGAACTCGCTGGTGATCTCGTCCTCGATATCAGCAGGCGTCACGCGCGGTGCGCTGCTGGCCTTGGATTGGATTTCTTGCTCAATGGAATCGGACATGTGTGCACCTATTGGTTTGATTGTGGAGCTTGCACAGTGGCAGGCTTGGTACGGCTCAGCGCGTCGAAGGAACGCTCGCAGGTGAGTCCTGCGGCATGGGCGGCATCAGCGAACTCCGCCAGTTCGCCCGCTCGCGCGTCAGCCCTGCTGAACAGGTCGGCGAACAGATCGAGGGCGTCGCCGGTTGTCGGGCCTGCGGTGGGAGCGCTGGAATGCTGGGCGGTTCGGGCGGCGGTGCGATAACGGGCAACGTCGGCGAGCAGGCGGTCGCGCTCAGTGCGAGCACCAGCAGCATCGTGACGCGCAAGGTCAATGCGGGCTTGGCCATTGGCGGCCTCCTTATCGATTGCGGAACGCCACGCGGTTTCAGTGGCGCGGAAAGCGGTAACGGCCGCGGCGGTCTTCTCGCGGATCTCGCTCAGCACAACGGCGTAGTGCGCATGCACGGCTTTCTCGGCGGCGTGCACGCGAGAGAGATGCCACCAGGTGCCAAGGCCAATGAGTGCGGCCAGCACGACAGCGGTGATGATGAGTTTGGCTTGCGTGAACATCACATGCCCCGCCACCAGTACCACCACATCGCAATGAAGATGGTATTCACTGGTCGCCCTCCCCGCGTCCCCAACTCAGGCAAAGCTCCTGCGTGGTCTCGCGCCGGTCCACCAGCCCGTTCAGCGTGACCAGTTGACCGTTCATACGACCCTTGACCCACTTGGTCAGCTCGCGGCAGCCGCCATCGATGTCGCCGCGATTGAACTTCGCGCGCAGTGTCGAATTGACCGTCGCGGGGTTCTCGCCGAGGTTGTAGAGCCAGTCGATCAGCGCTGCCTGAATCCAGCGGTTGTAGGTGTCGAATGCTGGGAACAGACGCCGCGCGCTGGCCAGAGCAACGGCATAGTGCTCGCGCTCAAGCACATCACACTCACCACGGGTGTACAGCTTGCCCGGAACCACCCACCGCCCAGTGACGCCGCGGCAGGCGGTCCAGATGCCGCCCGTGTCGAGATATGGCCTGTACATGACGGATCCGTCAGGCTGTCGCACGGTCGGGCCGTCGCCTTCATACCAAGCGCCCAACGTCATGGCAATCGCAATCGCGCCGCCGCCAGCACCTGCTTTGATCAACAATTTCCGAAGGGCTTCTTTCACAGCTTGCCCCCCTTGAGAGCAGACCAAAAGCCCGCGACGGCAGTGCCCAAGGCCACGATGTACCCGGCAGGCTTTGCAATCTTGCCCAGCCAATTGAGAACCTTGAAGGCACCCTTCATCGCCTGGAAGAACTCCACCAGATCCTTGGTGCTGTCTGCGACTTCGCGCGTCGCCTTGGTGTTCTCGGCCATCTCCTCACTGAGTGCCGCAACGCTGCCCTCGATGCGGTTCATGCGCTCATCACCCGCGATCAGACGCTCGTTCAAGGATGCAGTTTTTCCACTGGGAACAAGGTTCCCGAAATCGTCCTGCATCATTGGTCACCCCACGCAGGCAGCACAGACCAAGTCACTGGGGCGCGCAGATCGTGGCCCGGGATCGGATACCACATCTGCGGAGCCAGCGGCCCGCTGAAAACGTTGTCCACCTCGAAGCCCACGCGGGTCTTGAGGCTGAGCTTGCCGACCAGCTTGCGAGTGACCTTCACAAGCCACGCGCCGCCCGAGCGCACCACCGTGACAGAGAGCTTGCCTTCGCTGCCCTGCCACTTCTGGAAGCCGCTCGCGCCGCCCACCAGAATGCCGCGACGCCACGCGAGGTATTCACCACCGTTGCGGCGATACCAAGCCTTGCGCGCCTTTTCGCTGCGGGGATGTGCCCCCTTGCACCAATAGCACGCGGCCACGGCCTGCGCATATTCTTCGCTGGCCGGATCAGGGTTCAGCCAGAATGCCTCCACTGGTCGACCACCTTGGGGGGTATCCACCCATGGCCCGTTGTCACCATTCGCTGTGATGTTCAGCATCGGCGCGATGTCGCAATCTGCCCAGTCGGGCCGCGCTTCGATCAGCCGGTTGTGCTCCCAGCTCATCGCCTTGGCAATCTTGCCCGCACGCAGCAGACGGATCTTCAGCTTGGCCAGCAGCAGCCCGTCCGACTGCTCATCGGCAAAGTCGATGCAGTCGATGACCTCGGCATGCAAGGTAGCGGGCACGCCCGCGATGGTCAGCATTCGGGAAAGGTTCATTCAGCTTCTCCGGGTTTCTGTTCTGGGGATTGGTCATTGCCGAACTGGGCTAGTGCTTGGTTCATGGCTGCCAAGCGCTCGCGGCTCTGGGCTTGGATCTCTGCCACGCGCTCGCGGCTGTCGGCATCGATGCGCGCGACCTGCAGGCGCACATCGGCGTCGCTCTTCACGGCCAGCGTCTTGTTCGCAAGATCCGCCTGCGCTTTGGAAAGCTGACGCTGCACGCGGTCCAACTCCATGTCGGCATCGCGGCGCACCGTAGCGGCAGCGCCTTGCATCTGCTGCGCGCGGGCCTGATCGCCACCGGCTGCAACGCTTTCCGCTTCAGCTTCGAGCTTCGCCGCCTTGGCATTGATCTCGCGCACCTTCGCCACCTGTTCGGCCAACGCCTGCTTGGCGCTCTCCTGCTGCATCTGCAGCGCCTCGGCCTGTGCCTGCATTTGCTGCTGCATCTGCTGCTGCTCCTCGGGTGTGAGCGGCTTGTTCGGATCGCGCTCGCCAGTGAGCTTGCGCAGCTCGTCGGCGATCAGATCGTTGTTGGGCAGGTCCGAGAAATCCATGGCCAGCGTCATGATGCGCAGCGCCACGTCGGCCGGCAGTCGGCCGGCGAGCTGGTTCATGGCCTCGAACATCACCTGGCGCAGCGTGCCCGAGTAGTCCTGCTCGCTCACCACGAAGTCAGCCAGTGAAGCGGTGATGTCGTTGATGTAGCGCACCGAGCCGTCGGGCTGCACCTCGGGCTGATTGATCTTCACCCACTCCAGTGCGCCCTTGTGGCCTGACAGGCGGATCACCTTTTCTTCCGTGTACCACTGCTCGATGAGGCTGAGCAGCTTCTCGCCCTGCGACTGGACCGCGAAGCGTAGGTTGTCGAATGGCTGTGTGGTGACAACGGAGCCCTGCATCTGGCGCGCCTTGATGGCTTCGCCCGAACTAGCATTGGTCTGGCGGCCAAGGTTCTCGTTGCTGATACCGGCGTTCTTCTGGATCGCCTGGGCGTCTAGCGTCATCATCTGCACTTGCCCGGCCGCCATCTCGCTGTCGCGATGCACCTCGAACTTCTTGCCCGCCTTGTAGAGCACCGTCCCATCGGGTTGGTTGACCTCCTCGCGCGCCGCGTTGATGTCCTTGACAGACCCCTCTTCCGCAAAAATCTGGTTCGTGGACAGCAGAAACAGCGCCTTGGATGCACGCTTGTTCAGATCCTTCTGGAGATCACGCACGCGGCGGATCACGCCATAGGGCATGCGATCGCGCCCACGGCGGTAGCACCAGACCGGCGTCAGGCTGAAGCTGTTGTGCCGCATCGGCATGGGGCCGAGTGCAAGCAGGTGCGACTCGGTCATGACAGCGACGTGCATGCGCATCACCAAGCGATCCACAATGGCCCCGCCGACCTGCCCCACTGCCTGCATCAAAGCGCTGTCCCATGATTCGAGGAACGCACCCTTGAACGGACCTTCCGTCACCACCTTGACCGACACCGGCATGCGGAACTGACACTCGATCAGGCGGATGCGCTTGCGCGGCTCGCTGTCGACGTTGCCGCGCCCGCCAGTTACGTAGCTGGTGCTGGAGTGCGTGGAGCTGGAATAGCCTTGGTAGTAGAACTCGTCCTCGGCCCACTGCTGAGACGAATACTCGTTGTCATGCTGGATCGAGCGGCGCAGAACATCGGCGCGGCCGGGGTACATGGCGAGTGCCACGTCCTCATCCACCCAACGCGTGCGGAACAGGTAGCGCGCATCCGCGAGATCCATCTCCATCGCGAAGGAATCCCAGATGACGTTGCGCCAGTCCTCGTACTTGTCGTAGATGATGTCCTTGGTCGGGTCATTGCGCACGCCGGAATCGACCCAGCCAACGCCCACCTTAACCGCATCATCGAACGCGCGCGAGCGATTGAACTGCGATCGGTTCACGTCCGTAACGAACTTCATGACCTTCGTTTTCACGTCGGCCATGTCCACATCGTCCTCGGTGCGCGGCAGCACGCGCCAATCCACGCGAGCCCGTCGCTCGGTGCCAATCAACCAATCCACCATGGGCGCGACCTCGTTGAACACCAGTGGCGTCTGGCCGCGCTCCTCCAGCAGCGCCGCGTCTGCCGGATCCCATTGCTCGTTGTCGTAGAAGTCCGCATCCACCGACATGTCCAGCCGGTTCTCCGCCTGAATCTCGCGCTCGCGGTAGTACCAGGACAGGCACTGCTTGAGCACGTTGCGCGACTTCTCGCTGTCCAGCGGATGCGGTGGCGTCACGTCGACAACCTCGAAGCTCTCGGCTTCCTCGTTGATGACGTTCTCGCCCGGTGCGACGTTGCGACGGATGCGCGGCTCAAGCAGGGACATACTCCGCCCCCTTGTCCTCGATGGTCAGGGCTTCGGCCGCGATCTGCTTGCCGTCCGCCATGACCTTGAGTTCGCCGAATTCCTTGCCCTTGGATTCGCGCACGGGCTCCGAAGGCATGCGGTACAGGTCCGGCAGACCCTCGTTGACGATGGTGGCGACGCGCACCCAGTTCGCGCAAGTGGGCTCAATGCCCAACACCTCGCACGCCTTGACGCACTGGCGCGCGAGATAGGCCGGATCGTCGTATTGGTAAGCCGCGGACTCCATCACCACGTACCACGACGCTTTGGGCCGGAACGCAGGGATCAGGACAAGGCAGCGCTCACCGTTGATCCAGGTGTAGACGGCAAGCAGGTCGCCATGCTGGCGGTGCAGATGGGCTTTGCGGAGGTCGATACATGCAGGCATGCCCGCCACAGTGGCAGGCTTGGTACGGGATGGCGCGTTTGTGCCCGCAACCTATGAGAGACATTTAAGAGCGAGAGGCTGGTCTTTCGAGGTCGGCCATTGAATGCTTATAGAGAGCCTTGCTATAGAGAACCTCCGCTAGCGAATCAAGCGGCCTCACATCATCATGAAGCATCGTGCAGTATTTCCGCGACGCGCGCCACTGCAATCAAAAGTCCATTCGCAGCCATTCGCACTCTACAAAGCGTCACGAGAGTTGAACTCCTCGTATTGAACTTCAAGATTGGGCCCCGACGAGTATCATCCGAAGTGAAAGTCAACAATTGCTATCGCGAATCATTTGCTATAGATACAAACTTAATGTTACATTGATGGTGATGTCATATTCTCAGAACACACTTTCCTGATCGGGAGTTACATAAGCAATGAAGATTTGGACACATCTTTTCCGAACAGCGCTTGTTGCTATGCTCATGAGTGCGAATGTAGCGAACGCGCAGAACATTCTTGTTCTGACCACAGGAGGTCAAAACTCCCGACCAGCTCCGGAGCTCGAAAACAAATATATGCCAGCGATGGTGCAGGAGTTTTCCAGTCCGCTGACATTCGGCGACTTTACGACTGGTGGCAATCCCTGCAGCGGGACAAATAGCACCACTGTTGGCTCGTTGACGAAGTCCGTCACCTGCAATCAGACCGAATTGGTGAATGGCACCGTCATGGCTTCATCCACCTTTGACCCGGGCTATGACCTTCTGGTAGTGGCTTCTGCTTACACCACAATAGACGCAGCAGATTGGGCTGTGATCGAGGATGCAGTTCAAACGCGCAAGGTGCGCGGTGCGGTGTTTTTCATCGACACAATCAACGGGGCCAACACGACGGCCATAGAAGGTTTGCTTTCACGAGTTATGGGAGCCCCCGTTACTCAAGGCTCTCAGTTTCCTGGTGGCAACTTTTACTTTCCGCTCAACACTGCCGCCGCCGCACAGAGTAGCTTCACCGGCTTACCCACCTTGGAACTCAACAGTGGGTTTTATGCATATAACGGGGTGCCATCACGTTACGCTCTGTATACGGGCGTGAATGAATTAGCTACAGCTACTCCGGGGAATGCGACTGACCCAACGTCAGCCACAGGCATTTTCGTACCCCAGAGTGATTCTTATGCGGGTGCTGGCGCCTGCGTTTTCGGCGTTACGGACATCGGCTGGGGGGTCAGTGGAACTGGGCACAACATTGGCAAGCTCGGCAATGCTTTTCTGACAGAATTCAACAAGTCTGCTCCTGATGGAATTTGTGCCACTCCCTTGGCAGCACCTCCCACGCTCGCCATTCAAAAGACAACCACTGCCAACACTGCCGCCTTTCCATCCAACGGTGTCGCGGTTCCCTATACTGTTGAAGTCAGCAACGTAAGTACCACTGCGCTGGCACTCAACGTTGGAGTAAGCGACCCGCAGCCTACAGGCATAACACTAGGTCAGTGGGCATGTACTCAAATTACGCCTGCCGCACCTGCGAATTTGTGCCCCACTGGATTGCCAACTGGCGATCTCGTTACCACAATCGCGTCGCTACCCGCTGGTGCGAAGCTTCAGTTCACCACCAGTGGGACCGTGACGGACAATACCCAATCACTGACCAACGTGGCTACGCTTCAGTTGCCTCCCGGGGCTATCTGCGATGGAGGCGGCAACCCTTGCACATCACAGGTGTCTTTTGCCTTGCCGCCATCGATCAGTGTGATCTGCGAACCAAGCAGTATTCTTGATTCACCTTCGCAGACTGCAGTTTGCAGTATTTCCTCCAGCATCTCAGCACCCGCTGGCGGTTTGACCGTCGCATTGATTCCACCAGCCTCCCCGCACGGACGCTATTCCACCGACTGCGGCTCGACTATCACGATACTCGAAGGAAGTCTTAAGGCTACCTGCAGCATTACCGCGACGCCCAATGACACGCCTGGAGATGGAGATGTGAATGTGACGCTGGCATTGGCTACTCGACCTGTTGGTGCCAACTACCAAACGGGATTGCCATCCCAAGCCACAGTATTGGTCAAAGATGACGATGTCGCGGCCGCCACGCCGGAAGCAACACTGTCCTGCACACCGACGACACTGGTCGACGCCGAAAATCAGGTATCCATTTGTACCGTCAGCCTAAGCGCTCCCGCCCCAGCAGGAGGACTTGGTATCATTATCGTTCCACCAGCGACCAATGGTCGCTACAGCACGACCTGTGCATCGCCCCTCGCCGTTCCAGCAGGCGCTAGCACTGCTACTTGCGCTATCACAGCCACGCCCAATACAGTTGCTGGCGATGGTAGCGCCTCAGCCCTTGTCCAACTGATACCCGGAACCGGCTATGGAGTGGGTAATCAAGCGCAGGCGACGGTCAATATCAACGATGATGACCAAACAATGACTGTTGCACCTGTTCCCACTTTGGGTCAGTGGGCCATGATGATCCTGTCGATTCTTGTCGCGTCGATTGGCGTTGGATTGTCACGCAGGCAGTTGCGCAAATAGGTATTTCCCGCAAAAAATACTGAGCCACCTCCGGGTGGCTCTATACGTTTTGGTAGGTTGCTTCAGTAGCGTTTCGGATAGTTCTTATCGAGCCATGCTGGATCCGTGCCGCTTGATCTTTTGACCCGGATTTCCCGCATCGTTGTCCATGCGCGGCAGTGCCATCCCTATATATCGCCACACGTCCGCGCCATGACTGGCGTCATCGTGCAGCGGCGCGCCCGGCTCCTGCGTGCGTGGATCGATCTGCCGCTTGTACCGACTCAGGCAGTCCAATAGCTGAGCGCACTTCTTCTCGTCAATGTAGGCCTGCGGAAAGATGCCGCGAGCCAGACGAATGCCCGCCTCCAGCCCGAATCGCTCCAGCACTTCAACCTCGCGCTTCATGTCCTCAAGGATCTGCTGCGCGGTCTGCCCCGTCTTGAAATCACCGTGCGCACCGTCGTGCGGGAGGAAGTCGATGCCCCAGCGATACGGCAGCTTCTCCATCTCCTCGACATACCACTCGAGTGTCTTCTGGTTGTCCTGCATGAAATTGATGACGCGGAAATCCACGGGCGTGCGCTGCACGAACGCGATGGCCATATTGTCGGCCCAGCCCAAATCCCAAACGGTGTGCACCGGCAGACGCGGGTTGTACGGCACCAGACAGACGCGCTCCTCGTTGTAGAGCTTTTCCACCTCTTTGGCGTAGATCGCGCCAGCAATCGCGCGCTTGGGTTTGCCCTCCCAGACATTCCAGTAGGTCTCGGGATCGCGCTTGAAGTGTCGGAGTCGCTCTTTCTCCAGCACCTCCGGGAACCATGGGTTGTCACGCCAGTTGATCTCGCACAGCCATGTGTCCTCATCCGCGTTGGTGATGAAGCGCGAATAGGTCGCATCGCTGGCGAGATCAGGATTGAGCGTGAGCCAAATCTCAGAGCCAGGCCGCCGGATGGTCGGTACCAGCACCTCCCAAGACCGAGCACTGACGCTCTGCGCCTCTTCCACCCAGACAATATCAATGGCCTCGAACGACTTGATGGTGTCGACGGTGTGGCTCTGCAGTCCTGCGAACAGGATCAGTGTGCCGTTGGCTCCACGAATCTCAGTGTCCAGCACCTCGTAGAACCCGCCGAGTTTCAATGCTTCGATCTGATCGCGCAGAAGCCGGTGCACGGAATCGCGCATCGACTTCTGGATTTCACGGGCGCACAGGATACGCAGCGGCCGGTTGCTGCCCATGACGAGCAGCGCCATCGCAACAGACCACGACTTGGCTCCGCCGCGCCCGCCATACATGACCTTGAAGCGTCGCGGCTGAAACAGCCCGCGCAGCTTACCCGGAAACTCGATGCGAACGCGCTCCCGCTCTACCTCGTAGTCCTGGGCAAAGTCGGCGACGAGTGAGCCGCCATGCACGTCCGCGAGTGTCGCGGCCAGAATGCTGGGCTGTGTTGTTCCGCGAATCGGAGCGAGTCTCATGCGCCGCCTGCAGTCGGATCGTTCTCGCGCTTCGGTGGATCAACGAAATGAATCTCGAAGTGTCCGACTCCGCCCCCGCCCTGCTGCTCGTTGTCGCGCTTGTACATGCCGTGGTAGCGCATGAGCTTCTCGGCGACATCCAGTTGGCTATGGATGCTGATCTCCATTCCGTTGCGAGTTTCCTTCGCGCCGCCGAACAGTGCGAGCGCACCTGCCGACATGCTGCGCGTGTCCTTGAGCACAGTGCGCGACGTTCCACCACCAAAGCACTCGGGACAGTCCTGATTCGGCGGCTTCCGGGCGTCGTAGCCGATACCGCCCGCCTCCGGGAAGGTCGCTATCGCCTTGCCTTCCTCGACCCACTTCTCGCGCTTGGTGTTGTATTCCGCCATGGTGTATTGGTACTGGTGGCCAATACCGTAGCAGTGACGGCAGCAAGCGACATAGACCTCCACCAGTTCGCGCGGGTCAGCCATCAGCATCTGATTCAGGCGGTTCACAACGTCCGCCGCCTTCACCTCGGCACGCTCCACAACCGCCTTGGAGAACTCCCGCACAAACTCCTGCACCTTCACATTTCTCAACAGGCGAGCGCCCTGCGACGCTGACGTGTTCTTGCTGTACCCGGCTTTCACTGCCGCCTGCGTGGCATTGAAATCAGACAACACATACTCTCGCGCGAATGCACGATAACGGTCCTCGGTCGTGATTTTTGGCTTGGCCGGTGGTGGTTTGGCCTTCGCCTTTGCCTTACTGCTTCGGGAAGCATCAGGCTTGGGCTTTCGGGAGGAATTGCTCATCCCTACAACATGACAGGCTTGGTACGGAATCAATCGCTCAATATACGCACAAAGCTTTCCGCGAAAACCAATGCTTCGTGACGAGGGAGCTGACCGCTGACGAATGGGCGAAGCCCCTCGCCAAGCAGGTTTGCATGTGTCGAAATCCGCCCTGCCCCTGCATCAATTCAATGAGCAGGTCCGAAATTTCAATAACGCCTTTTGGGTCCATGTCATTCCTAGAAGTGCCATTCGCATGGGGGCATCCTTGTAGTTGCCGCATAACGTCATCAGACTTGGTGCGGTCAAAAAGAAAATTTGCTTAGAGTCAATCGCTGCTGACATTTTTTTGCAAATACTCTCTTTGATCAACAAGAGATATCAGTTACCGTTTGTAGTTAGTTCTATTCAATTGTGATTGAAAAAAAATGATGCCAAACCGATTTTCGATCTGCCTGCTTGGTGCCTTGATTCCGTTGGGCGCAAATGCTGCTGCCGGAGCCCCACTGCCTCGCTGCTCAGTTGACTCCCAGTCGTACTATCTGATGCGCTATACAGAAGTGGGAACTTCTGCCACCAATCTACGCACTCCGACTACCAGTTTAGATTTGGCAGTTGTGCCAGCCAGCGGTTCCGTCACTCTTACAAACATCTGGAATGCACAAGCTGCACCAACTCCCTCTCAGTGGGACGGCTCCCCGACTGCGGGCGCGACCGTCGCTGGGGGCATGGGTAAAGACGGCTACATCTATGCGATGAGAGCTGTGGGAGCATGGGAGCCGGGCTGGACCAACCCAAACTGGCAAACGCACACGCGTCGCTACGAGATGCTTCGGTTTGGCCGCAGCGGCGTGGACAATCTCGGTATCGTGAGCGGTTTGGGGCCTTACCGGAATGATGCAAACGTCACGGTGAGTGGAGCGGTGGATCTTCGACTTGGGCCCAACATGAACGCGGCAGACATCGATCCGGTAAGCGGAATCATGTATGTGGCGTCTTTCCAGTCCAGCGGATTGTTGGACAAAATCTTCAAGATCGATGTCACACAGACACCCCCGCAGTACGTAGGGACCCTTGCGCTTACCCAAAGCATTCCAGGAGCTCAATCAGGAGACTTTGCCATAGATGCAGCAGGTCAGTATGCCTACGGAGTGGCCAAGGCTGCAGGAACCTTCGGCAACTCCACAAGCTATCGCATCAATTTGACTACAGGCGTAGTCGAATCATTGGCAACTGGTCTTGGAATTATCCCTTACGGTGCTGCGGCACGATTGCCAAACAATTCCGCCAAGATGGCTTTCTATGGCCTAAGTACGCAAATCATGACTCTGCCCACAGGGACTCTGGGCACCAGTCAATCCACTCCAACCTCAACCAGCTCAGATGGAGCCGCGTGTCTACCGAAGTTCAAGACTACCTTGCAATGCGTTCCACTTACACTGGTCGATGCCGACAACAACGTCGCCACCTGCACCATCGCTCTCGATCAGCCAGCGCCAATTGGTGGTATTGCCATCGCGCTGACACCTCCAGTAACTGATACACGGTACACGACAACCTGCGCATCATCTGTCACGATCCCTGCCAACACGACCACCGCTCAATGCACCATAGCCGCTACAGCTAACACCACCCCAGGGGATGGAGATGTAACGGCAACAGTATCACTGACCACACCCGCGGCGACTGACGACTACGAGCTGAGCACGCCATCGAGTGCCAGTATCCTGATCAAGAACGACGACCTACCTACCGTCAACCTGACATGTACGCCCAATACGTTGACGGACTCCCCCGGTCAGGTATCAACATGCACTGTCACCTCAAATGTGCCCGCGTCCGTTGGAGGAATGACAATCGCCTTGGTGCCTCCTGTTGCAAATCCTCGCTACATTAGTACCTGTGGTGCGAACATCTCCTTGGCGGAAGGCGAAAGCAGCAATACCTGCACCATCACGGCGAATCCAAATACCACTCCGGGTGACGGCGACGTTGCCTCATCGTTGGCATTAGCAATACCACAACCAGGTTCAGGCTACCAGATAGGCACACCGTCCCAAGCCACAGTATTCGTCAGAGATGACGATGTCGCGGCCGCCACGCCGGAAGCAACACTGTCCTGCACACCGACGACACTGGTCGACGCCGAAAATCAGGTATCCATTTGTACCGTCAGCCTGAGCACTCCCGCTCCAGCAGGAGGACTTGGTATCAATATCATTCCACCAGCGACCAATGGTCGCTACAGCACAACTTGTGCATCGCCCCTCTCCGTTTCAGCAAGCGCTAGCACTGCTACTTGCGCTATCGCAGCCACGCCCAATACAGTTGCTGGCGATGGTAGCGCCTCAGCCCTTGTCCAACTGATACCCGGAACCGGCTATGGAGTGGGTAATCAAGCGCAGGCGACGGTCAATATCAACGATGATGACCAAACAATGACTGTTGCACCTGTTCCCACTTTGGGTCAGTGGGCCATGATGATCCTGTCGATTCTTGTCGCGTCGATTGGCGTTGGATTGTCACGCAGGCAGTTGCGCAAATAGGTATTTCCCGCAAAAACTACTGAGCCACCTCCGGGTGGCTCTTTACGTTTTGGTAGGTTGCTTCAGTAGCGTTTCGGACAGTTCCTATCGAGCCACGCTGGACCCTCTCCTCCGAATCTTGCCTCCCCCACCCCGCACGCCAATGATCCCCGCATCCTTGGCCTGCGCCTACTAACGGATGGCATCAGCCCCTTCTGAGCAGCTTTTGCCAACTACATCAACAAGTGCTGATCACTTCTTAAATTGCTACTCCTATCGAATACCGCATCACTGGCTTGCGCCCCGGCAAGCTGCTCATCTCCGAGTCAATCAACTCCAGTCGCGCCAAGTACTGCAGCGCCCAATCCACCTCGCCCTTCGACCTCCCCAGCGTCAGCACCAGCTCGGGGTGAAAGAACCAGCGGCCGGGGTGCGCGCGCAGAAAGCGCAGCAGCACATCGGATCCGCTTCCCGGCTGGATCACTCCCGGCGGCCGTGGGTTTGCTGGTCGTGGCCTCTCCTCGACACCACGGGTGCTCATCTGCTCGGCCATCCAGTTCATTGGGTCATTCATTGCTGTCATGTGGATATGGCAGGTTTGCAGGCCACTGGCCCATTGCTTTGATTTTTCGTTGCGTGTCGGCGGCCCACACCGATTCCAACTCGCGGCGAACAGCCTTCGGACACAGCGCTCCCTGATCCAGCCGTGCATGGCAGCCCTGAATGCCGGGCCGATCGCAACAGGCCGGAAACAACGTCAGGTCACACGCCTTCATCCCCATACCCTTTCCGGTGTTGGCGTGCGCCGCCTGGCTGAATCCGGGCACGCCGCAAATCACACACGGCAATCCAGCCACCGCCCGTCGATACGCCTCGCTGCGAACTGGCGTGAGCTTCGGTGCGGCGCTCACTTGGTCGGCAATGACGGCGTACATCACCTGCACGGCCAGCGGCTTGTGCACGATCGGCGCGCGCTCGGGGCGTTTTGGGCGCTTGAATCCAGAACGCTTCATTCGTTGAAGCCTCCCAGAATCGACTCGATCATCTCGATGCGCGCGACCGGCGTCAGGTGCTTCCACAGCGTGCGGGCGGCATGCTCGGTGCGCAGGAAATTGACCACGTCACCATGGAATTGCTCCATCGCGCCCTGCTCCAACTTGCTGTAGCTGATCGAGCGCGGAACGGGAATCACGCCGCCCTTCGGCCCCGGATACCAATCAACGAACGATGCGCCCACCTTGAGCCACGCACGGAAACTCTCGAAGTCCTCGAAGCGCTCTTGCGCCTCATAGACTACTTGCTCCAGCGCCATGTGCTTGCGGTGATACCAGCCAAGACGCGGCTGCACGGTCGAGATCTCCATCATCTCGCCCGGCTCCAGGCCCATGATGCGATTCCAGAGTCGGCGCCACTGGCGGCGGCCCTGCTCGCCCAGTCCATCGATGATCCCGAAGACCACCCGGCGCGCGGCGTCCTTGTCGGCTTCGGTGGCCTGCATGTCTTCTTGGCGAACCAGAATGATTTCAGGCATGCGACACCTCCACGCGCACAAACCCGCCGATCTCGTCGGCGCGAACGATCGACAGCGACCAATGCTTGTCGTCCACGCCGAGCACATCAGCCAGACCATCGAGCCCCGACTTCATCCGCGCCAGCGCGTTGTCGAGGTCAAACGCACGCCGGTTCGGCGGAACGAATGTGAGCGCCAGATGCAACTTGTCTGCCTCGATGCGGCGCGCGCCCTGCTCCTTCGCAGTCCAGCCACACGCGGCGCGGTAGGCCTTCTTGGCTTTGGCCACTGCGCGCCAGTGCAGACGCGCATTCGGCGAAAGCTCCTTCGGCGGCCATGGCAGAGTCAGTGTGAAAATTGGATTGCTCATAAGGCCACCACCTTGTCGCCCGCGCGCACCGCGCCGCGCAGAATCTCGCGCACGCGGCGCTCGGTCCGGCGGCAAGCCCCGATGAATTGGCGCTCCGTCAGCGCCTGTACTACAGTGCCGTAGTCCTCGAGCAAACCGCGCAGGATCTGCATGCCCTCGCCAGTCAGTCGCATGACACCAGTTTCGAGGTGGCGCACACCTGCATGGCCCATGGCGTTCTTCGCCGCAACAATCTGTCCATCGTCGTCGGACACAATGCCCATCTCGACAAGGCTTTCCAGAATGTTCACGGCGTCCGACATGTCGCGCCAACCATCCACTTGCGGCACCGCGTCGCGCTCCATGGACATCAACCCTTCGTGCACCTTGATCAGGTGGTTGTTCAGACGGTGCTCAGGGACCGGATGCACGGAGCTCGCTTGGATCTCGTCCAGCAAAGTGAAATGAAAGAACTGCGCAGGCTTGCGCGTGCCGTGTTTTTTCATGATGCATCTCGCTTTGCTCGAGCGAAGCGCCACTTACCAACGGCGTTGCGCTCAAGGTAGCCCTTCTTGGCCAAGATGCTGACGTGCTCGTTCGCAGTGTTCGCGGAGGTCCATCCGAAGTGACTCGAGATAGCCGACAGCGGAGGCAACTGATCGTTTTCCGCAAGGAACTTCACCATGTGGTCGTACACCTGCTTTTGCACAGGCGACAGAGCGAGTGGGTAAGCCTTGGCAACTCTCTTCACTGGACGCAGTTTTGCCGCAATGGCGTTGGCTTCAGACATGTAGCTCTCCATCACAGCATCCCTCTTCCACGAACTGGCGTCGCAATCGGCGCAAGCGTCGGCGGTCCGCCCTCCCACTGCTCGAATGTCGTTGTTTCACCGCCATAGAACAGGTGCAGGTCGCCAATACGGCCTTGCCGATTCTTCGCAATGCGCATCAGGGCGTAGTTCGCCCAATCGGCGGAGAGCGACGGATTCGCCGCGATGGGCCGATGGATGAATGCCACCACGTCGGCGTCCTGCTCGATGGCACCAGAGTCGCGCAACTCATGGAGGCCAGGAGGCTGCATCGCCTTCTCGGCAGCGCCCCGGTTGACCTGAGCAAGGCAGATCACCACGATGCCCAATTCCTTGGCCAACCCCTTGAGACCTCGGCTGATCTCCTCGATCTGGTAGGCACGCGGCTGTTTGCGGTCCAGACCTTCCATCAAGCCGATGTAGTCAACGATCAACACGTCCAACCCCTTCGTGCGCTTGAGCTTGCGCGCCATGCTGCGCACCTGCTGGATGTTCAAGCCCGAGCGATCCGAGACAAACCAGCGCAGGCTTCGCGAGCGCTCGACCCCATCCGACACTCGGCTGTAGTCAAGACCCCGACCACGCCCGGGCCGCTTGATATCGCCAATGGAGACGCGCCCGAGAATGGCGGCCTGCCGATCCCGCACGTCGTTGTGCGGCATCTCCATCGACAACAGACCCACGCTGCAGTGCGTCGCCATGGACAGGCCAATATTCATTGCAAAAGCCGTCTTGCCCATGGCCGGGCGCGCGCCGATCACCACCAAGTTGCCACGCACAAGCCCACCGTCGAGCATCTCGTCGAAGTCGTTCAAGCCGGTTGACATGCCGGTAATGGCGCCCTCATGGCGTTGCTCGATCAGCTCGGTGTGCTGAATGGCGGCGGTATACGCATCCACCCATTCATCCTCACCGCCCTGCACCTCGAGCGCCTGCACAACGGACTGAGCCTGATCGATGCGATCAGACACAGGGCCGTCGCCGTGCGCAAGCTCGGCCAGCTTGGAACTGGCAGCGAACAGCGAACGTGACCGGGACATGTCGACCAGCTTGTCGACGAAGAACGGGAGTCCTTGAACGCCATGATCGTGACTTGTCGTGACATCATGGACATATTTAGGGTCCACCTGCCCCTGCAACGCCTGCATCATGCTCACGGCATCACAGCCGCGGCCCGATGAAATCTGCGCCACGGCTGTAGAGAACATCAGCTTGTTCTCCGGCACAGAGAAGCAGTCGGCTTGCAGGCGAGCACCCACACGATCCAGCGTGTCCGGAAAGCCGATAAGGATCGAGAGCACGGCAGCTTCGCAAGCTGGCGCTGTGAGCGAGGATGCTTCGGGCGCATATGCACCGAGCGGGTAGTCGTTCAGGTTCATGCAGCCTCCGGTTGTTTGCGCGTGTCGTAATTGCCCGCCATCACCTTGGCGAAGTTGTCTGCGTTGGAAAGCCACGCCAGATCAGCCGTCCAGCCCCGGTCGTTCTCGCCGACGAGGTGCGGACAGGTGGCAACGAACGCGAAATAGCGGGCGAAAAAATTGAGCGCTGTCACCTTGTCGCTGGCGTAGCGGTCGCCGTTGCGTCGCTTGGCCGTCAGCACCCAACGCCAGCGGGAAGCGAGGTTTTTTGCGCGCTGGCCGTCCCACAGCTCAGGCTTGGGTTGTGGCAGGCTGGGCAGATGCTTGCCAAAAAGATCGATCAGCTCGATGTGTGGGCAGTTCGGCAGCTTTGCTGTCGACAAAGAAGCTTTAGCTTCTTCATCTTCTTTATCTGTATCTTTATCTGTCGTGACATCGCGTGACGCGTCGTGACCAGCAAAGAAATCACCAGATTCAGCAGCAAGCTTTTCACGCTCGCGCTGCTCCTTTTTCCTTTGTGCAGAAGACTTTGCGCCTGATTCTGCGTCTCCGGAATCCTCGCGCTTAGGCTGACGCTTATCCCATCCGGAGATAGTCGATCCATCCATCACGCGACCCTGCATCGCATCCAGAATTGCCTGAATCTGTGACTCGTCACAATCGAGCGCACTTGCCAAATCTTCCACCGTGACTTCAACGTGACCACGCGTGACATTGCGTGACGCGTCAACAAGGATGTGAAGGTACACAGCTTGCACGAGACTGATGTGCTGCTTTGCGTGACGTGCAATCGTCCGCCACTTGGGATCTGTCGGCATGTCGTGCCAGAGTCGGAGCCATTGGTTCGCCATGTCAGATCCCCAGACGCTCAGCGATCTCTCGCACCGCGGCTGCGTACTGCTCTTCTGTGAATCGCCCCGGGTTTTCTAGACACCTCTGAGCCTCAAATCTAAGGCCCAATAGGAGGTGCTATGAGTAACCAAAGATATCCCCAAGAATTCAAGACCGAAGCAGTCAAGCAGATCACTGAGCGCGGCCATAAGGTGGCCGATGTTTCAGCCCGACTAGGGCCTGTTCACGTTACCGAAGCAACTCAAAGATCAAAGCCAGCGAGACAAACGCGGCATACATTGCATCCAACTTGTCGTAGCGGGTAAAAACTCGCCGATAGGCCTTGATCCGCCGAAATAACCGTTCAACTTCATTGCGTTGGCGATATTTTTGCTTATCTAGTGGCGAGGGATTCTTGCGTCGTGGATGCGCAGGGACAACCGGGATAAGGTTTCGATCCTCAGCTGCTGCACGCAAGTCATCGCTGTCATAGGCGCTATCCATGAGCAAATACACAGCTGAATCTTGCGCGTCAATCGCCTCGACGAGTTTGCGGCCTTCCGGGCTGTCTCCGGCTTGTCCGGGCGTCAAACTCCAGATCAATGCATCCTTGCAACTGGCTGCGACCATGTGAATCTTGCAGCTCCATCCACCTCGACTCTTGCCTATGGCTTGTGGTCCGTTTTTTTCTGAGCCCCGCAGCCATCAGGGTGAACTTTGACGATGGTGGAGTCCAGGCTCAACGCTTGAACAGCCCACTGGCTAAGTGCCTGTTGCTGCAGATGGTTAAGAACTTCGGCAAGTACGCCGCTATGGGCCCAGCGATACAGCCGCATGTACACGGTGTGCCAGGGCCCGAATCTGCGTGGCAAAGCTCGCCATTTGCACCCGTTGCTGGCCATGTAGGCCAAAGCATTAAGGAACCTGTAGTGGCTGATCAACTTGCTGCCGCGAGGCTTGGGCAGCAGGTGACGGATACGTTTGAACTGAGAGCGGGTGATGTGCATGCAGGCCAGCGATTCTCGCTGCTCTGACATGCACTCAACTATTTAGGTGAACAGGCCATAGGCGTAAGTCAGCACAGCCTTTATCAATGGATCAAGGCTCAAGGAACGCCTGCCCATGATCGGCCGGCACAGGTGTCACAAACCGAGGAGTTGCGACGACTGAAGGCTGAACTCAAGCGAGTCACAGAGGAGCGCGACATCCTAAAAAAGGCCGCAGCGTACTTTGCCAAGCAGTCCGGGTGAAGTACGCATTCATCAAGCGCCATGAAGGTGAGTACAGCATTCGCCGACTGTGCAAGGTCATGGCTGTACACCCTAGCGGCTACTACGCCTGGAAGGCGCAACCGATGAGCCTTCGTGCAAAGGACGATCAACGTCTGTTGGGTCTTCTCAAGCATGCGTGGCTCGAGAGTGGTGGCGTCTATGGCTATCGCAAGCTGACCATGGACATGCGTGATTTGGGCGAGAGCTGCGGCAAGCATCGCGTGGCACGACTGCTCAAAATCGAGGGGCTGCGCTCACAGACGGGCTACAAACGCCGTGCAGGCATGCGTGGCGGCAAACCTGCCATCGTCGCGCCCAATCACTTGCAGCGCCGCTTCGCAGCGGCCGAGCCCAACCAAGCTTGGGTGACTGACATCACATACATCCGCACCCATGAAGGTTGGCTGTATCTGGCGGTGGTGGTTGACCTGTTCTCACGTCAGGTTGTTGGCTGGTCTATGGGCAGCCGCATCGATACTGGCTTGGTGCTCGATGCACTGTTGATGGCCTTGTGGCGTCGCAGGCCTAAGCTGCCTGTCATGGTGCATTCGGATCAGGGTAGTCAGTTTACAGGCCATGACTGGCAGGGCTTTCTGCGAGATCACAATCTGGTCTCCAGCATGAGTCGTCGCGGCAACTGTCACGACAACGCCGTGGCCGAGAGCTTCTTCCAGTTGCTCAAGCGCGAGCGTATTCGCCGCCAGATTTACCCGACGCGCGATGAGGCCAGGGCTGATGTCTTCAACTACATCGAGATGTTTTACAACCCGAAAAGGCGTCATGGCACCGCCGGAGATATCTCTCCGGTAGAGTTCGAAAGACGGCATTCCCAACGGCTCAACAGTGTCTAGGAAATCCGGGGCGATTCAATTCAACCCATCCAAATTTGCACCCATTGGTTTCGAGCGTTTGAACAGAGGGCTGATTGAACGCAAGGTATCGAATACAGGGAATCGACACGCGGATTGGAAGCGTGTCGATGTCATTGAGTGGGAGGCGATAAACGGACCTGTCCCAGACGGCTGCACCCTCGTCTTGCCGAGAAACGCGAATAGGTGCTATAGCAATTTGAAGCTGGTGAGCGTAGCCGATGTGCCTATCGTCAATTACCAACTAACTGCCCCTCCCGAGGTCAAGGAGCTTATGTCCCTGAAATCACAGTTCAGTCGGCAATTGCGAAAACTTGAAAACATCTCAAGTCAGCCTGATTAAGCGTCGAACATATGCAGCACGAAATCGAGAAATCACCCACTCCTGCGCTCAGCACTCCGGACATCCAAAAGCTCAAAGATGTGCTGACACTCCTTCGCGAGCAAGGTCGACAAATTGACCTTGATCGCACCCGTCTCATTGTCAATTGCGCGTCTGATGTCATTGACGCACTCAAACTTCAATATCAAACCAGACAATCAAAGGAATGCTATGACTCCCAGCAAAACCAAAGGTAAGAACATCGATCATCTGCGCGACATGCTTTTCAAGCAGCTCGACCAGCTCGTCGATATGGACAAACCTGTTGACCTTGATCGCGCTCGGGTGGTTTGTGATACGTCTCGACTCTTGATCGAAATGTCGAAGGTTGAAGTGGAGTATGCAAGGGTCATTCAAGGCGCAATAACCCTGCCGTTTATCGAGCACCAGGACGGAAGCGAGGAGCGCCCGCACCCAAGCCTTCCATCAGCATCCGCAGGCGACGCAAGCAACACCTCCGCGGAAGATCGCACACTTCAGGCTTTGAAATCCGGACCACCCGATAACCATCCATGGCGCGGTGCTGGCAGTCGTATTCACCGACTCGACCACTGAAATCACTACACCCCCTCATCAAAGCCGCGCTCGTCGCGGCTTTTTCTTTGGCCTCAACAATCAGTAGGTAAAGCAATGCATCCAGCTTCCGCTTTTATCTCGGCGAGTTCGACCACGCTTCCTCAGTCGATCATCATCAACGGCTACCAGCTCCGCGACGCACTCAGCCTGATCGCCCCAGAGGGCACACCCCAGCAGATGGAAACCCCGGTCTGCATTCAGCCAGGCCCGAGACGCATCACATCGCAGGGTGTGGAGCCCGCAGGTCTGTTCTGCTGGCTGGAAGAATACCCAGAGGAAGGCAGCGTTCGGCTGGACGAGAACCCGCGCGATATCCGTCTGGCCACCCCACACGACGAGCGGATCGTCAACGTCGCCCAGAAGCTTCTGGAGGCAGCCCGCTGGGTGTATGGCAATCCAGAAGCGCGAGCCCAGCCCGATGCACGCGCACTCGCCAAAGTCGTGATGCGTTTGGTCCATCCGATTCTCAACGCTCACGCTGACACGATCACCACTGGATCGAAGCGGCAGCACGGGGACTTCATCCAAGTTCCGCCGTTCAACCCCATTCTTCCCAGCCATTCGCCAGCACCATGAAGCCACTGACACCATCGACTCACAATCGCGCCTTCTTGGCGCTATTCACTTTGCCGCCCATCAAAGAAAGCAGCGGCACCGAATTGACCGTGCCAGCCACACCAGCTCCCCCTGTTGTCACGGGCAACCGCGAACTTGATGCCGTGCCCTCAAAACGCGAAGGTTGAACAACATGACATCACAAAACACTCTCGACAGCTTGGTCAAAAACGTCTCGAGCGATGCCGACAGCGAGTGGAATCAATCCCGCGAGCGACTTGAAGCGGCGGCACTTCTTGCTGCGGCAGATCTGCTGGCGCATG
Source organism: Diaphorobacter sp. HDW4B (assembly GCF_011305535.1). Taxonomy (GTDB): domain Bacteria; phylum Pseudomonadota; class Gammaproteobacteria; order Burkholderiales; family Burkholderiaceae_C; genus Diaphorobacter_A. The sequence goes on from NZ_CP049905.1 coordinate 776,776, forward strand.
CCGGCGCTGCTGGCTGCTGCATTGCTGGCCACGGTGTCAGCATCGAAGTCAAAACCATCGAATTGAACGGGTAGCAAGCTATGACTCCCAAGACACAACCCGCAATAGCCGCTCCGCAGGTCGTGGTCACGCCGTCCAGGTATGTGACGATCGATCTTGCCGTCCACATCACCGGCTTCAGCCGCCGAGCCATCGAGGGCAAGATCGCCCGCGGTGTGTGGTTGCTTGGTCGGCAGTACAAGAAGGCAGACGGCGGAATTTTGATTGACATAAAGGAGTATGAAAAATGGGCCGAGAAGGCAACGGCGTAGAGGTGCGCGACAAGTCCATTCGGGTGAATTTCACGCTGAATGGCGTTCGTCAACGCGTGACACTCGACATCCCGCCCACGCCCGCAAACGAGCGGTACGCTGAAAAGCTGGTGACCAAGGTCCGCACTGCAATCAATCGCGGTACGTTTGATTGGGAGGTGTTCTTCCCCGGCGCTCCACAGGCAAAGGCCAGGAATCCAGCGAACACCTTCGGGGAGTGGTGCGATCTGTGGCTGGACACCAAGGGGCGCTTGGCAACCAAGACCCTGAACCAGTACCGCAACTCGCTCAACGTCTGGAAAGAGCTGCTCGGTGCGGATCGCCAAATGGACGAACTCCAGCACGCCACTGTGGCCGCAGTCGTCGGCAAGACTCCGTGGGCGTCGGCCAAGCTGCTCAACAACTACCTGATCACGTTGCGCGGCGTGTTCGCACTGGCTGGCCGGAGCCTCAAAACGGAAAACCCAATGGCCGGAATCGAGAACAGCAAGCACCAGAAGCCACCGCCAGACCCGCTCTCGTTCCAAGAGATGGAGCAGGTCTTGGCGCACATGAAAAAGCACTGTGACCCGCGCATGTGGGCCTATTTCGAGGTGGCATTTTTCACGGGCATGCGCCCAGAGGAATTGATTGCGCTGAAGTGGGGGGATGTGGATTGGAATGGCCAGACCATTCGCGTTGAGCGAGCGCGAACAGCAGGCGAGGTGAAGCCGCTCAAAACCTACAACGCCCGTGACGTGGATCTGGTCAGCCGAGCGCTGGCCGCCATCCAGTCCATGAAACCGTGGACGTTCATGGGTGGGCCGGATGCCGAGATTTTCCAGAACATCGAGACCAGCAAGCCGTTGCACGATGAACGCAGCCAGCGTGACCACTTCTGGACTCCGACCCTACGGAAATTAGGTATTCGTCACCGCCGGGCGTACCAGACGCGGCACACCTATGCCACAAATTCTCTGGCCGCCGGGATCAATCCGACCTATATCGCTCGCCAGATGGGTCACAAGAACGCGAAGATGCTTTTCACCGTCTACGCGAAGTGGATCGACGGCGCAGACCGGGGGCGAGAAAAGGCCAAAATGGAAGCAATGCTCGGAAACGAAAAAACCGCCCAGAAGGCGGTTTAATCTATTTGGAACATTCTGAATGTCCCTCCAATGTCCCTGAAGCCCCTGAGTCTGGTCAATCTCAGAGAGGGATATTGGTAGGCGCGATTGGACTCGAACCATATCTCTAGGGGAATCGAGTCGCAATCTGTCGCTACGTCACTCTAGGCGATGTGACTGGAAGCGACCAGAAAACCCATCTAGTTCCCTGAGAAGTTCCCTGAAGCTCGCTAGCCCCGGAACTGCCCGTGCAGCAGTTTTAGCTTGTTCGCCAGCGTCTCAGCGTCGTGGCGCATATGCAGGGCCGGGATCGTACCGATACTGACATGCTCATACCAGACGTGAAATGTCTGTGTTTTCGGCATCAAGATCGTGGCATCACGGATCGCGCTCATGATCGATCCTGCATGGAAATCTGATTGCTCCGCGTCACCATCCACGACGGTCACGCTGTACTCGCCAGGTGCGGCCTTCTCGATGATCAACGTTGGAATCATCGCTTCACCTCTGGCGTGAGTTGGATTGTTGCAAGTTTCGATGAGCGACCTGCACGATTCGGCTTGATCCAGTAGGTCCATAGTCCCTTCATCCACGCCAGCGCGTACAGCACGCTCACTCTGAAACCACACATTTGAGCGCCAGATAAGCCTATCTAACTTTACTTGAGCGACGGCCCAACAAGCCGAACACACCAAGGAGCGATGCAAGAGAAACCAAGCCCGTCCAACTAGTAGCTGGAACCGGCGCTATTTCCTTGATCGATGCAGGCGCTAAGGTAACTGTCGCTGTATTGTTGGTAGCAATGGGATCTTGTGGACTTCCCATCTGGGGCTGCGCAGTTATTCCGTGCACGTCAATCGATGCGACGCTAGGACCCATCCATGAAACCGAATAGACTGCAGTTTGACCAGAATCCAACGGTTGCGTTGCACTGATGGGGCCAGCACCCGATTGTGTCAAGCAAGGTGAACCTGAAGGTTGAAGCACACAAGTCCAAGCAGCAGTGACCCCATTAGCGACTCCCGGCAAAGGATCCGAAATAACAGCAGTGGTGGGGTCTGGTCCGTTGTTGTAAACGCTAAACGTATAGCTGTATTGGTTCAAACCGCCAGTCGGTACTTTCGCGACGGTGCTTGCACCAACAATGACCTCGGCAATAGCCTGCCTACTCATTGTGAAAAGCGTGTCATCCCAAGAGGCGCGACCGTCGGCGTTTAATCCCGTGCGATAGAGGTAAAAGCGCAACGCGTACGGCGTACCCGGCTGCAACGTGATTCCTGGCCCCGGCCCATCCGGCGCACGAACAAACTGATAATCCACTCCGCCAATTAAGCTCACGTCATCTACTTGCTGCAACACTCCTCCAATGGAGTTACCAGCAGCATCCACCACATACGCAGCATAGCCAAACGAACGGGGATGGATATTACCATTTAGATTCCAACGCTTGGCAATCAAAGCCGCGTTCAAATAAAATAAAGCGGACGATTCCGTGGAATCCGCATACATCATTGTTCCGGTTGTAAACGGAAACTCAATGAACTGCTGCGCATCAATGGCTGAGGACGCGTTGTTCGTCGACAAGCCAGAAATGATTTGGAAGTCCAGATATGTTGCATCGGGACTCGCACTCAGTCCCCCACCAAGTCGCTGCGGGACCGTTCCGGCCAAGAAATTTGTGTCGTGAGTATCACCTAACACAGGTGTTGGTCCCGTACTTAGCCCACTAGATCCCGGATACCAGTCTTGACTCAGAGTCCCCGGTGGACGGTTGCTCATCCAACCAGCAACCCAGCCGTCAAGCCCCGAAGCACTTGTCGGGGCGAAAACATATTGCTGCCCAAAGCTTGAAGTAGATGCGCTTACAACTAAAAATGCGCACGCGATAGACCTAAACTTCTTTGCATCTAAAAACATTTCTGCAACCATTTATCGCTTCCTGCTGAAATTTGCGTTCTTTAACATCATGCTACCAAGACAGGTGGGATGACTGTCAACTAGAAATCGCTTTTTTTCTTGAGCTTCAGTCGTCTGGTCTGTAGCAACATTGAGTTTGAGCGAATCGTGTTATGTCCTTAAAGCAGCGCTCCGCACTCCAAAGCATGGGGCCGAGCTTTGTGGCCAGCGTGGATTGGGTCGCTCTGGAGCGGCGCGAGAGCGACCCTACCGCCGCTCTGGAGCGGCTCTAGGTGCAGACTGTGGCACAGTCATGGCTACTATGAAAATCCTGATGCTGCTCGAACCAGTGGGCTATCGCGAGGGCCCTCAGTTTCTGACCTGCCACCTTTTTTGGGCGGATCTCATTGATGCAGCCGTTCGGTGCTTGGGCGGCATATTAGCGTTGGCCTCCAACAATACAATTTGTGAGCACTGGCAAGCAGTAGACGCGACGCGGCCCTGCTTTGCCATCGACGAAGACGCCGTACTGGCTGATTTCGGAGGCGACCGGCATTTTTACGCGAAAACCTTGTACCGGAAGTCGCTGCATACGAACTATCTATGTCGCAGACTCAAGGAAATCAAGCAAACCTTTGAACCCGATTTGGTTTTAATGACTTCGCAAAACGAATTTGTCCGTTGCGTGTTCGCCGCCACACCACAATTGTGGCTGGAACAATCACCTCTGCCTCGCTTAGGGCAGCCTTTCAGAACATTTTTCGACCCCTGCGGCCATCAGGTTGGATCAATGTTGGAAACGTGCAAGCAAGACATTATCTCCCTCGCCCTTGACCCGCTGCGCCGCTCGCAGATGGAAGCGTCGTTCGAGCGGGCTATGCAATTCACACAGAATGTCGATCCGCGCGCTGATTCGGCGCGCCAGGAATTGGCCGAGCTCCGGGTCGATCACAAGGTCGCGCTGCTCGCTACTCAACCCAGCGACTGGGTCACATTCGAGGGGGCGGGTGGAACGACGCCGCTGCGCGAACTGGTGCTGGACTGGGCCCACGGCCTTCCTCCGGGCTGGATAGGTGTGCCGACGCTCCATCCCGGGGATCAAGCGGGCCTATTCCTTTCGGAGTTAGCGCCGCTGAAAGATCCGAAACTGTACTGCTTGTCCCCAACTAATATCATGGGACTGACGGACGCACTTATCCCTAAGGCCGATGGCTTGGTGACGCTTAGTTCGAGCTGCGCAATGTCTGCCCTTTTGCTCCAAAAGCCTGTAGTGGTGACCGGCAGCAGCCCTTTTCGGACATGGGGCGTTGAGAGCCCCGCACAAATCGAGCAATGCGCACCGTTGACGGATGACCAAGTGGTCGGATTGCTGGCTTTTCTAACCAATCGCTACTCTTTCGCGCTGGATGACATGCGTAACGACCCAAACATGCTGGGGGCATTGTTTGTCGAAACCGTAAATCGCAACGGCGCAGCACATGCTTATTTCGACCTTTCCGGTTGGAGGATAGAGAAGTTCAACCGATTGTTCTGTTGGACAGAAGGCCAGAATTGATTACGAATTGTCGAGCTAGTGATCGAGACTCAACCGGCTCCTTAGCCCGAACTTATGATGCTCTGGCGTGGAGCAAGAGCGACGTCACCTACATTCTGGAACGACTCCAGGCGCACGAAGAGACGCCTCAACCCGGCACAGGGTACGGGGTAATGTCGGGATGTTACAGCGAGACAACGAGGGGCTCACCGGAAGTGGCCAACGCTGGCCGGAAGTAGTGCCCATCCGGCAACAGACGGCCAGTATCAAACATCCCAGCAAGTGAAATGAGTGACTGCCACCCTCAGATGCGGAATTTCGTCTTGTGAAGCATCAACCAACGGTGTTTTTGTAAATCACCCCGTCCTTCATAACGACGGCAAGGTTTTTTTCGGGGTCTGCAAACAGCTGTATGTTTGCCAGCGGGTCGCCATTGACTAGTAGCATGTCTGCATAGGCGCCTTCTTCAATCAAACCAAGTTTGCCAGGATACGGACTGCGTTGCCCTGACATGGCGAGCACCTCGGCGTTGACGGTTGTTGCAGTCGTCAGTATTTCGAGTGAGCTGTACCAACGGGTCATCTTTGCGAGTTGCGCCCCTTGTCGTTTGGCCAATTTCGCATCAAACAATGTGTCCGTGCCCCATGCCGTTTTCAGCTTGTATTTCTTAGCCAGCGCGTAGGCGTTGTCGGTTCCCTGCGTCATCTGCAACTGCTTGGCGCGGTTGAGCGAGCCCTCAGGAAAAGGAGTGGCGTCCTCGTCATCGAGAAACGGCTGCATGCTGAGCCAGATGCCCTTGTCGGCCATGATGCGGGCCGTGGAATCGTCCATCAGTTGGCCATGCTCAATACAGCGCACACCGCCTCGAATAGCGGTTTGAATTGCGCGTGCCGTATATGCGTGAACGGTGACGTAGGTGCCCCAGTTTTCTGCGGCGTCGACCGCCGCACGGAACTCGGCTTCTGTGTACTGCGAAACGTCTATGGGGTCATAGTTGGACGACACCCCGCCGCCCGCAGCAAGTTTGAGCTGGCTAGCTCCGTGCATGAGCTGTTCTCGCGCTCTCTTCAACACTTCAGCAGGACCATCGGCTATGGCACCTCCGCCAATTGCGTCGCCGCGGCTCAACGGCGCGCCCGGGGAAGAAGGCAGTTCGTAGAGCTGGCGGTAGTCCCCATGGCCCGAGGTCTGCGAAATCATAGCGCCAGAGGGCCAGATACGCGGTCCTGCAACCAGTCCGGAGTCGATGGCGCGCTTCAGACTAAAACTCGGACCGGCCATGTCGCGCACACTCGTAAAGCCTCGCAGCAGCACATCCGTTGCTTCTTTTGCGGCTGCCAAGTTAATGAAGCCCACATCAGCAGTCAGCAACTGACTGATGGGTAACGAAGCCATCATGATGTGGTAATGGGCGTCAATCAGCCCTGGCATCAAGGTGCGTCCACCACCATCAATGACCTTGACCCCTGTTAGCGGTACGGCGCCAGACGCCCCTACCGTTTTTATCTTATTTCCTTCCACAACCACAGTGAGTCCACCACGGAGTGCATTCGATTTGCCATCGAATACCTGCACATCTGTGAAAGCGACTAGCCCCCTTGGAGGTTCGCCATTGATGGCTGAGGCCGCTTTTGGCCACAGTGCGGAGACACCTGCGGCCGCTGTTCCTGCCAAAAAACTGCGGCGCGACAGCTTGTCGTCCACCTGTTCGCACCACCTAGCAAAGGCAGGGCTATGGCAAATACACTGGAACAAGCGTGGCGATGAAGCATCGGGAATGGCGGAGTCAGACATGGCGTAACCTTTCAGATGGAAATCGACGCCATGACCTACGCCAGAAAGGCGCGCTCAAGGCCCTGCGTTGCAAGAACTGAGTGTGGGAGGGGCGGCAGCGTGTTCAGAATTGCCACGTTAGCCCTAAAAGGGGGCCCGCCATGTGGATGTCAATCAAGGTGCCGCTGCGGCGGTAATCGAGTGACAGATAGCGATAGCCAGCCGAGACGTAAAACGAGTCCTGCAGCTTGTAATTCAACGTTCCAATTACCTGCCAGGTGGACTTGGAATCCACGCCAAAACCGCCAACATCGCCATACACAAGGGCAGACCACCGGGGCGTCAACGCTTTGTTGAAACGCACGGCAAGGACGGGGTCTACTATGGAAAGACTGGACTTCGCGTTGATCCCAATCGCTGGAGCACGAGCTGAGACCTTAATGTCCCAAGCTCTCATGCCGGCCAACAGGTCCACCGTTGAACCGGGTTCATCAAACGCTCGGTAGCCTCCCGCCAACGTCAGTGAGGTATTGCGTAGTTTGCCGGTAGCGCCAACGCCTGGAGCTACTTCTCCGTCTGCGCCAATGCTGGAGTAGGTTAGGTCGCCGAAAAGAATAAGGCGACCACGTTGCGCGAGTCCCGACACAAATGCGGCCGCGTTGAGATCGTGCAAAACATCGCGAAACGAATTGCTCATCTCAACCGATGGCGTTGCCGCCATGGGGCGTATTGTGCCCCCCATTCCGGCCATCCAAATGTATGGGGTGACCTGAAAGGCCCAATGGTCGAATCCCTCCTCCGCAGCGGCAGGCATAGAAAGCAGCATGACGCCTGACATCGCAATCATGCCGTTTAAAGACTTTGATACCCAGAGCATTGCCATTCGTTGGACCTTCGTGGGTTTGGTCTTGCATCATAGTTGGCCGCACCCGATGATGTCCAGCGAACCAGCAGGTCGCTTAACTTATTTTCAAGGGACGAACTTGAACGCCCTACTGTGAACCAGGCGCTCAGCAATTCAAGGCCAAGGACGGCTTTGGGTCGAGACTGCGTGAAAACTCATTCAATCAGGAAGTTCAGAGGTCTTCTCAGCATTCCCCGTCTCAAGAAAAACGCATACAGAGCAATCTGAGAGGTCAGTTTTTTGTCGAAGTCAGTGCCGAGCCCGTTTTCGACCGCCTCGGTAGTATCCGAACGCTACTTGTCAACCTTCATCGCTTCAACCCCAGACCGCCAGCAGGTTTCAGCATACCGCTGAAGGTAGTCGAGCTTTTCGGCGTCAAGCTGGACGGACTCTCGGAGATCGAGAACACGGCTTGCAGCTTCGCGGTCGAGTTCGACGGCTGCATCGCCCAAGCTGCTGGCGCTTGAATCTGCGGCCCCGCCACCGGTGGGCTCACGCACGACTCGGGTGACGATGCGCACCCCGCAAGTGCCAAGACGCACGCACTCGCGCAGGCTACGGTTTTCTTGATCATTTTTGGCGATCCTCTCTGTTGCTGATTTGTCGGCTATGCTGATTGCGGCGTTCGCGGCTTGCTCGAGCTTGCGAACTGCGGTCACAGCGTCGGTCGTCTTCCGCGCTATCCCGGCCAGCACTTCGGCGTGCTGCCGCTTCACGTCGGCCTGATCGGCACCGGTGCGCCAGCCGTTGACGGCCCAACCAGCGGTAAGGCCGAGCGCGAAGAGAACGGAGGCGATGATGGCTTTGGCGTAGGTGGTCATGCTTGCTCCCATGGCTTACTCTTGGCCTCGGTTTTGATCACGGCTGAAATCTCGCCCCTCGGCACGCCGTCCTTGACTAGCGCTTGAATGCGTTTCGCCATCCATGCAAGCTCGGCCTGTGGGATGCCAGAGAACGCAGACATCGCCGCCACTCCGTTGTAGGTTTTTCCGTCTTTGTTCCTGAATTGCTCAAGCATCACAAACCCTCCTCACACAACTCCCCATTGGCATCCGCCCGGACCATCAACCCCGGCAGCGCCACGGACACGCCATTGACCGTGCCTCTGTTCCAACGCGGGTTTTCGCGGCACGCGCCCACCAGGTCGCCCGCATTCGCCTTGCGCAGCATCGTGGACGACGCAAAAGCGCCCTCGCCTTTGTTGTGCAAGAAGTCGATGAACGTGGCTTGAGTGAACGCGCCGTACGTGTCCCACAAACGAAGAAGCCGCTTTGCAGCGGCCTCGGATCGGATGTAGCGGGCTTTCTCAAGCCGGTAGCAGTCACTCGGCGTGTAGTACCTCAGCACCACATCCGGGCCGGTGATCCCGTTGCAAACAGTCAGGGGTTGCCCCTTGCCCAGCTTGTCGATGTACGGGTCGCCAATGTGCCGATAGCTGGACTCGTAGTAAGAGCCCATCACCATGGCGATCTTGACCGCCGTGGATGTGCTTGTGTCCTCGGCTACGGCTTGGATGTACTCATTGCGCTTGGCTTCGGCTGCTGCAATGGCTTGCTCGCGCTCACCGACAACGTAGCCGCCACCCACCCCACCGAGCAGGACAAGGGCCAGCAGGCCCGTGCGAAGTGCGTCAGGAATTTTGCTCATCACACTCTCCAAACTTGCACGCCCAGCGGCCCCATCGATACCGGCAGAGCCAGCGGCACAGCTTGCGGCCCAAGTCCGTCTCTTCGCGCATCCACTTGCGTGCGTAGTAGCCGATCTGCACCAGCAGCAGCACCACGGTCAGAACCATGATGATCCATTGGCCCGTGAGCAAAAACGCCGCTTGCCCCGGCACTTGTCCAGCCAGTCCCATTGCAATATCCCTCGCCTCTGTTTGATTCATCGTTGGCCTTTCGGAAAAAAGAAAACCCGCCGAAGCGGGTCTGTTGGTGTTGTCAGGCTCACAGGGCCTTGGCGTAGTCGAAGAGCGCCTGCAGGTCGCCCTCGGACAAACTGAGCGATGCAGCCAGCATCTGCACGGTCGGGCTATCGCTCTCAATCGATGCTGCGCCCTGCCAGTCCACGCGCGCCCGGTAGCGCTGCGTCTCGTCCGGGATCTGATCGATCTGTGCATCGATGTCGCTGTCCTTGATGCCTCGCAGGTCGAACAGCGCGAGCAGCGCCTGACGTTTTGTGATCGTGATTCGTGCTGCATCTGCTGAGGCCTTTTCATCGGCCACGCGCTGCGCGTCGATTTGCGCCAGCTCGTCGCCGTTCAGGGCAACGATTTGCCACTTTTGCGTCAGCACGCCGCCCACTTTTTTCGGTGCGATCTGCACGGCCTTATGAGTCGTTGCGTCGTGCTCTGGCTGGACCGTGGCCGAGTAGCTCTCGAAGTGCTCCAGCACTCCCTCAAACTCATCCGCGATCATCGCCACGCGGCCCGCCTGCGCAAACCACGAGCGCATATCACCAACCGACAAGCCGAATTCGCCCGTTTCTGTGTTTCGAATGTTGTTCATGTGATCCTCAATTGATCAGCCCGCCCAAGCGCGTGCCCGTGGCGATCCAAGTGACTTTGCTGTTGCCGTTGACTGCGTTGCCAGCGGCCACTCCCGCCTGGGCATATGACTCATATCCAGCTGCCGAATAGTTGCCTCCCACGGAGCCATCAGCGCCAGCAGACCCAGCAGTACCCCATGCGCCACCATTTCCACCGGGGCCGCCGCTGGCCCATGGGCGCGTGCCAACGACGGAGCCGGAATATTCGCTGTAGCTGCCGCTTGCGCCATTGCCTGCAGCCACAACTGTCAGCGAGCTTGCATTCAGGAAGCCCTGCCCATCACCGCCAGCACCACCCGCACCGCCGACTCGACTAGCGCTGTAGTCACACCAGACTGATGCTCCCGCGCCGCCCTTGCCGCCGCCACCGCTGATGATGCCGAGATTGTTGATCTCCACGGCGACGCCAGTGGTCAATGCGGTTCCTGAGTTCAGCACACCGCCGATCCGCGTGGATGCGGAAATGTTGATACGCAAGCCACCCGCGAAAGCTGTTGATCCAAGATTCAGCGTATTGATCAGTGGTGCGGTGATGTTGACGATCAGCGGTTTGCTAGGACTCCAGCCAGCAGCAATGGCGAGTGCGCGGATATCTGGATTTGCGACCGAGGCTGTGATGTTCAGCGTAAACGCTCCACCACTGGCAGCGATCAATCTGGACATCACCATGGGTGCAGCCCTCCGTCGTATGCCTGCCAATTGCCGTCCTGCCGAGCCACGAGCGTGACAGTCAGGATGTGACTCGCGACGCCTGCGCGGATGCCGCCCACTGGAGCCTTGACATTGCTCGAAAACGCAATCGACGAGACCGAAGGAAACGAGAACATCAACGTGATCTGATCACCCGGCTTACGCGATGCAGCAAGCGTGACTGTCAGCGGAGCACTGATGTCGATGTACTGCAACGTGGCCTCGCGGGGGTTCGCCGTGTACGCGGAGCCGGGTGCGGAAACGTACTTCGATTTTTCCATCAGCGAGATGTCGCCGAAGAATCGCTGCCACGAGCTCCACGTCGAGTCGTGCAGCGAGCGGACGAACATCGACGACTGCTCAGCGCCGGCAAAGACTTGCCATGCGATTTGAGTGCGCCGAGTCCCGGAGCCAAACGTGAATACATTCCAGTACGACGGAAACCCCGATGCAGGCCAGTCCGCGCCAGCAGATGCAGTACCGGGAAAAGTCGCCCACTGCCCCAGTGGCGCATCAGACATGTACGCTGCCTCAGCCATCATCTGAGCGCCGCTTGTCACTGCATTGGTGATCCCGTACCCACTGACTGTTGACGGCTTGTTGAGCACCTGAGTCGCCCAATCTACCGTGGCCGGATTCCCCACACCCACAACCCACGCAGTGCCAGACCACCAGTGCCAGCTGGAGCTTGTCGTGTTCGTGTACCACGCGCCCACCTGGAGCGCCGCGCCTTGGTTGTCGGTCGTTGGGGCGGAGGTCTTCGCGCCGAGGTAGAGCTTCTGCATCGTGGCGAGGGATGCGGCTGCCGTGCCCGCACTGGTCGATGCCGCCGAGGCACTGCCAGAGGCAGCCGTTGCCGATGAGGCTGCTGCATTCCGGTAGCCCATGGCGGCGTTCGCCTGCCCATCCGCAGCCGTCGCAGATGCTGCTGCCGCACCAGCGCGTTCATTCGCCGCCGTCGCGTTGTTCCACACATTTTGGATCGCCGCATTCATCTGGCTTACCAGCTTTTTCAAGGCCGCGACAAGGTTGAACGACTTCGTGTTGAACTCTGCTGGCGTGTCCGTTGGCAACGGCTCAGGGGGCAGTGCGTCAATGCCAGGTGGCGTGACAATATCGGTCATGTGAGACCCTCCAATTCGATTTCTGAATCCGCGTAGTCGGTGTAGTTGAGGATGATGTCGAACGACTTGTAGAAGCCGTAAACGGTCGTCGATTCGTACTTGCTGGAGCCGATCCAGAGGCACGGTGTTGCGCGAACTTCAGCGAGGAAATCGTTGAACGCATCGACCTCGCCCGAGGTCATCAACATCGAGAAGTTGGCCCGCTTTGCGAAGGCTCGCTCAACGATCAACACGTCCCCGAACTCATTGCGCTCCTTGCGCGAGTAGTCCTGAATTCCGACCCGTGCACCGCGCAGAACACCCATGGTGAACTGCTTCATTTGTCCCAGCAGAATCACACCGACTGCAAGCTCTGTCGTGCCGATAATCTCGATCACAATCTCTGCTGTTGGGTAGCTCGGCAGATCGGTTATCAGCACCTGCGTCGGTGTTCGGCGCTCCCCGAATACCCACTCCCACCAGCCAGTCGAGACCGGCGTGCTGGCGAGGTTGTAGGTCTTGTCGTGGACCGTTCCGTATGTCGGATCGATCATTCGAACCCGCATCGACGTTCCGCCCTTGATGTTCAACACACCGAGCGATGTGATCGCCTGCCCGGGCCTCAGGCTGTACCAGATGTTGGACGGAAAAACCGTCTGACTGGACACAGATTTATCGAACGCCTTCCATCGGTTCGTTGCCCCGACTTCGAGCCATTTCGGTTCTGCAACCACTGCCGTTGGATCGTTGCCAACATTGCTGGCAACTGTGCTTTGATAGACCTTGTGCGTTGCGGCCACAATGACCCGATCACTCACGCCATAGCTAGCGCTGGCGTTCCATTCACCGTAATCGGCTTCAGGAACACCAGTGCCAATAAGCATTGCAGGGGTGATCGAGACAGGCCGCACTACACGTAGTGCGGTTGTACTCATGCAGGTTGTTCCTCTCGTTGCGGTGGCAAGCCGCCACCTTCCCAGCGCTCCACGATCTTTGCGATTCGCAGATTGAGCCGGACGATTTCACCGGCCTGAGCGCGGTTGTCTTCACGCAGTGCGCGAACCTCTTTCAGCAATTCGCCATCGCTGCCGGATCCGCCGTTTTGAAGTGCTGCCATGAGCGCCCGGTTATCCGCTGCCGGAATGATTGCCTCTCCCTTGTGAACCATTGCGAGCATGTCGTTCGGAACGTAGTTCGTGCCCACGGCAAATTGCGGGATTCCCAAGCGCTTGCCAGCATCGATGAGGTCTTGATAACCCCAGCCCATGACTGCCGCGATGTCGTTCATCGAGTAGCCCTGAGCCTTGCCGTCGTTCAGCATGCCCGCGACATCGCCCGTACCGCGCCACTTGTCGATCCACTTGTCCAAGCTTGTCAGCTCTTCCGAGTTGTCAACGACATACGTTGTGCCAGCGCCTGTGACGACCTCGCGATACCAGCCACCCGAACCGGTTGGCCCGCTCTTGACGGGATCACCAGCGACAGCACCGTTGCCCACAGTCGGCCCGGTTGTGCCGGGCTTCGTGGTCGTGCCTGTTGTGGGTGTCGAGGTCTTGAGGTCGTAGAGCTTGTAGATGTCACGCACGGCCTGCTCGACCGAGATGGTGGCGTCGTACTCACCCTTGCTGATCGCAACCAGTTCCTTGATGTTGGAAAGCTGGTCCTGCAGATATTTGGTCTGCTTGTCGATGCTCGTGATCTGTTGATCAAGCGCTTCGAGTTGCAGCTCTGCGGTGGTCTTTTGCTCACCGGAAATCGACTGCAGAGCAGACAGCTTCCCAGCCAGCAGCAGCGTGTCGTAGTCCTTCTCGACTTGTGAGCGATATGCCCCCGCATCGATACCGGATCGCGCCGCACTGATCGCCTCGGACAGCTTTTCCTGCTCCGGCAGATAGCCAGTGCTCTGCGCTGCGCCGAGAGCCTGCTCGATAAACAAGCGCCCTTGCAGGGCCTGCATCTCTGCAGCACTCTCCACCGTGCCGTACAGGTCTCGAGCGTTCTGCCGCACAAGATCAAATACGCCAGTGATGAGGCTCAGTGACTCGTTCGCCAACGACCGTTGCTCGGTGAGCGCGGCCTTCTGGTCATTGAGTCGGTCAACCTCGCGCGCCGTGGCCTGCTCAAGGTTGCGCATTGCCTTGTTCTGCGCGTCCTCTTTGGCTTTTCGCGTCGCCTCTGCCGCAGCCGCCTCCGCAGCCTTCTTGGCCTCCTCTGCCGCGCGCTTGTCCTGCTCCTCCCAAATTTTGCGCTGCTTGTCGATGATCGCGTCGCCGTAGGGCAGCAGCTCCTTGATGCGTTTTTCACGCTCCAGAGCCAGCGCCTCGGTGTCCTTTCCTTGGGCTTTCAGTAACTCAATGTCGAGATCGAGATTCAGCGTTGCAAGCTGATCGGCGGCGTTGTAGATAGTGTTCAGTACGTCGGAAATTCCCATGAGTGCGGCGTAAGTCTTGCGCCCGCTCTCGGTGGTCAGATCCTGCGCATTGAGCAGTGCCTTAAGCTCCTCGCGCGTCTTCGGAATCGAGTCAACGCCAATAGCCTTCAGTGACTCGCTCACCTGCTTGTTCACCAGGTCGAGCTGCTCAACTTGGCTGAGGTAGTTGCCGATGAAGCTCTGAATGGACGATGCAAACGCATCATCACCGCCGAACTGATCAACAAGTGACGAAGCCATGTCAGCGCCGACGACAGACACCTCCAGCAAGTTGTCTTTCATGACATCGAGCCAGTGATTGACCGCCACCATGCGAGTGCTCAGGCGGGCCAGTGTTTCCGACCGCGTTTCTTCGCCCTGTGTGTACTCATCGGACGCAAGCACCATCGCTGCCATCTCGTCGGCAATTCGCTTGAATTCCTCCGCAACCTTGGTGTTGATTTCGGAGTCGGTGAGCCCCATCATCGAGATTTTGAGTTTCGATGAAAAGCTATCGAGGCTATCTGCACTCAGCCCAATGGACTCGGCCATGTCGGCCACACCATCCTTGACGCCGCCGAACATGTCAGCGAGCCCGCTACGGGTCTCTTCATCCAACTCCGAATATTTGGTTTTGTTCGAGCGGAACCAGCCTCCTTTGTAATACTCGAACTTCCGCCCCTCGAAACCCGTTTCGCCGCCGACAGTACCCTCCACCCCCGCGTCCTTCAGCGTGCGTCCAAACATCTTGTTGAACGTGTACGTCATCACTGGCGCACCAGTCAGGATGTTGGCCCACTTGTCGCCTACGATCTTGCCAAGGATGGATGTTTCAATCTGGTTGCCGATGCCCAGCGCTTGGCCCGCGCCCTGTCGCCCAAACTGGTTGATGCCTTGGCCATAGAGCTTGTTGGACATGAACATGCCAGCGATGACTGCTAGAGGCCATGCGGCAGACATGCCAGAAAACGCACCGGCACTTGCTCCGCCACTCGAAGGGATCATCCCGGTCACTGCCGTAGCCGCGCCGCTATATGCACCCGATGCAGCCGCTCCGCCGCCAATCCCCAACAGCCCCTTAATGCCTGTAAGGACAGTTCCCATGATGCCGCCGCTACCGGTAAACATGCTGTAGATCGAGCTACCCAAGCTCGCGAGATTGGACAAACCACCAAGGCCACTTGAACCGCCTCCGCCCAGACCAATCGCACCCATTGCGCCTTGCACAACGGTGTTGATCAGCCCGGAGATCGGAGCCATCACAGCGCTGATGATCGGCTTCAACACCAGTGTGTTGAACATGTTTTTCAGCGTGTCGCGGAAGTTCTCGGCCATCGACTTGCCGGACTCAAAACCGCGCAGCAGAGCGTCAGTCAGGGACTGGTTGATCTGGTCGGTGGTCTTGGTCCAATCGTCTTGGATGGCCTTCGAAACAGCGGCCTCACCCTCGATGCGCTTGGCCTGCTCAACAGTCGCACGGGCAGTGTCGCGCCCGACTCCCGGCTCCATTTGGTCGATCTTGTCGAGTTCTTTCGCATACTTCAGCTCGACCTGACGAAGCGCAACGATCTTGGCGCGCTCCACCGATGTCAGCCCGGAAAGCGCCGCCTCGTCCTTGTACGCCGCGGCCATTGCATTGGCGTTCGCAAGCAGCTCGTTTGCATGCTGATTGATCTGCTTGAACTCACCTGCACGGGTCTCATTGACAACCTTCAACTGCGCATCGAGCTTGGCGTAGAGCGCCGCGATGTATGCCGGGTCGTAGCTGCTATCGCTACCGCCTTCGACCTCCGCAAGTTTGGCGCGAATCACCGCGAGGCGGTATTCCTCAACCGCAACCTTCCCCTTCCCATACATCGCGTTGGACGCAGCCAGCTCTTCGGCGTTCTGGTTCAGAGCCGCTGCAGATTTCAGCGTCTCGTCGATCAGGGCTGCATATTCGGTCTTGGATTTCTCCAAGCCTGCAATGCGTTCCTTTTCGCCAGCCACCTGCTTGTCCACGGCTGCGAGCGCCTCGGCAGCGACCAACGCATCCTCCTTGCGCGCGCGGGCAACACCAGTGATGCTGGTCTTCAATTCTTCCTTGATCTTGATGACCAGCTTCTCGCCTTCGGTCAGCTTGTCAGCTTGCGCGCCCTGAGACTCCAGTAGTGCCAGGTACTGCTTTTGCGCTTCCGTGCGCGCCTTGATCTGGGCGACTTCGTTCTCACCAACACCAGCAGACCCCGCGCCAGACTTTTTGTCCTTGTATTTGTCCTTGATGTCGGCAATACGCTCGCGCAGACCCGCCTCGGTGAGCAGGCCCGCGTTGATGAGCTCACGCCCCTCAACCTCGGCCTTACGCACCTCCTCGTCGCGCTTTGCGGCCTTGGACTTGAACTGATCGCCTTGCTTCTCCCACTCGAAGAATTGCTGGCTATTTTTCGCGCGCTGCGCCTCGGTTTCAGCACCGCGCTTCATCATGCGCTCTTGCTCAGACAGCAAAGCGATCTGCTGGCGCAGGTGCTCGTTACCCTTCTCCCAGTTGCCGCGCACCAGCTCGTTCGTCGGGCCGGATTGCATGCGTTGATCCAGCGACTTGCGAGCGGTCTCCAGTTGCTCACCCACCGTGGCGGAACGGCCGACATTGAGCATGGCGTCCCAGCCAGCCTTCGCGGCGTCCTTGATCGCGCGCCAACCACGCTCGATGTACCCGAGGTTCGCAGTGATCTCGCTGGACCGGCTTGTCAGTGCGTCAGCATAGGCGCGCTGCGCGGCGGCGGCGGCTTCGGTGGTGCGCCCTTGCTCTTCGAGGCTCTTGATCTGCTTGTAGACGCTGACGGTGAGGAAATTGGTTCCCTCGTTCAGCTTGAGCACTGCGGACAGCGGCTCATTGGCAAGCGACGCGAACTTTTCTGCCGTCTTGGTGGCGGCTGTGCCCGTGGCGCGCTCATACTCAACCGCAGCTTGCGCCGCCTCTTTCAGCACATCGTTGGTCACCTTGCCGCTTCCGGCCATCGCGGCCAGAGACTCGGCAGCCGCTGCTTGCGTGCCGACAACACCGCTGATCTCGCGCGCGTAGGACGAGAGTTGCGAGACTGTGGTGCCTGCGGCGTTGCCGGTCAGGATGATGGCATTGCGGTACTCGTCTGCTTCTTTGCTGCCAGAGTTATAAGCCATCGCGACGGCGGCAAGGGCCGCAATCGTCAGTGTCACCGGATTTGCGAGCAGCCCCAAGAACGCACCACCGAGCGCCTTGATCGCTGGCACCAGACCGCCAAACATGTCGCGCAGTTGCCCGCCCTGCTGCAACATGACAGTCATTGGCGCTTGGCCGCCTTGCAGCGACACGATGATGTCGGTTAGCTGCGCGGGCACGCCGCGCAGCGCCATGGTCGTCTCGCCTGCGGTTTTGCCGTAGGCGTTCAGGGTCTTGGTGTTCTTCGTCATCTCCGCATCGAGCTTGGCGATGCTGGCAGACGCCTGATCAGACACACCAAGATCACGCGCGCGGTCGGCGAGTTGCTGGGTATACGACTTGCCGGACGCGGCTGCGCGTTGCTGCAGATCGGCAAGGAACTGCGTTTGCTCAGCGAGCTTTCGCTGCGCCTGGGCGGCAGCGGTCGTGCGCGCCTCTTGCTGCTCCAGCAGCGCAATCATCGGGTTCAGCGCGTCGCCCCACCCGCGAACGGCAGCGGTACTCTTGAAGTACGCCGCGTTGTACTTCCCAACACTTGCGGAGCCGCTGTCCAACGCCACAATTTGGCGCTCCATGGATCGCTGTGCGGTGCGCGCGCCCGACTCAAGATCGACGCCGCTGCGCTTGATGGAGTCGCTGATTTTCTTCTGGGCAGCGCCGATCTTTTCGGACACCTGCCCAGCACCATCGCCCATCGACGCAATGCCCTTGGCTGCATCCTGCCCAGACTTGGCGACGTCTTGCGCCATGTCCTTCACATCGCGCTTGATCTGCTCGAGACCTGTTTTGACCTCGGAGCCATCCACGCCAAACGCTAGTTGTGCTTTTCGTTCTTCGTTTGCCATGCGGACCCCAGAAATGCAAAAGGCCCGCCGAAGCGAGCCCTAGAAATGAAAAAACCACCCGAAGGTGGTTGTTTGGTTGGGTGTTAGATCGTCATTTCCACTCGCCTTCGAGTTTCTTGATGTCCACACCGCCGTTATCCGTGATCTTCACCGCAACACCGGAGAGACTGGGGGCAGCGAATGCAAAGGCCGCAGCCCGGTACTTCACCTTGACTTTGACGACCGCATCAGCGCCGACTTGTCGGGCCTTTGCAGCGAGTGAGGCGTAGACACGAGTGGTGTCGCCGTGCACGGCCTGATTTGCGCGAAGCTCGCCCAGCACCTCGAATTTGACTTCTGCGGGCAGGTCGCCCTTCGTCATCAGAATCAGCTGACTCTCGGGGGTCCACTGCTCGCGCGGGAGCGGCCTCAACAACTCAATGTTCTCGCCCGCGTAGGTGGTCGTTTTCGACCCGGCGCAACCGGCCAGCGCAGCCGCAGCAAAGATGACCAACAAAGCAATTCGCATGTGCCCTCCAAAGAAAGCAGGAATGCTACCAAATGTCACTCTTTGCGCGCCTGCTTCGCCCTTGTCTCGCGCTCTTCATTCATGACCGCCAGCGCCTCAGATTCCATCTCGACCACGTCGTCTTCGAGCTGCCGCGCATCGTCATCTGAGAGATTCAGCCGCTGCACACGGGCGAACAAGACGTTGTGATCGATTCCGAAGGCCACGCCATCGCTGACCCGCCACTGACGGCGCAATGCGAAAAAGAGCTGGAAGGCTTGCTCGTTCTCTGGCCAAACCTCTACACCCTCGTCTGCATAGTCCGTGCGCTTGAAACCGAAAGCCGCCAGCTTAGAGTCCGATGGTTCGGACTCGTAGAGCGCGCGTGCGGCCTCTCTCAGTTTCCCAAGCGGCCATCGGCCACCGCAGCGCGGTAGGTCTCCATGATCGCAGCCACAGCACCCGGCAGTTCATTAGCCAGTTGCTCGGCGCTTTCTTGGTTCAGTTCGGCATCCACATCCCAGCCCTTGAGGATGTCCAGCAAATAGATCGCGTTCTTTTCGACCGCGCGGCCCAGCAGATCGCCAAGCGTTACTGTGGTGTCGGCTTCTTCGCCAATCTGATCGGCTTCTGCCTTTGCGGTCTTCGTGATCGAGTCGATGAACTCGCCGAACTCCTTCTTTGTGCGGTACTTGAAGTCGCACATGATCGCGCCTTCTGTGCCGTCCAGCATCGCGAACTTAACCTTGCGCTTGAAGGATTCGGGGCGCTTGCCGAGGATGATCTTTGCCATGATTTATTGCTTTCGAAAGAGAAAAGACCCTTCCCGCATACGTTCGGGAGGGCATGAAAAAGCCCGCCGAGATTGCTCAGGGCGGGCGGTGGCAACCGCTTGCGCGGAAGGTTGATCAGTAGCGGACGGGGCGACCTTGCAGCGAGAACGTGGCCGTCACCTGCATCACTTGGCCCTTGGTCAGAGTCGGGGTCTCGTTGAACGACACGTAGCCGTTGTAGAGAATTGCCGAGCCGTCTGGCAGGTTCACGCGCAGCGCGCGGATCTCGCGTTTTTCGCCGGCCACCTTGAGAGCTTGGTAGCCCGGCAGCGATGGGTCATCGCCGATGCCGATGGTGATGGACTGCGCGCTGGTGGTGGTGGGCAGTTGGCGGTCGAAGTCATCTTCGAGGAACGAGCCTGTCCAGAACTGTTGATCGCCGCCCTGCGTTTCCACGCTCAGGATCTGGGGAATCTGAGTCCATGCAGTAATTTCGCGCAGCGAGCCGCCCGAGGAACCCGCAGGAAAGCGGTTCGTATCGGTGGTGTCGGAGCCAGCGATCTCGATGGTGTTGGCAGCGATATTCGCGGCCTTCCAGATGCGTTCGCTGATCTTCTGCCATGCGGTTTTCAGCTCGAAGAACGAGCCGTTGGCGATTGCGTGGGCTGCGCTGGTGAGCACGCCGGGAGCGCCGTTGGTGATGCTGGAGACTGGCTTGGCGGTGCCGTAGCCAGTAGCGATTTGGATGGTCGCGCCATCAGGGAGACGAATAGCCATGTTGGGCCTTTCACAAACAAAAAAGCCCGCAACAGCGGGCATGGGGTGGATGCCCTCGCGGGCGGTGTTGGCCGAAAGGCCTAACTAGTCAGGAGCGGTTGCCCCAAATGGAAAATGTCTGCATCGCACCATTGCGGGCGTCTGCGTCGTCGAATGCGTCATTGACCTCACTCACAGGCGTAACCTGCAACGCGGCGGAAGCACACAGCGCGGCTTCGATCTGCGCCAGCAGCGCATACGCATCCATGCCTGTGTCGTGCCAGACCGTGATCTGCACCAGCGCGTTGCGCTTGCTGCCGAGCGATCCTTCGAGGAACTGCACCGATTGGCCGCCGCCACGCTCCCAGATCACATAGGGCGTCTGGGTCGTGTACGGAGCGGTGTTCAGATGCACGCGCGGGCACTTCGTCTTGAGCAGTACGATGAGGTCGGTTTCAAGGCTCATGACGCCCTCGCCAAAACACGTTGCAGCAGTTCGTTCTCGGCGGCGCGGTACGCAGCGTCGAAGGCCGTAGCTGCATTGCGCACAAAGAACTTTCCGGGCACATGCACAGGCGTGTCGAGCATCACATAGTAGGCGGCCTTCTGCGCCGCGCTCGCTCGTCTACCGGGCTTTGGCTTGCCCTCCATGCCGGGACGCACCATGGGCCGGATCTGGCCGTCGTTGCCCTTGTAGTAGCGGTAGCGTCGCAGGTAGCCGTACTCAACGAGGTGCCCATGCGGCGCTTTCTTGCGGTTCCACGACACTTGGTACTCAGCGTTGCGCCCCTCTTCCGAGTTCGTCTTGCTGTACACCTGATAGATGGACGACGCCAGATTGCCGGACTTCTTCCCGATCTGCGCGACGTTTGCTTGCACACGCTCATAGAGCACCTGCACGCCAGCCTGCGCAGCCGGTCGAATCGCCTTTTCCGCCTCATCCCCGAGTTGGTCAAGGTATGCCGCGAGGCCCGATGTGTCGATCTCAGCCGTGAAAGTGCGAGCACCTGTGAGCTTTGCCATCACATCACCTCTTCGCAAACGAGATCGATAAACACGCGCTTGCCGTCCACCGCCAGCGGTCCAGCCTTGACGTTGTAGATCCGCTCGCCGTGCACCACCCGCATACCGGGTTTCACGTCATTCCGAAACCGGATGCGAATCGACGTGCGCACGATGGACACTTGCGCGTCGGCTTTGATGGCGGAGAGGCCCGAAGGCTGGCGGATGTCGGCCCATGGTGAGCAAACATCGACCCACTGGTCTTTGATCGGCTCGCCCCATTCGCTCTCGCCATCGCCAAGCTTCTGGATCGTGACTTTGTGGCGGAGTTGTCCGGCTGTGGTCATGGTCAGAATCCGTTCACGATGCGATGCGGACGGAGCAGAGAGCGAGCGCCGAAAGGCAACTGCGCCACAGTCTGCCCCGCCACCACGTCTTCACGATTGGCGTAGAGGTGGCCGAGCGTCAGCAAGATAGCGGCCTTGATTGCGTAGTTGACGACGAGCGGGTTAGCGCCCGCCCCCCCTACAGTCGCAGCGTCTTCCAGCACGTCCTGATCCGCGAACACCTGACGATTCAGATAGTCCATCGCGGACTGTTCTGCGGCCAGTGCGTACAGCGTGATCAGGTTGTCCTCTGGGCCAGCCTCCACACGCAAATGCGCAATGGCCTCGTCAAGTGTCACGAGCATGGTCAGGCTTTCGGCTTGGTCTGTTTGTCGGCCTTGCCTTCCAGCACTTCGAGTTCGCGCGCGGCGTCCTCAAGCTCTGGTGGGCATTCATCACCGGGCTGGTACTCGACGGGGTAGATTTCCCCGTCAGGCACGCCCTTGAAGGTCTTTGCGAACTTCATGGGCGATCTCCTTAGGCTGCGGCGACCTTGAGGGCGCGCATCGGTTCGGGGTTGTGCACACCGCCGCCTACGCGCTTGGTCGTGTAGAACAGTACATAGGGCTTGGCCGTGAACGGATCGCGCAACACACGAACGCCTGTGCGGTCGAACACGGTGTAGGTGCGCTTGAAGTCACCGAACAGGATCGGCACTGCATTCGCGGCCACATCAGGCATGTCCGGCACTTCCGTCGCGACAAACCCGGCAACGGTGCTTGGCTCCCCAGCCACATATGTGGGCTGCCAGAGGTAGTTGCCTTGGCCATCCTTGAGCTTGCGGATCACACCCAGCGTCTTGCGGTTCATCGTGAAGCGCGCGCCGCCAGTGAAGGCGCTCGGCAGGTCATAAACCAGATCGAGAATGCCATCAGCAGTGATTGCAGCGGCCGCGCCAGAATTCACCGTCTTGATTGCGCCAAAGGGGTGCTTCGCTGCGTTCGCGCCACCAGTGACATAGGTCAGGATGCCGAATGGCTTGTTGGTGCCGTTACCAGACCAGAAACCAACGCCTTCTTGCTTGGAAAACTCGGTATCGACCTCATTCGCAAGCCACGACTCCAGATTGATCGCGGAGTCATCCAGCATCTGCTGTGTGGCCGCTGGGTTGGCGTAGATTTCTCCCCATCCGAAGCCCAGCGACGCAAACGTGCTGGTGTTCGTTTGTGGGCGGTCGTCGGTTTCGCCAACCCACCCAGACGATGTGCCGCCCTTGTTGAACAGTTTTGTATGTCCCGCACCGGAAACGGTTTGCACATTCGCCAATGCACGCATTGGCGACACAAGCACCAGCTTGTCGGTGATGGTGCGATCCCATTCGACCGGGGCGAGATAGCCGCCTTCGTCAGCTGCGCCCTTGTTCAGCGCGGACTGGATGTCGCCCTTCTTGAAGTGAGCGCGGAAGGCTTCGCTATATTCCTTGTCCTTCGGGCCAGCACCGCCGCCAGCACTCATTTGGGCAGCTGCGATCTTGGTGTGAGCATCTTCGATTTCCTTGGTGTGCTGATCCATTGCGGCATTCAGCTTGTCCAGCTTCGCTTGCAAATCAGCAGTGCCTGCGCCGTCCTTGAGCGCCTTCACTTCGGCGGCGTGGGTGGCCTTAAATTCCTCGAACGCTTGGCCGAGGGCTTCGATGGTCTTGGTTACGTCAGTCATTGTTTGCCTTTCATGGCGGAGATGAGGTTTTGCAGCGATGTCGCTGCGACTTGGTTTGCTGCCGAATCGCTCAGGCCGCCATTGCCGACCGAATCACTCAGGCCGGACTTGAAATCAGAGAGAAGGGTTTGTGCATCAGTGCGGGACATGCCGCTCGCACGCAAAGCTGCTTCCATTCGTCGCACTGCAGCAGCCTTTGTCTTGGTGTCGGACTCGCCGATCTCGGAGTCATCCATCAGCGCGTCAGCCCAGCCCTTTTCGACTGCCGCAGACCCGCCAATCCATGTCTCTTTGTCCATCATGGACGCGATTTCTTTGGGGTCTACGCCGGTTCGTGCGTGGTAGACATCAGCCATTGCCGCATCAAACGGAGCCATTTGCTCGGCGGCTGCAGCCATGTCGTAGCGGTTTCCTACACAGACTGACCAGCAGTTGTGGATCATCAGGAACGAAGGTCGCCCGATGCGGATTTCGTCAGCTGCCATCGTGATGATCGAGGCTGCGGAGGCTGCAATCCCGAGAACATTTACTGTCACCTTGCCCTTGTGCTCGCGCAACTGGTTGTAGATGGCGATGCCCTCGAACATATCGCCGCCAGGACTGTTGATGTTGACCACCACGTCCTTGTCAGAGCCAATCGCCCGCAGCGCTCCGGCGATACGCTTAGAGGTCACACCCTCGCCGCTCCACCAGTCTTGTCCGATCACATCAAGGATGCTGATGGTGTTATCCGACTCGCTGGCAGCAGCTTGGACTGGCGACCATTTGGCAAGCGCACTGGGAGCAATGAACGAACGAAGTCCGCCAAAGCTCGCTTTCAGTTCAGGTAGTTGTTTGAGGCTCATTCGTTGCCTTTCGTTGGCTCATTGGTTCGGCCACTTGCGCATGCTTCGGGTCGCCAGATTCAGGCAACTCCGAGAGATCACGCACTTCATCCACACCCATCCAAGGCTGATGCCCGCCAGCGCCGAGCGCCTTGGCGAAGAACTCAGCCTGATCCTTGAGAGTGCCGCGCATCAGGGCGCGTTCGTTGAACTTGAAATAGAAACGCTCTTGCTCCGAGTCGGACAGCAGAGAGCGGGATAGCGCCTGCTCCCACGCGGTGAAGCGCGGTGCGAGCGTGAATTGAACGAAGTAGATGGCCAGTTGCTCGATGCCACTGCCCCAGCTCGTGTCGTCCATCATCAGTAGCGGACGAGGCACGCCGTACAGCCGTGCGATTTCCTCAATCTGGTGATTTCGGTTCTCGATCTGCTGGGCATCCTTGGCGCTGGAAGTGAACTTGTTCGCCTTCGCGCCCTCTTCCAAAATCATCCACTTGTTGGCGTTCTCCGCGCCCGCATAGTCGGTTGCAAGCGACCCCTGCATCCGCGTGAATGCGCCATCGGAAAGCTCTCCATCGATCTCAATTGCGCCTCCCGCCATCACGCCTTTCTTGAAGACGTTCCGCGCGGCGGTTTCAGCGGATCGCGCCAACTCAATGACGCCTTGCGAGAGCTTGCGACGAGACAGCCCGCAAACGCCATCGGGCGACAACTCGCGGAGGTGCAGAATCTCGGACTGGTCGAGCCCGATTTGCCCACCCGTCTCTGTCTGCACCGTGTACTTCATGCGCCAGTCACTGCCGAGCTTGGCGTCTACCTTGCTGAACTCCAGTGGAATCAGGTGAATCGGGCGGTTGCCTGCACGGATGATTCGCGCATACGCCGAACCGTCCTGCTGCACGCTCATTTCCATCTGACCCTTGAACTCCATCGGCGTCTGCCAAGGGTTCGGTCGAAGGCGCAGCAGCTTGTGAACCGGGTGATCTTTCGCGATCTCCTTATCCGCGCCAAACTTGTAGATGTTCGTCGGCAACATGCCGATGCCGTTGCAGATCAGAGTGAGGCTGCGGAACGCCGCCATATTGCGCAACATCTCAACGCTGCCTGCGCCTCCGTTTCGGATGAACTCCAGCAGCGCCGGATCATCCAGTCCCGAGAACTGAATCCCCCCTGGAGACTCCGCACGCGGGCGCGACTGTGCCTCCGGCTTGAACCGGAACATGTCGAAGAATTTCATTGTTCGCCCTTACAAGAAGCGGATTCCGCGCGTTTCGTAGACCGATTTGCGCTTTGCCTCGGGGTTTGTTGCCATGATGGAGATCGCATTCAGCGAAGCCATGACCGGGTCAATCTTCGCGGTGCCGCTGGCCTGCTTTGTGATCAACACTGCATTGCCGGATGGCACGACCTTGGCATTGCCGACGCACCAAGCCATCATTTCGGAGCCTGAGTGTGTAAGCTCGCCAGCCTGCAAAGCACGCTCGGCCACCGCCATCGCGCCTGTCAGTTTCCAGCCCTGCGTAATGCCAATGATCAGATCCTCTGGGATGCCTACATCCACCAGCGCCTTGAACATCACCTTGTGGGTGCGCTCCGGGTCAAGCCCGATCTGCGCCAGCAACCCAGCGTCATAGACCTGTTTGCACAGCGCGGCAACCTCTTCCACATCCTGACGCGGGCGCTCGACCACCACCAGATCGCCAGCCCGCTCGAAGTCTCGATATTTCGATTCCTCGGACTTGCGCCGCTCGATGCCGATGGGGTGAATCCAAGCCTTGTTCGCAAGCAAGCAGTGCTCGGACTCTTTCCGACGCCCCTCAACAGCAAAGCCGAGCAAGTCATCCAGCCCGCCGCCATCAATGCCGATGGTCACCACCTCAGACTCACGCAAGATGTAGTCCAGCGTGACGCGCTTGTCGCCGTTCTGCTGCCAGAAGTCGGCGCCTGTCCAGCGGTCGGAGCGGAGATTCATTCCGACTTCGACGTTCCCGTACTTGGCAAGAAACCCCTTCAAGGAAGCCTCGCCCTCGGACTCCGCTTTTCGGTACTCGCGCTCCAGGTACTCACGATCCACCGAGTAACCCAGATTCGGGTTCACCATCGGCAGATTTTCGAGCTTCATGTGCTCTTTCGTCGCCACCAGTTCAGGTGGATGCTCGAACAGGATTGGCACAAACTGCGGATCAATGATCTTGCCGTCCCGCACATCGCGGGCGTATTGCAGCTTCTCCTTGAACACACCTTCAGGAGGCTCATCGCTCTGCGTCGTGATGTAGATGACAAAGCCCTCTGGCCGCGACGCCAGTCCACCCGTCGCCTCGCGCAGCATGTCCTTGGCCTTGGCCTGCTTGCCAAACAGCCATAACTCTTCCACCAGCACACCTACGGACTTCTTGCCCGCTGCTGTGTTCGCGTCTGCCGCGATCACCTTCAGCGTTGCATTCTTTTCTCGATGCGTCAGCGTGCGGACATGCGTCTGAACCTGAATCAGGTCGGATAGCTCGCTCTCGTCCTCGTCGTCATCTCGGTAATGCACCATGTCCTTGGCTGGGCCAAAGCTATTCGCCGCAACCTCAAGCGTGGGAGCAAGGATGGTGAATTCCGCCGACTGCCGCCAATTGCGGATTAGCGTCGTCAACATGATCGACGCAGCCAAGCCGGACTTGAAATTCTTCTTGGGCAGCATGACGAACCACTCTTTGATGAGTCGTCGCCCGCTGTCTACGTCATACGCACCAAAGATTGATGCAGCCAGATCGAACACCCATTGACCACTTGCGTCAGCGATTCGCGGACTACCCGGTGCATCAACAATGCGTAGCTCTCGAAGAACCTCAAGTCCGGCTTCGGCCTCGTCCGGGAAGATCGGCGGCGGAATGATGGATCGGCCCTCTCGGATGCGATCCGCCCAGTCCGGGCATGCTGTTGTCCAGACTGGCTCCATATCAAATTACCTCAAACCTTCTTGCCACCTGATGCCGCCAGCCGAGGCGGTGCAGCCGATGCGAACTTGCCAGCGCCTGCCGCCTTGGCTGCGGCCTGCTTGGCGTCTTTCTTGCCGCCGTTCTCAGCGCGGCGAACCTGCGCAGACAACAAGGCTTTGGCCGCATCCACGCGGAGCTTTGCCTCGCTCCCGTTATCGTTCATCACCGCCTTCAAGAACTTATCCGGCTCATCGTAGATGCCGCTCAGGTTCAAGTATTCGGGTTCTTTGGGTGGACGGCCAGCGCCAGGACGCGAGCCGCCGCTTCGTCCTTTGACTCCGGCCATAACTACCTCATTTGATTTATTTGAATCGGGGGAATTTTTCTGCGCGTGCGAAACAGGTCGGTTTCCAGCCGTCCGACCTCCCAGACTTTCGACCACCCCCTCCCCATCGATCCTGCTGGTTCGCGTCAGATCAACGCAGGTGATGCGATCACGATTCAGCCAGTGCGATACCGCTCCTGCGCCTCTCGCTTCGTCTTGGCCTTATGGCAGTCCACACACCTGACGACTAGGTTTGACTGGTCATTGCTACCACCCTGTTCAAGCGGCTTGTCGTGGTCAACCTCGTTCGAGGCATGCACCCGGCCACAGTCCACGCAGGTGAACGAGCCAGCGACCAAAGCCTTCTGCCTTGTCTTCATCCACTGGCTGCCTCGAATGCGAGGGGTTGCCCCCGCCTTGGTGTCCAGCACCTTGACCCGGCTTGTGTTCAGGATCGGCAGGCTGGATTTAAGCGTCTTGAGCTTCATCCCCATCCTCGGGCGCATAGGGCCGAACCAGTGGTTCGCTGACCTCGTTCACGAATGGGCCGAGTTCACGTACCGTGATCGCGCCCTCTCCATGAACAAGGAACGAGTGATGTGATCCGGGCTGCATGCGGGTCTGACCTGCTTGCGTTGTCACCAGGACTTGCTTGTTGCCGCTGACGGCGATGTGTACTGATGTGGTCATATTGCCTTCTCTGCTTAAGCTTGGATTGACTGTTTCATCTCACCACCTCACGCCACCGCTTCGGTCATCGATGGTGCAAGGGACCACGGAGCGCGGCCCTTCGTTGTACCGCCGAACCATCCGATTCCACTTTGCCGTGAACAGATCCTCGATGGCCCGCTTCAAAAGACTTCTGACCCACTTACGGAACCTGATCTCGGCACACATTTGCCTCTGCCCACGCTTCCTGATTGATCGGATGGAGGTCATGCCCAGGACTCCTCAGCCCAGCCACCGAGCAGCTCATTCATCTTGCGCTGCTCGGCAAGGATCTGCTCCAGCAGTTCGCGCTTGGATGGCTGCAGTTCGCCTTGCCTAAGCGCACGCTTCAAAGCTGCGCCATGAAGCAATGCGGCATTTTCCGCAGGCGAGATGATTCGCTCTCCCAAATGAGCCGCCCGCACCATGTCCTCGTAGTCCCAACGCATCGCCTTCCCCAGCCTCCCCATTGTTACGCCAGCGTCATTTAACTCGCGAATGAAGCCCGCCACATCAGATGTGTGCTTGTACTTTTCATGAATCTGCTTGATGACTTGATCTGTCATGTGCACCTCTCATTGGGTCGCAGGGGCCAAGGCTCCTAGATATGCTCGACGAAGCGGTGAGCCTGCCCTGCGGGAAACAAAAAAGCCAGCTCGACGGCTGGCCTTGGAATTGGTGCCCCATCAGACTGCCACACGGCTGGGGTTGCTGTTCGCTCTACAAGCGCCCCGCGAGCTATCGGAAGGAGATGCCGCGCAATCAATCCACTCATGCGCGGCCCGAGCTTGCTTCGGGTGATGTTGGTGGGCCCGGAAGAATTCGACCCCTCATCGTCCGGTTCGTAGCCGAAAGTCCTGTCCATTGAACGACAGGCCGAGAAATGCAAAAGCCGTCCACTTGGGACGGCTTCGAAGCTGGGTTGGCAGGAGTCAGCAAAGAGTCAACTTATTCAACTGAACCTTGCTTGATGAGGATTTCGAAAGGCCCGACCTCCACGACATCACCAGTGAAAAGTATCTTGTGCTTGACAGCAATTCCATTCACGCGAACACCGTTCATGCTGTCATTGTCTTTCAGGCTGACCAGATTTGACCACCGCTTGATCACCCCATGCACTCGGCTGACAGAGGGCGATGAGAGCTTGATCGTGTTGCCTGGCTCTCGGCCAAATGTGCTGAGGCCCTGCTTTAACACTACCACTCGAACCTCCGAGGTTCCCCTTCTTTTGATGACTATTTCTGGTGTTTGCATCTCGATCTCCTCACCACTCAACATCCAATTGAATAGGCATGTCACTGAATGGGTCGGGCCAGATTTTAGTTATTTGCAAACAATCATTCAGAAACAATAGTCAACAATCATTAACTTTTTAAATCAGATCTCACAAAACAAAAGCCCCGTCCATTTCTGAACAGGGCTTCAACTCCATTGCTACGGTCCACAAACACGAAACCCTCCGCACAGGGAGGGCTCAATCACTGAGTTTTACCGACAAATCGGCCTCCGTGTGCGGAAGGTCGACCCTGTTGGTGCGTCACGCGGCGCTCAGTCGTTAGCGTAATTCTACATCAAGTCTTTTTCGACCGTCAACACACGCGCCAACTGTGCGGCTGAGTCCACCAGCGCGGCAGCCTGATCGGAATGACTGCGAGAATTGAAGCGCCTTCCATTCTTCTCAAGCGTGCATACCGTTTGCCCATTTCTGGTCATGTAGCTGATGCCCCACCCCATCGCCTTCAAGCGCCACTCGACAGGCATGGAGTTCAACCTCCCATGACCTGGCCGGAGTTGCGAGCGAAGCCACAATTTCCGCTCTTCCTCTCGGCCTGGACGCTGATCGGCGTAGCTCCCAAACTCGATTTCCCATCCGCATTGCCGACACCGCGTCATCCAGCCAAATGAATGGGAGCGGCGCACGAAGGTATCGTGATGTCCACAGTCTCCAAGAATTCTTTCATTGACCACCAACTCGTCATCGGATGGCAGCGGATAGCATTCCAAAGGCATGTCCAGCTTGTTCATCACATCCCCCGGTTGATCAGCATCTGGCGGCCTGACACCAGAAGATCGAACAGGCCGTGAGCCGAGACGCCCAATGCCTCGCAAATCCGTCGCGGGCTGCATGGACGCACATAGAGCCAGTTCAAGGCATGTCGGTGTTTCTCAGGCAATCCCTGCACGGCACTCGCAACCTTCGAGGCGTCCGCAATATCCACGGAGACAGCGCCGCCTCTGGAGGTCACATCACGACGCTGAGGCGGTGTGGGCGGGGTCAGCCGAAACATAGGGCAAGAGGACGGAGCACCCCATCCACCGAGGCACCAGCGCCCCCAGTTGGCCAAGCGCTTGTCGACTGGTCGCTGCTCTGGCGACACTGCATTGAAATCAATTGGTTGTCTGTTCAATCGCTGCTCCTTCTGTTCAATCCACTCGCTCAATCACACCCACACGGCCAGCCGCAGCAAGCCTGTCCATGTTTGCCCGCATCCCATCAGCAGCAGCGCGACACGCGTCATCTGATCCAATGAACAGCGGCACGTAATCCATGCTTCGATTCGCAATGAATGCACGGAGATTCGAGCGGAGCATTTCGGCCAGCGGCTCAACATGAAGCGCGCGCTGCGACTGACTCCAAAGCAAGGCGTGGGATTCAAGTTGCATTTCAGGGATCTCACGGCAGTTGGTCATAGGGCAGATGTCCAACCTCGCCGTTGTGCTTCTCGTCATGGCGCTTGGTCATCGTGTGACGGATCGCCTCGGCGGCCTGCTCCACAACGAACTCATCACCAATCACCAGAGGCACATACTCAGTTGCCAAATCCATGCGAAAGGCACCAAGGTGATCGCTCAGCATTTCTGCCAGCGTCTCGATGTGCAGCATCCCTTGCTGTTGGCTCCACATAAGCACCCAGACCTTTGATGGATCGAACGTTGGATGCTCAGCGAGCAAAGGCTGTTTCAAGCTTTTCATGGAATGACTCCTCACGGGAATAGTCAACAAAGGAAAGTGGATAGCGGCGCGACTGCGTCCGGTACTGCATCGAGTCTTTGTCAAACCAGAGCAACTGCGTGTAGTCTTGAAAATCGCCATGGCGGTACTTGGAGAGAATCAGCTTTCCGTCCGCCTCCTCTTGCTTTGCGCGCCACCTGGCCATCGCATCGACATCACCCTCTGCAGGCATCGCTTCGTCCTTCTTGTTGCGCCAGACGGCAAACACGTTGTCGGCGGCGTTGACGATGTCCAGACTCCCCGCGATATCCATCTTGCTCGGCGCTCGCGACTCATCGCGGTCCTTGCGCGGATGGGCAACCATGTGGACATGCACGCCGTAACCTCGGGCAAATGCGCAAATCTTCTGGACAGCCTGCTTCTGCGCAGACAACGCTCCTTGCCCGTCCACAGGCACGTCAAGCATCATCAAACTGTCGATGACGAAATGCGTGATCCCGTACCGCCGCGCTGCGTAGGCGAACACTTCAAGCAATCGCCCCAACTTCGCATTGCCCACGATGTCAAAGACCCATAGGCGTTCACGCAGCCATTCGCCAATGGCGCGGCTGTATTGAGGCGCCGGACGGTCGAGCCCTGACGCTTGTTTGTGAATCCGCTTCAAGTGGCGCGCAGCAGTGAGCTCACCCGAGAACACCACAACACGCTGATCCTGTTTCATCAGCCCGAGTAGGACTTGATCAAGCAGCAGACTCTTGCCGTGACCGTTCCAACCTGTCCATGCGGTGTATTCGCCCGGATGAAACTCGAACCAGTCCAATGGCTTGTCGAGATAGAGGCAAGGATGGCGCGGCTTGTCAGCACTCGGCCAAAACTCCGCAATGACAGCTTCGGTATGGTCGTCAGCACTGACGAGTTCCTCCGGGTCCATCGCCTTGGCTTCATCCACCGCCACGCGGAAATCGTAGGCCTCAGCGCCGTACTGAAGGTACTCGTTCGGGTCCTTCTTCGGCAGCATTACCCGGCGGCAACGCTCCAGCCCCAGACGACGCATGACCTCAGGCGCACCCTTGTCGCCAGCCTCATCGTGGTCAAAGCAGATCGTGATGTCGCTGAATCGCTCCAACCTATCCCAATCCGTTTCGATCCACTGGTGATTGCCTGCTCCTTGGTTGATCGACAACGCAGGAATGCCCATCTGATGCAGCGTCATTGCATCGATCTCGCCTTCACAGATCGTCACAGCGCGCGCCTTCGGATCGATCAGGTGCCAGCCGAAGAGGCAAGGTGCGGCATCCTTTTCCTGCCGCATATCGCCCTTCTTGTCAGGATTCCGATACTTCACATTCAGCAGCTTCTGCCCTGTCTCATCCAGGTACGGAAACACTGCATACGTATTGCCGTTCAGGACCTGCTCACCGACTTTGAATGCCTTGAGCGTTTCTTCGGTAAGACAACGTCCATCCGGCGCAGCGCTTGTGAGCCACTGGTGCACCCGCCCCTTGGGCGTTGAGCAGCGCGGCCTCTCGGGCAAGCGATATTTCTTCTCCGGAGGCTTTGGCGTGATCTCGCGTATCCCGAGATAGTCTTTCGCCTCACGCATCGCTTCCGTCAGCGTCAAGCAGCGGCAGGCCATCCAAAGATCGATGAGGTCACCACCAGCACCCGTTGCGAAGTCACTCCACACGCCCGCTTTGGCACCACCGACACATACCGACAGACTGCCACCCTCTTCACCGCCAACGCTGCCTGCCGTCCATTCACGGCCCTTGCGCTTACCGTTCGGCAACAGGTGCTGGGCAACGTCTTCTGCACGCTGGGCCAGTCGATCCTTGACCTCGGAGACATTCATGCGGCAGCCCCTTCAGGCTGAGCCACGCGCTTGCGATCCCGGAATTCCGTGTAGTTCATCCAGTTGCACTGCGAACCCTCGGCGTCCCACTTCGACTCAAAGCCCGCGAGCTTCCACCATTCGGGCGGCAATGCTGCTGCCTTCACCATCAACGGGTCGCTTGGCGAGAGCGCTGCCGAACCTGCCACGCCGATGGCGGGTTCGTCCTTCCAGCAACCTTTGCTGAGCCAAGTCGCCGGATACGGGATGAACTGACCGCCATCCTTGCGCCATTGCTCGGATCGCGCTTGTATACCGATTGCAGCGACCATCTCGGACACAAGCTCTGGCGTTGGGTTTCGCTTCGCAAATGCCTTGCGAGCATCGTCCTTGGCGACCTTCCGTGGATACGCCGTCCAGAATTCCGCAAACCCATCAGGATCGACTTCGGACTTGCCGCGTCGCCCCCCCTTTGGGGGTTGGGGGGTTTCTTCTTTATTCTTCTCTTTCTCTTTCTCTTTCTCTAGCTCCACAGACCGGCGGATTTCGTCCTCATCTTGTCCGCCATTTGTCCCACAATTGTCCGTATCGGGTGCGGACATCTTGCGCGTGTAGCCCTTGCGTTGAGCGTCTGTTGCACGACGCTTTGCGGACGCGCCGTTATGTTCTGTGAAGTTCAGTAGACAAACTCCGTCAGAAGTTTCCGCAAGCCATCCAATTCCGCACAGTGCTTTACCCAGCCCTTGTACGCCGGTTTTGCGGTCGATCTGACGCAACGTGAGGCCCGGCATGAATCCATCTTCAGTGTGTTGGTCTGCCGTCGCCCACAGCCAGTAGAGAGCGCCGACCACGGCGGCCTCACTGGTGTCGGTCATCTCCACCAAAGCGGCAACACGCGGGTCGTCCCACAGATTGCCGCGCATCTTGATCCAGTCGCCTGCCATGAGGTTCAGCCCTCCTGAATTTCACCGCGAGCAACTGCCGCGTCGTAGTCACGCTCGGCATGCTCACACTTCAAGTTGAATGCGCGCTCGTCCTCTTCGGCATCTGGCAACGCCTGCTCCAATGCGTAAATCAACTTGCGCACAT
This sequence comes from Diaphorobacter sp. HDW4B, assembly GCF_011305535.1. Classification (GTDB taxonomy): domain Bacteria; phylum Pseudomonadota; class Gammaproteobacteria; order Burkholderiales; family Burkholderiaceae_C; genus Diaphorobacter_A. Next base: position 810,787 of record NZ_CP049905.1, read on the forward strand.
TGGCGCAGGGAACAATAAGGAACTGAAGCTGCTTGTCGGCAAAGTCTTGGCTCATCACGACGACACTGCCCTCATCGCCGCCAACATAGACGGCGAGCTTGTCGTACTCGTGATCTACGACCATGAGACCTTCGGCGCGCATCTCGTCCCAAGACGGTCCAGCGATCTCTGTGGTCTCGCTGTCAATGGGTTGATTGTTTTCAGTCATGCTCACCTTTCATGCACCACTTGTGAAATAGGCGCCAACGGCCGGCAGGTGGTGTTTCTGCGTTGCGGGAGCTACCCTGGCCGTCGGCAAAACTGTTCAGCCCGCAGGCTGGGTCTCGTCGTATTCCTCGCGCCACTTCGCCTGCTCCAACTGCTCACGCAACGATGCGGCAATGCGCTCTGCTTCTTCCAGCTCTTGCTGGAGTTGTGCGGCGGTTTTCTCGGGCGCTGTCACGCAGGCACCTCATTGCGCATGGAGCGCACGGGCAACGTGACCATGTCGCGCTCGGTGCGCGGCTTCCCTGCCGCATTCACCGCCTGAGCGGCGCGGCGCAGCTTGCGAAGGGCCTCTTCGGCTTCACTGATCTCGCGCTCGATCACTGCAAGCTCGTTGTCGCTGACCACGCCGTCAGACATGGCCTCGATGACCACCGAAGTCACATCACCGGTTTCACGCACGAGCGAGGTGATGCGTCGGACTGGATCTGCGCATGCGATCAACGCCTCGTCGTGAAGAACGAAGCGCCCACCACACTCTTCTGCAATGTGAGAGGCGTAGTCGTAGCAATGAGGGGTCTGCGCCTGGCAGCAGGCAACAGCCGCCGCGAGAGCATCAACAGCCCCGAGCTTGTGATGCGCACTGCCCTGAAGCTCCTTGCGAAACACCTCGTCGGATTTGTCGACACACAGACGGGCAAGCAGCGTCTTGCGCCCACCCAAGTAGTTGGTAATGCCGCGCGTCAGCGCATCGAGCAAAGCACTCATGTCCGGTTCTCCGAAATCTGGACGTGGACGCTGCGAGCCGCTTGCCCGAGGATTGCATCCATGAATACGAAACACAGCCCCATAGCCCGCAACACCAGCCGCGCCATCCACAGCAGCGTCAGGACCAGCGTTACCAGCAACGTCGATGCGGCAGGCGCGACACGTCGACGAATGCAAACAAGCAGCTTGGAAATGGCTTGGGTCGGGGATGGGCTTGCGATCAGGTTCCGCTCAACATCAGTTGAGCTGGGCGCGAAGGGGCGGAGATGAGCGGCCATTGCTCAGGCCTCCTGTTGTTTGGGTTGGTTGGTGGCGCGGACTTCGCGCTGGAACTGGGCGCGATCAGTGAGCGGGATGTCATCGAGGCTCAGACGGCCATTGCTCACGGCCACCATTGCGTCAGCCAATCCAAGCTCAACGCGCTTCGAATCTGTGTATGCAAGCTGATGGCAGAGGCCGGTGGTTGTCCCCGCCTGAGCGGCGAAGTCGGCGCGGTCGGCAACAGCCAATGAGAGGTAATAGGTCTTGAACGACATACCCAACACAATACCTAAAGGTATTGAAAAATACAATACCCAAAGAACCATTTACACAAAAATACCTCAAGGTAACAATCTGCTGATGGATGACTACGAACGACAGCAGGCGCTGCTTGCGAAGATCAGAACCCGCTTCTGTGGTGGTGTTGCGTCACGTCTTGCCGCAGCAATAGGCAAAGATCCGAGCTATGTGAATAGGCTGTTCTATCCGCGAGAAAAGAAGGGCGCGAAAGGAATCGGGCCGGAAATTCAGTTGGCGACCAAAAACGTCTTTGATCTACCTCGCGGCTTCTGGGATATGCACCCAGATGAGGTATGGCCGGACGAGCCGAGTGGCGTCGTCATTCACGGAGACTTTGGAGCAAAGAAAAGTGCGCTCCCATTGAGAATTACACAATACAAGACAGGGGGTGCGATGGGTGATGGGCTGGTGCTCAGGGAACAACCGGGCGTGATTCAAGGGTGGGATGTGTCGCCGGAGTGGGTCCAAAAGAACCTGCCCTATCACACAAGCTTTGAAAATTTGAGCATCGTGACGGGCTTTGGGGACTCGATGCTAGGCATGTTCCATCCCGGCGATCCGCTGTTGATCGACCACGGCATCAATATCTGCGACGTGGATGGCGTCTACTTCTTCCGCGTAGATGGAGAGGGCTTCATCAAGCGACTCCAGCGGATTCCTGGCGAAGGGATTCTGGTGATTTCCGAGAACCAGAAATACCGCGACTGGACAATCAAACCATCAATGGATTTCGCGGTTCTGGGGAAAGTCTTGCAAGTCTGGAAGAGCGAAAAACTCTAACCAACCAAAGGAGGAGAAGATGACGAGACTTCTTCGCTCCATCTGGAGATGGATGTAACCCCATCCGAGACACCATTTAATCGAATCGAAGGTAGGCAGAAATGTACGAGTACACCTTGAGAGAACAAGCCTTGAGGCAGGTGCTTGGATGCATCTTTGAGGAGCATCCAAACAGGCCGCAGGCCCTCGCTCAGATAGATGGATTGATCTCCCAGATGATGCGCACTGATGGGGTTGTCCATGCATCTCTCCTGCATGAAATAGAAGTCCTTCGCGCCGAACTGGGATGGACCGGGGCAACTGTTCCTGCTTCATTGCGAGAGTGAATTCGGCTTGCTTACTTGACTCACTGCTGTTCAGGCGTGAATGAGCAACGACGACGAAGCCACCCAAGGCCCAGCACTCAAGAAACCGAAGCAGCACGCGTAATCCCATCTGAAGTGCTGTTTGGGGACCTGGACGCAACGAAGCCACCCTTAAGATGGCTTTTTTATTTGCGGGTCAGATCGGCAAGTGCGACCGGTAACGATGGTTGACTTTGCCGATCCATCAGTGGCGGGCACAATTTGCCCATGGTTCCAGCAACACATTTCCAAGAGTATGTGGGCACCCTCAGTGAAGATGATTTTGCGCTTTACTTGGAGTCGTTGCCCTCACCGCATCTGACCGAGCATGATGTCCTTTCGCTTGGAGAGGCCATAGTAATGATTTTTGAGCCCCCATCGCCGCGGAAGCAAGAGCGGTCAATCATGGCAATTTGCGACTGAAATGAGGTTCTTGTCTACCGAGCTGCAACATGCGCTGGTGTATAGATGAAAACACACTCTCCTGCGCGGAGGGGGCTTTTTGGGCAAGCACGGTTTAAGGTCACTTAAAAGCCTACGGTGGGCGCAGGCGATTCATCCTGATCCGCAGCCATAGACCGGAGGCCTATATGCCCTCTCCCCTATTCCTGCTCCGAGACTTTCCTTCTGGGAAGTCACCAAGAGCATGCTGTTCGCCACCGCTAGCAATCCACCACCGCAGAGACAAGAGAAGAAAACCCCGCCCGACAAAAGGAAGAAGAGGAGAAGCAGCAGCAAATCACTGGTCGAAACACCAGCACTAAGCATGATGTGACCTGATTTGCAACGGCAGCAGACGGGAAGCCATCGTTCGCGGTGGATTTTCTATTTGCAGTGCTGTAGCATGCGCTAGGGTATAGATGAAAACATGCCCTCCTGTGCCACCCTTCGGGGTGGCTTTTTTTCGCCTATTCATGCAAACCCTATCCGCATTTCAGGGGATGGCGCTAGTTCGCTGGTTGGCAGACACTAACAACAATGATCAATATTTTTAACAATTCTTGATCAGAGTTTTGCCAAATAGCTTCAGGAGGGGTCATGTCCAAATTGCAATCCCTTGTTGATCATCCGATCAACGCAGCACCGCCAGGACTCGCGTTTTGTTGGGCGCAAGAACTGCAATGCTCCAAGATGTTGGGTCATCCTCGCATTGACTGGAACAGCGCCCCTTCTCGCGCACATTGGTGGGCCATGGATGCAAATGGCGAAGCCCATTGGTTTGTTGATCCGCGAGTATCCGCGTTTGAGACATGTTGGCGATTCGAGGTTGCAGCAGCTCCAAATTTCGGATTTGTGGGTGACTATAGGCAGTCGTTGACTGAACGACCATCCAAGTAAGTCTTTGTGCCATCCCCCCAGCAGGGGAACAATAGAGAGTAGTGTTATCGAAGGCGACCTATACCAGTTCGTCACAATAGACCGGAGGTCTATATGTTCACACACGATTTCTATGAGCGCTACTTAGCATTTTGGCGCGACATGTGGGCGACGCTTTGGATACCACTCAATCAGCTGGCACCGCACCCTGTAGATCAAGCTGATGCCGCGAGCAAAGAGCCGCAAGACAAGCCTCAGAAATAGACCCCGCCAAGAATCAACACTCCACCCGCCGCGAGCGGGTTTTTTGTTGCCTGTCGAATACGAGGATACCCGAAGAATTGTAACAACATGACCTTTAGGTATTGATAAAATAGATACCTAAAGGTATATTTCATCCATCGCAGCAAACAAAGCAAAACGACCTCAGCAAGCGATACGAAGCCGACAGCCAACAGGATGCAAAGGCGGGTCTAGCTTCAACGGGAGCGCAGCAGATGTTTGTACGCGGTGGGCATCAAGTGATCGAGCCGACTGCCCTACGGTCATTAAAAACGTACTCAGGCCGATGTTGCTCACTCCGCCCGTGGAGTGTTCGTCCGGCCAAGCATCTGCAGGCATGGCTGCAGCTCTGCGACGGTGCCCAACCGTGACCAGCAAAGTCGAATTGGTGAGGCAAACAGGGTTGCCAAGAACAAAAAATCCCAGCGTGCAAACGCCGCCAGCCCTTGGGCGAGATCAGGGGCAAAACAAAAGGCGCTTCACACGAGACGCCTTTTGTTTTTCAAGGAGCAAGCAATGGAGCAACTGAGGCTCAAGATCACTGGCACCGCACCACTGTTGATGCACGCTGACACGCTGGCCAATCCGCTCAGTGTCGCGGCCAAAGCGCACAAGGAGTTGACTGCCAAGCGCAAGAAAACAGACGCTGACCATCTGGACATCGCACGGTCGGAATTCCTCGCCGGCTGCTACTGGAGCGCGGAGGATGGTATCTATGTCCCGGGTCAGAATTTCGATGCCGCCTTTTGCGCTGGCGCGAAGCTGCAAAAGCTGGGCACGCACTGGAAACGTGGGGCTTTCGTGCTCGAGGATCGCGTCAAGCTACTGCACGATGGACCTGACACTCCCGATGCGCTATGGAACGAGCCCGCCTTTGTGGATTGTCGCGGGGTGAAGGTGGGCCAAGCCAAGGTGATGCGCTACCGACCGATCTTTTTGAACTGGGCGGCAGAGGTGATGCTGACCATTAACCCTGAGGTGCTGAGTGTGCGAGAAGCACAGAAGGCTGTCAGTGACGCGGGTGCACTGATCGGTGTTGGGACTTACCGCCCGCGGTTCGGCCGTTTTGAGGTGAACTATGTCTGATGTCGTACTGCACCCAGCATGGAGGCAAGCTGTGCACGATTTTCTTGCCGAATTTAAGTATGGCGACATCGTTCCGCATAGCTGGCTGGTAGCTCACTTTGGGCTGCCTCTGCCGGACGACACAATGTCTGCCGCTTCGTTCCAGGCCAGACAGTTTGAGTGGCTATCAAGCATCGAAGGCTTCAAGTCCACGCTGCTGCACGACCATCAGGTGCTATTGCAGTCCGTGCGCGGCGAAGGTTATCGCTGGGTTCCTCCCCCTGAGCAAACCCAGGCAGCCACGAAGGAGTTTGAGCGCGACGCGCGCAAGGCATTTCGCACCGCAGGCAATCGGCTCAAGAACATCCGGCACTTGGAGCTGACCGAGGATCAGCGGCGCACGAATGTCGACGCGCTGGCAAGGCTTTCTCAGCTTCGTGGGACCACCCGCGCACTCCTCCGCTGACGTAGCTGCAAGCTCATTGTGAAGTGAGCTTGCGGATGCGAAAGCATCTTTGGCCGGGCATGGCGCAGTTAGGCAGTGTTTGGCAGGGCAGAGCCAGCCGCGGCAGTGCGCTGCTTGGCTTGGCATGGCAAGGGCTGAAAACAGCGGCCATCGTCTTCGAAAGAGGGGGATGGTCAGTGGGGTCAGCAATCATCAACCACCGGCCCGGCTTTTGCGCGGGCCTTTTCTTTGGAGGTTTCGTGAACACCGTTCGATCATTCCTGAACTTAATTGGAATGCGCCGTCATTCCGCTGGCGGCATCAAGTCTCTGAAGTGGGCACTGCGCCTGCTCTGGCGCAACAACCAAACCAGTCGCCGTCGTTCGCATGTTGAGCGCCGCGCCGAAGTCGAACGCGCTGCACGTCAGCGTCTTTGAAAGATCACATGAAAAACATCCACCTCAACACAACAATGAAAAGTGAAGTCATTTTGATGATGGCGTATGCGGCATATCGCCCAGGTGCGTCCGACGCTGATGCGCAGGCAAAGCTTCGTCGAGGCTTCGAGTCCATCGTTGACGAGTTGCGCCGCATTGAAGCAATCCCCAAGGCTGACATTGACGAGTTTGTCGCGGCCTCAAAAGCTGGCGCAGAAGTCGAACAACTCATGATCCATGCAGTCTTGTTCGCCAACATGCTGCCGGACGTTGACTACTTTGCGGCTCTGGTGGGTGCAGGCTTCGGTGACGATGAGGAAATCATGCAAGGCCCACCGATTGCGGTCAACGAGAAGTTCATGGAGGCCGGGAACGCCTTGAAGGCCTTGCGCGATCAACATGGTGACGATGCGGTTTGTTCTCCAGAAGGCGACAGGCTTTTCATGCAGTTGCTGGAGAACGCTCCTCCCGAGTTCATGGACATCGTGAGCAACGAAGCCAAGGAACGCGGTCTACTGCCTGAAACCAAGTACGTGAACGATGCAGGCGAGCCCGTCTATTCCGCTCAGCAGCTCGCCGATCAATTAGGCGTACCGCTTGAACAAGTTGAGGAGGACATCAAGCGACTCGTCGGCGACCGCCTTCCGGTAGGCAAGGTGCATCAACTGCAGTAAGCCAAAGATCAGCACGGAAAACCTTCGTGGGTTGGGCAAATGTCGTCCAACACACTTTTGAGTAACTCAACAGTCCCCTACCCGTGACGGAAGTGTGCGTCGCAATTTCTTGGGAATTAACGGATATTCAGGACCAGAAAGGAAAGCAGCAATGAGCAACATCGCCCCATCCACCCCCACACCGGTCACCATGACCAGCCTCGAAATCGTCGATTTCATCAACGACCTTCGCAAGGAAGATGCACACGCTGCAGGCGCGGCATTCCCATCTCAAGGATTCGCCAAGCTGGAGCACTCCGACTTCATGAAAAAGGTGCCTGAAGTACTGGAGGAACGTGCCGGAATTTTTTCCGCCACGTACCAAATCCCTGGCCCGAATAGCTCCAGCCGTACAGCGCCCTGCTACCGCTTCCCGAAGCGCGAAGCCTCGCTGATGGCGATGAGCTACAGCTACAAGATCCAGGCCAAGGTGTGGGACCACATGACGGCACTGGAGGAAAAGCTGAACTCCCGCGAGTCTGCTGCACTGGAGCAATCGACAAAGCCCGCGCGCGTTCGTGGCCGCACGCCGCTGGAGCAAGTGAAGATCATCAACTTCGTGGGGGATGCGTTGAAGGATGTCCCCGGCGTGCGCCTGGGCCGTATCGCCGCCGCCAAGCTCAAGGCCTTTGCCGAGCAAACGGGCCTCGATTTCAGCGACTTCCGCCGTGCGCTGCCACCCTTGCCGCTGGACCAGATGGTGCACCTGAACCCCACGCAGATCGGGGCGCGCGTCGGCGAGTTGACCGGGCGCGGGAAGATCAGCGGTCAGGCCGTCAACAAGATTCTTCTCTCGCTCGGCCTGCAACGCAGGGTGGAGGATGGCTATGTGCTGACCGAGGCGGGCACCAAGTACGGTGAGATCCACGATTACAAGGCCGAGAACGATCACTCAGGCTTGCAGATTGACTGGTATGAGTCGGTGGTTTCACTGGTCCGGGACAACCTGCCAGAAGCAACCGGGAAGAGCAGCAAACGCAGCATGAAGCTGCGCCCGGGTCCCGGCGAGCCGCGGGGAGCCATGTCGTGAACAGATCCCCAAAAGGCGAAGCCGGAATGCGCTTGGACCCGCAAACCGGCTTCTAGATCAAAAACCACTCGTAGGAATTTAGATCATGAGCGAGATTATCGCGCGCCCCGCTGCGGGCGCAAGGGCTACCCACGCCCAACGGAAGGCTACCAAGGCCGTCAGCCTACCGGTGGCGCAACAGGCACCCGCGCAAAGCGAGCGCGACACGCTGGCGCTGCAGGTGGCGGAGATCCTGCAGACCATGTACATGGCTGCGGCGTACTACGATGATGGCGGGCCCCGCACGAATAACAACACGCACTTCGATGTCGTTGACCACCTGCTTGGCCTGCTGCTCGCACCAGAGCATCACGAGCGCGGCGAAGCAGATCCGGAGTGCGGCGACATCCACGAGCATCTCACGCAGATCGCTGATGAACTGCAGGATGGCGCGAGCCTGATGGACGAACACCCGCTCGCGAACCTTGCGGCTCCAATGCAGGCGATGTACGCAGCCATGGCTCACCGCGCAGCCGAGTATGCGGATCGCCTGTTCATGGCGTACTGCGCGGACTCGCTCGATGACCTGCGCCACCTGACGACCTTCGCAGGCATGCGCCCTTTCCGCGACCGCCCGCAGCCGTCGATTCGCCGGGTTGAAGAAATCCCAGTGACCACCGCAACAGAAGCCCACAAGGCCGGAGAAAAGGGCCGTCTGCTCGCGCTTCAATGCACATGGGACATCGATGCTGTAGCAAATGCCGTGACGTCGATGGCTGATGAGATCGTTGGCGACTCCCTTACCGAGGGTCTGCTGCGCTGCTATGGCACTCGCATCATGTCGCTGAACGGAGCACTTATGTCGTATCTGGATCAAGACCCAATGACTGCCAAAGATATGCACCGCAAGGTATTCGGCGGAGCAAAGGCATTCGAAGGAGCTGCAGCATGAACGCCGTCATCGAAAAGCAAAACGCCAAGTTCCTGCCCAAGAAGGCCGCGCCAGCCCCAGCGAAGAACGATCTCGGCGCATCACTGAGCGTCCTGCAGGGCTTGCTTGACAGCGCATGGCAATCATCATGCGATCCCGAGCAAGGCTCCTGCGATGGCACCCGCCTGCTGGCCACGGCCACATCTATGGTTGAAGGCCTGCAGGCTGACCACAGTAGCCCGGTCAAAGTAGAGTGCGCACTCTATGACGTAGCCGCGCAAGTGAAGGCTGCACTGCTGGTGCCAGGCGATACGCCGTCCGCTGAGCGCGTTGCGCTGGTGGGCCAGATCGGCGTCGTGCTGGGTGGGTTGCTCGACGATCCGCTGGTGCTGAAGAACTGGGGCCCAGCCCCAAGCAGTACGCCCGCCTTCGCATTCGAAGAGATCGATTTCCCTGAGGTGATCCCGAACGTACACGCACGCGTCATTGAGGCGCTGAGCGTGCTGGAAATGGCTGCTGAGCATCACGGCGACCATGCGGTCTGGGGTCTTCATCACCTCACCGATTGGCTCGACGCGCAATGCGAGATGCATGAGTCTGACCGCACGCCATGGACTGATGGGCAATTCAGTAAGTTGCTCGCAGATGTCGCCACGACCGTTGCCGTGCTTGATGAGATCAACAACCGGCTGGACTGCCAGTTACTGCACGCAGCGCGGACGATCCTCAACGTAGCCATGGAGTCGCTGAACGCCGCAGATGCAGCTTCATCTGCCAAGCGCAAGGCAGAGCAGGAGACGCCTCAATGACAACCGCAACGAAAGACCCACGCCCAGTAATCACCGCTGCCCGGTTCGTGACTGTCGAGTTGGCTGCCGTGATGACAGGGCTGTCTGCAGGAGCCATTCGCAAGCGCATCGAGCGCGGCGTCTGGCTGGAAAACAAGGAATGGCGACGCGGTCCTGACGAACGCGTCTGGATTGACACCAAGGGGATTGAGGCATGGGTACTTCAAAAATCGGCGGCGGCGTAGAGATTCGGGAAAAGAGCATCCGACTCTTTTTCGTCTGGAACGGCACGCGCTACCGCGAAACGCTGACCATCGGCGGGAAGGTGGCAATGCCCACCGCCGCCAACATCAAGCACGCCCACCGCACTGCGCTTGAGATTCGCAACAAGATCAACGTAGATGCATTCGTGCTGGCCGAATACTTTCCGGACTCGCCACGAGCGAAGCAGACCATAGCCACTGACGAGCGAAATTTTGGCCAGTGGTGCGAGCTCTGGCTTGAAACGAAGGGGCGTCTTGCCAAGAACACGCGCGACCAGTACAGGTGCGCCCTCGAAATCTGGAAGTCGCTCTACGGCGCCGAGTCGGCGATGAAAGACCTCACGCACGCGGTCATTGCCGCCAAGGTGGGCAACACGCCGTGGAAGTCACCGAAGCTCCTGAACAACTACCTGATCAGCTTGCGCGGTGTATTCACGCTCGCCGGTCGCGAGCTGAAGATCGAAGACCCCATGGACGGGATCGAGAACAGCAAGCACCAGCCCCCGCAGCCGGATCCACTCTCGCCCGACGAGATGGAGCAGGTTCTTGCTCACCTGCGCGAGAAGCTTGATGTGCGGGCATGGGCCTATTTTGAGTTCGCCTTCATGACCGGAATGCGCCCAGAAGAGTTGATCGAGCTCCGCTGGGGGGATGTCGACTGGAAAAGCCGCACCATCCGGGTCGAGCGCGCCCGAACGGCTGGCGAGGTAAAGCCCCTCAAGACCTACAACGCGCGTGACGTGGACATGGTCAGCCGGGCCATTGCGGCTTTGGAAGTCATGAAACCGTGGACGATGGTGGGCAGCAGCGGGCCAGAGGATGGCCCGAAAGGTCGCCAGATCTTCGAGAACCCCGGCACCGACAAGCCGTGGCACGACGAACGCAGCCAGCGCGACACCTACTGGCGCCCCGCCCTGCGAGCTGCCGGGATTCGCTGGCGCCGGGCGTACCAGACGCGGCACACCTACGCGACCAATGCACTAGGGGCCGGGGTGAATCCTGCCTACATCGCCAGGCAGATGGGGCACAAGAACGCGAAGATGCTTTTCACCGTCTATGCGAAGTGGATCGATGGGGCTGACCGTGGCCGGGAACTGGCAAAACTGGAGGCCGTGCTCAGAAACGAAAAAACCGCCCAGAAGGCGGTTTAATCTACGAGAACTCTTTGACGAGTTCCCCAAGAGTTCCCTGAAATTCTGAAGTCTGGTCTCCTTCAGAGGGAAAACTTGGTAGGCGCGATTGGACTCGAACCAACGACCCCCACCATGTCAAGGTGGTGCTCTAACCAGCTGAGCTACGCGCCTGTTAATCTTTTCGAGAAGCTGAAATTATAGCAGTAAAAATTCGCTGTTTTTTTTGAATCTCGAAGATTTTTTCTTCAAATCTCTCAAACCGCTTGCTTTGCCGCCTCAACCCCGCGAAGCCTTCGATTATGGCACAGTTTTAACGCCTTCTCGCAGAAAACACCCCTTGAACGTTCGCAACCAGTCCCAACACCTTGTTGAGGCGGCCAGAGTCGGAGACTTCCACGGTGAAGGTCATCCAGGCTGTGCCCTTGACGGACTGGGTCTGCACGCCGATGACGTTGGTCTTTTCGCGGGCGAAGACTTCGGAGATGTCGCGCAGCAGGCCCTGACGGTCGTGGGCTTCGACGGAGACGTCGACGGGGTAGACGGCGCTTTCCTTTTGCGGCTTGGATGCGCCCCACTCCACTTCGATCACGCGCTCGGCGTTGCGGGCGGCCATTTCGCGGAAGTTGCTGCAGTCTGCGCGGTGCACGCTCACGCCCTTGCCGCGTGTGACGAAGCCGCGAATCTCGTCCGGTGGCGCGGGGCGGCAGCATTTGGCGAGCTGGGTCATGAGCGAGTCGATACCCACGACCAGCACACCGCCCTTGGAGCCCGAATCGCTTGCGCGGCTCTTGCGCACGAGGTTCATCTCGTCCGCTGTGATCTCGGTCGGCGCGGGCGCGGGGCGCAGCAGCGTTTCAATCGAGCGCAGGGACAGCTCATCCTTGCCGACCACTTCAAACAAAGCGTCGGCGGACTTGAGCCCCAGTTGCGTGGCCAGGTCATCAAGCTTGATGGCCGTTTTGCCTTCGCGCTGCAGCAGCTTTTCAACCGCTTCGCGCCCCTTGGCGACCGTGACGTGTGTGGCCTGCGCGTTGAACCAGGCGCGCACCTTGGCGCGGGCGCGATTGCTGGTGAGATAGCCGAGTTCGGGATTCAGCCAGTCGCGCGAAGGACGCCCTTCCTTGACTGTAGTGATCTCGACCGTCTGCCCGTTTTCGAGCGGCGTGTTGAGCGTCACCATGTTGCCATCCACCTTGGCACCGCGGCAGCGATGGCCGACGTTGGTGTGCACGGCGTAGGCAAAATCGACCGGCGTGGAGCCGCGCGGCAGCTCGATCACGGCGGCGTCGGGCGTCAGCACGTAGATGCGATCGTCGAACAGCCCGCTGCGGCTGGCCGTGCCGGTCATGTCGCGTTCCCAGGCGAGCAGTTGGCGCAACACGGCAATCTTCGCGTCGTATTCGCTCGCGGCCGACACGCCCGCGTAGCCCTTGGTGCCTGCTTCCTTGTAGGCCCAGTGCGCAGCCACGCCGCTTTCGGCGTGGTCGTCCATGGCCTGCGTGCGGATCTGGATTTCGATGGCCTTGCCAGCTTCATCGCGCACCACGGTGTGCAGCGATTGATAGCCGTTGGGCTTTGGGCGCACGATGTAGTCGTCGAACTCGGCTTCCAGCGGCTCGAAATGCGAATGTACCCATGACAGCGCGGCGTAGCAGTCCTTCACCGAAGGCACGATCACACGCAACGCGCGGATGTCGAACAACTGGTTGAAGTTGAGCGACTTGCCGCGCATCTTCTTGATGATGCTGTAGATGTGCTTGGGGCGGCCCTTGACCGTCGCGCTGATGCTGCGAGCACGCAACTCGGATTCAAGGCGGCTGCGCAACTGCTCCATGTAGAGCTCGCGCTCGGCACGTTTTTCATCGAGCAGACGCGCGATTTCCTTGTAGGTGTCCGGCTCCAGAAAACGGAAGGACAAGTCCTCCAGTTCCCACTTGATCTGCCAGATGCCCAGGCGATTGGCGAGCGGCGCAAACACCTGCAGCGCCTCGCGCGCCATGCCGGGTGACACCGGGCGCTTGGTGGCTGCATAAAAGCGCAACGTCTGCAGTCGCGATGCAAGGCGCAGCAGCACCACGCGCAAGTCCTTGGAGAACGCGAGCAGCATCTTGCGCACGTTCTCGGTTTGCGTGGCCACGTCGTCCACCTGCATGCCCGCCACCTGCGCCGCACGCGCCTGCTCCTGCACGCGCATGAGCTTGGTGGTTTCGCAGGCCAGCTCGGCAAAGTTCTGACCGAAGGCCTTGGTGATGACTTCTTCGGGCTTGTTCAGATGCGACGAGGCATAGACCAGATAGACAGCCGCCTGCAGCGTTTCCGAGCTGCCGATGCCTTTGAGAATGGCGGCCACCGCATCGGCGTGTGCCAGCGTGCTTTCGCCGGTTTCAAGAAATTCGCCCGTGAGCAGCGGTACGGAGAACGCACGCACTTTGTCGAGCGAACCCACATGCTCGGCACCCACATCGGCCGTGGCTGCGATCAATTGCGGAACGGCTTCAGCCGCCAATCCGGACAGGGACGCTGAACCCGATGCCGGTCCGTTTCCGACATTCAGGGATGTGCCGATTGCATTGGTTTTCATGGGTTCTCCGTTCAGGTCCGCTCGCTGCTAATTACCGCACAGGAACCGCTCGACCGCACTGCCCTGTTCTTCTGCCACCAAGGTGGGGGCATGGCCGACAAATTCAAACTCTTTTATTTGGGCGTGAGGACCCACTTGCGCCATGCGCTCGGCCGTCTCTTTGGACAGCAGATCGGAATCCGCACCACGCAACAGCAAAGTGCGCGCAGTGATCTGCTCATAGAGCTTCCACAGATAACGCTCACCGCCTTCAGCCGCTTCCTTGGTCATCTTGCGCATGGGCGATGCGATGCCCGGATCGTAGTGAAGGCGCAGCTTGTCGTTGGCCGCGCGCACCACCATCGGGCGCGAGAGCGCGAGCCAGTCTTCAGCTGAATGCGGACCAAAACCCATCGAAATCTTGCGCATTTCCTCCGCTGCAGATTCCACCGAATCGAACCGCAGCGGACGCCCCAGATACGAGCCGATGCGTTGCAGCGCATCCCACTGCACGGTGGGCCCTACATCGTTGAGCACCAGCGAATGCACCGGCACGGGCAGGGGCAACTCCTTCTGTCCGGCCACCACAAGACCGATCAACCCACCCATGCTGGTGCCGACCCAGTCCAGTTGCGTGATCGGTGCCTTGGCATGCAGGTGATGAAGCAGCACCAGCATGTCGCCCACATAGGAGGGGATCTGATAGCCCGCAGGATCGGCGAGCCAATCGCTCTTGCCACGCCCGACCACATCCGGGCAGATCACGCGACCGTACTTGGCCATGCGGCGCGCAAATACATCGAAGTCGCGACCCTGACGTGAAAGACCATGCACGCACATCAGAACACGCGGATGCGCCGGATTTCCCGTATCGTTCCACTCCCAATACGCCATGCGGTGTCCGTTGGATTCCATCGGGCTCGTCGCGTCGAGGCCGGGACAAGGTACGTAGTTCAGCGTAGGTTCAATCATGGAAATCAACTTTGTCTCGTGCCCGGGATCCTCTTGTCGATCTCGACGACAAGCAGCTCACGCGGATCGGAATGGGCTGCGGTGACAAAAACCGCAGGGATAGCCATTGCTATCGCGAGGATTTTTGCCGCAGCAGAACGCCCGAGTCCGCGTTAGCATGCGTCGTGGGGATCAAGATGAGGATCCCTTGATAATGTTTGCATCGTAATTGATTTGGAGAGACTTTATGCTCAATGGCAAGACAGCACTCGTCACAGGTTCCACCAGCGGCATTGGCCTGGGTATCGCCAAGACGCTTGCGGGTCAGGGCGCGAACATCGTGCTCAACGGTTTCGGTGACGTCGACGGCTCGCGCGCCGCTGTGCTCGAAGCAGGCAAGGCCCACGGCGTGAAGGTGGCCTACCATGGCGCCGACATGAGCCGTCCCGAAGAAATCGAAGACATGATGAAGTACGCGGCAGGCCAGTTCGGCCGCGTCGACATTCTGGTGAACAACGCCGGCATCCAGCACGTGGCGCCAGTCGAGAGCTTCCCACCCGAGAAGTGGGATTCGATCATCGCCATCAACCTGTCGAGCGCCTTCCACACCACGCGCCTGGCACTGCCCGCCATGCAGGCCGCCAAATGGGGCCGCATCATCAACATCGCATCGGTGCACGGCCTGGTCGGTTCGGCGCAGAAATCGGCCTACGTTGCAGCCAAGCACGGCATCGTCGGCCTGACCAAGGTGACCGCACTCGAAAACGCCGCCAACGGCATCACCTGCAACGCGATCTGCCCCGGCTGGGTGTTGACGCCGCTGGTGCAAAAGCAGATCGACGCGAAGGCCGCAGAACACGGCGTCTCTGTCGAAGAAGCCACCAAGGACCTGCTGCGCGAAAAAGAGCCGTCGCTGCGCTTCACCACCCCCGAAGAACTGGGCGAACTGGCAGCGTTCTTCTGCTCACCTGCAGGCAACAACATCTGCGGCGTGGCATGGAACATGGACGGCGGCTGGACCGCGCAATAAGTCCAGAAGGTTTGGATTTCAAACCGCAATGTTTGCAGCCCAACGGGCCTGCGGACACCAGCCACAATGACGAGATAGCCCCTCAGGCGCGACGCAAAGCCGCAGACAGTACTCCCGTGCGGCAAGGCTTTGCAACAAAGCATGAGGGGCTATATCGTCACCTCAAAACGAAGACTGCCAGCGCCAGCGCAATCCCCAAATCCGTCACAACACTGATGGATCACAGACATCCAGAACCCCAAAAATAGAAAGCCCCCGCATTCGCCGCAATGGCAAAGCGGGGGCTGGACCAAGAGGAATCTATCTCTTCATAGTTCTTCTCTTGATGTCACGTGCCATTCAGTCACAAACCGGCTCTCAGCGCAACTGGACAGAACCCGATACCGACACGACCACGCGCGTCTTTCCGGCCTCCACTGGCACGGGCGAATCCTGCATGGACGACTTCATCATCCCGCCATTCGAGCGCGCCGCAGCCGAATAGAAAACGACCTCGCTGCCGTTGTCATTGACCTGCACTTCACGCAGCGTGTAGCTCGAAAAACCAAAGCTCTTGGCGATGGACGTCGCCTTGTCCTTGAACGCCGCGATGGCCTTGGCCTGCGCTTCGCCCTCCACCTTCTCGCGGCCTTCGCGCGAGAGGCTGAACGATGTCGAGCTCACGGTCATGTTCTGGATGGCACCCGCAGTTGTCGTGATGCGCGTGAAATCCTTGCCTTCCAGAATCAGTTCCACGCGGCCTTGCCAGCCGGCGATCTTGCCGTCCTTGTTGCTGCGCGGATAGAGCGAGAAGTCGCCACTGCGCACATCCATCTGCTGCGGCTTGGCGTCGCGCTTGGCTTGCGCCAGGGCGGCATCCAGCACTTGCTTGAGCTGCGCCTGCACGCTCGCCGCGTCGCTGCCCTCCTTGGTGGTGGACAGGTGCATCACCAGAACGTCCTGCGGCACCTCCACCGTGCCCGATGCAGAAAGCTGCAGCACGTTTTGCGGTGCAGCATTGGCACCCGTGCCGTTCGTGTTTTGAGCCAGCACAGCGCCAGCGCAGGCCAGCAAAGTCATAGCAGCTACTGTTTTTACAGCGATTCGAGCCATATCACCTTTCCAATCTTGTTCGGTCAATTCCAATGCAGATGAATCATTCAATCGGCATATTGCACATAGGACATGTAGATTGTGTAAAGGATTCCCCAACAGTCCGCGTTTTGGGGCAAGATTTGTAACATTAGGTCAACCCAGCGAAAAAAACCAAACATTCCCGGCGCAAGCTGGTCAGAATCGGCTCTGTTACAAATTGGACTGAGGAAAGTTATGGCCACAACAACCAACCGCACCGACAAGGTTCTCGTAGTTGATGACGACGCCCGTATCCGCGATTTGCTGCGGCGCTACCTCACCCAGGAAGGGTTCGAGGTCATGGTTGCCGAAGATGGCAAGGCGCTCAACCGCATCCTGCTGCGCGAGACGGTGGACCTGATCGTGCTGGACCTGATGATGCCGGGCGAAGACGGCCTGTCCATTTGCCGCCGCCTGCGTGCTGCCAACGACCGCACGCCGATCATCATGCTCACCGCCAAAGGTGAGGACGTGGACCGCATCGTGGGTCTGGAAGTGGGCGCAGACGATTACCTCGGCAAGCCGTTCAACCCGCGCGAACTGCTGGCGCGCATCCACGCCGTGCTGCGTCGTCGTCCACCGCAGGAAGCGCCTGGTGCGCCATCCGGCGACAACGAAGTGGTGACCTTCGGCCCCTTCACCTTCGATCTGGGCACGCGTGCCCTGCAAAAGAACGGCGAAGAGCTGCCGCTGACCACTGGCGAATTCGCCATGCTCAAGGCACTGGTGCGTCACCCACGCCAGCCGCTGTCGCGCGAAAAGCTGGCACTGCTGGCCCGTGGCCGCGAGTTCGAACCGTTCGACCGCAGCCTCGACGTGCAGATCTCGCGCTTGCGCAAGCTGGTCGAAGTGGACGCTGCCGCGCCTCGCTACATCCAGACAGTCTGGGGTGTGGGCTACGTGTTCGTGCCGGACGGAACGAGCTGATCGCTCCACCGCGTCACAACACCTTTGCACCGCCCTGCGGGGCGGAGGCTCATCGCGGCAACGTCGTTCAACGACGCGCCGCCGACGAGCCTTCTGACGAAAGGCAGATGGGCCCGCGCCGTCTGCCTTTCCCATTTCCTTTCTCTTCAGAAGACGGCCATCATCAATGAGCGCCAAACGCCCGGAACCCATCAATGCCGAAGCCACCAGCCCTGCCCCGCTGGAATCGCCCAAGCAAAACTCGGCACAGCGCACACGCGTTGGGCTGAACCTCTTCTGGCGCACTTTTTTTCTGTTGGCTCTGCTCTTGGTCGGCTCGATTCTCGCGTGGCTGCAGACCCTTCGCGCGCTCGAGTTCGAGCCCCGCACGCTGCAGACCGCGCAGCAGATTGCATCACTTGTCAATCTGAGCCGCGCCGCGCTTGTCCATGCCGACGCGATTGCGCGCGTCTCGCTGATCAAAACCATGGCCGATCAGGAAGGTGTGCGCATTCTCCCGCGCGAGCCCGACGACAAGTTTGAACATCTGCCGCAATCGGCTCTGGGCGCTCGCCTCACCGAAGAGCTGACACGACGCCTTGGCCCCGGCACGATTCTGGCCACCAGCGTGAACGGCGAACAAGGCCTCTGGGTGGGCTTCAACATCAACGGCGATCCGAACTGGCTGCTCATGGATCGCTCGCGCCTGTCCACCGCCAGCGGCAAGACCTGGCTGATCTGGCTGATCACCGCAGGCGCGCTGTCGCTGGCCGGTGCCGCCGTGATCGCGCGGCTGATCAATCAGCCGCTCAAGCAATTGAGCTACGCCGCCAACAAGGTCAAGGACGGCGACTTTGCCGCCAGCCAATTGGATGAAGGTGCGGTGACCAGCGAAATCCGCGAGGTGAACATCGGCTTCAACCGCATGGCGCAGAAACTCGCCAAGCTGGAGCAGGACCGCGCGGTCATGCTCGCCGGCATCTCGCATGACCTGCGCACACCGCTTGCGCGCCTGCGCCTCGAAACCGAAATGAGCGTGCTCGACGACGTCGCGCGCGACCACATGGTGGCCGACATCGTGCAGCTCGACGCGACCATCGACAAGTTCCTCGACTACGCGCGCCCCGATGCCGTGACGCTGACCCCGGTGAATCTCTACGGCGTCGTGTCCTCGTGCGTCTACGCCGTGCAGGACCACCGCGAGCTGCAGATCAGCATGTCCGTGCCCGAGCATCTGAACGTGCTGGTCGACGAGATCGAACTCGCGCGCGTGATCTCCAACCTGCTGGAAAACGCGCGCCGCTACGGCAAGAACAAGGAGACCGGCGTGACCACGGTCGACATCACCGCGAAGTCCTGGGACAAGTGGGTGCTGATCAAGCTGCGCGACCACGGCAACGGCGTGCCGCCCGAGCAGCTTGCCAACCTGACCAAGCCGTTCTTCCGCAGCGATTCGGCACGTACCGCAGCAGCCGGTGCGGGCCTTGGCCTCGCCATCGTGGACAAGACCGTGCAGCGCATGGGCGGCATTTTCGCGCTGGCCAATGCGGCCTCGGGCGGCCTCGTCGCGCATATCCAATTGCAGCGCGTGGCCGAGTTGCCCGAAGGCGCAGACCCCAAGCAGCGCCTGCAGCGTCCGCAGGTCAAACGCCATCTGCCGCCGCGCGCGGGCGAGACCTTGCGCGGCTTCTCGCAGCCCATGGATCTCAACGACGAACGCGTGAACGACTGACGCTCATCGGCAAAACAAAAGGCGCATGGCGGACTCCCTCCACCATGCGCCTTTTTCGTTTCTGCAAGCCGCTGATCAGACCCGGAACAGCATCGCCGCAGCATTGGCCTCGATGGCCAGCCCCTGCCCCACCGGGCCGAGCTTTTCCGCCGTCTTGGCCTTCACATTCACCTGATCGATTTCCAATCCCAGCGTCTTCGCAATCACTGCGCACATCGCGCCGATATGCGGCGCGAGTTTCGGAGCCTGCGCGATCACGGTGCTGTCGATGTTGCCGATTTCATATCCGGCGGCACGCACGCGGCGTGCGGCTTCGGCCAGCAGCACGTCGGACTTCGCGCCCTTGAACTGCGGATCGGTATCGGGGAAATGGCGACCAATGTCACCCAGCGCCGCAGCGCCCAGCAACGCATCGGTGATCGCATGCAGCAGCACGTCGGCGTCGGAATGGCCGAGCAGTCCGGCGGTGTGGGGGATGTCCACGCCGCCGATGATCAGTTTGCGGCCGGGCACCAGCGCATGCACGTCCCAGCCCTCGCCAACGCGGAACGGGGGGAATTTCAGTTCTTTGGAGCTCATGTCTTGCTTTTCTCGATGCTTGCCGGACGGTGGGCGCGCTGCCAGAAGATGGCTTCGGCCAATGCGAAATCCTGCGGATAGGTGACCTTGAAATTCTGCGCGCTGCCAGGCACCAGCAGTGGGCGCAATCCAGCAGTCTCGATGGCGCTGGCCTCGTCGGTGATGCCGTCGAAGTTCTGCGCGGCGCGGGCTTCGAGTGCGTCATGCAACAGCCCCGCGCGGAACATCTGCGGCGTCTGCGCAAGCCACTTGTCGGCGCGGTCGATCGTGGCAGCACTGCGACCTTCGACCGACAACTTGAGCGTATCGGGCAGCGGCAGCGCGAGCAACCCCCCCACGTCATCAGGCAGGCAGGCGTCGATCAGCGCATCGATTTCCGCGGGGGTGATCAGGCAACGCGCCGCATCGTGCACCAGCACCCAGTCGTCGCGCGTCGCCGTCTGGCTGGCGAGCAGAAAACGAAGACCGTTGAACACGCTGGACGCACGCGTCGGACCGCCGCCCTCGATCACATTCCAGGTCGTATCGGGCTTGCGCAATGTGCCATCGCCGGGCGTGACGACCACATGCACGCTGGCGATGCGCCCCACCGTCGCAAACGCCGCCAAGGTGTGCTCGACCAGCATCTTTCCGGCCAGCGGCTCATATTGTTTAGGCTGCGCCGTGCCCGCGCGCGAACCTACGCCCGCACATGGCAGCAATGCAAAGCAGCGCGCCGTCACAGCTTTGCCTTCTTGTTGTGCTTCATTCGAATTCATGTTGCCGGGATTGTAGACAGCGCACTGCGGGGTCCGGGGAAGTCACTACAGAGCGCGCGAAATCCAGCTTCTTTAAAATAGACCATCCACCCCCGTTGCACCAGCTACGGGGTTTTCGTCGTTTTTGCCTTGCCACTGCCGACTGCATTCCCATGGATCTGCCCAAACTCTCGCCCGGAAAACGTTTTGCGATGCCTCGCCCCGCTGGGTCTGCCGATGCATTGCTGCTCGCGCGCCTGGCCGAGCGCGAGAAGGCGCACAAGCGTGTGACGGCCATCGTCACCGCCGACGCGACGGACGCGCGCCGCCTGATCGACGAGATGGAGTTCTTCGCGCCCGAGCTGCGTTGCGCCATGTTTCCCGATTGGGAAACCCTGCCCTACGACACGTTCTCGCCGCATCAGGACCTGATCAGCGAGCGGCTTGCCACGCTCTGGCGCATCTCGCAGGGCGAGGTCGATGTGGTGCTGGTGCCCGCAACGACGGCACTCTACCGCGTGGCCCCGCCCTCTTTCCTCGCGGGCTACACCTTCCACTTCAAGGCCAAGCAGAAACTCGACGAAGCCAAGCTGCGCGCGCAGCTCACGCTGGCGGGCTATTCCAACGTCTCGCAGGTGGTGAGCCATGGCGAATACGCCGTGCGCGGCGGGCTGATCGACCTGTTTCCGATGGGCTCGCACGTGCCTTATCGCGTGGACCTGTTCGACAACGAGATTGACTCGATCCGCACCTTCGATCCGGACACGCAGCGCAGTCTCTACCCCGTGCCGGAAGTGCGCCTGCTGCCCGGCCGCGAGTTCCCGATGGACGACGATGCGCGCGCCAAGTTCCGCCATCGCTGGCGCGAGCTGCTGGAAGGCGATCCGACCAAGAGCCGCATCTACAAGGACATGGGCAATGGCGTGGCGACGGCCGGCATCGAGTACTACCTGCCGCTGTTCTTCGACGACACGGCGACGATGTTCGACTACCTCGGCACCGACACCACCGTCGTGCTGCACGGCGATCTCGAAGCCGCGTTTCTGCGTTTCTGGCAGGACACCACGGAGCGCTTTCGCCTCGTTCAAGGCGACCCCGAGCGCCCGGTGCTGCCGCCCGAAACGCTGTTCCTGAGCGCCGATCAGTTCTACACCCGCGCCAAAGACCACGCCCAGCTCGCGTTGCGCCCCAACGTGGAAGATGTGCCGGACAACGCGCATTTCCAGAAGCTCAATGACCTCGCGGTGATTCGCGGCGCGGAAGACCCGCTCGCCAAGCTGCAGGCACATATCCTGTCGACGCAACATCGCGTCTTGCTGCTGGCCGAAAGCGATGGCCGCCGCGAAAGCCTGCTCGACTTTCTGCGTGCCTCGCATCTGAATCCGCCTGCGTTCGATTCATTGAACGAATTCCAGCAAACGCACGAGGAAAAAATCGGCATCGCCACCTCCACGCTGGCCACCGGATTCAGCTGGATCGAAGGCGGCATCGACTTCGTCACCGAGACCGAACTGTTCTCGACCAACGGCACTGCGCGCCGCCGTCGCAAACAGGAACAGGTCAGCGATGTCGATGCGCTGATCAAGGATTTGTCCGAACTGAAGGTCGGCGATCCGGTCGTGCACAGCGCACATGGCATCGGACGTTACCTCGGCCTGATCAACATGGACATCGGCCAGAAGAACCCGGACGGCACGCCCGCCATGCAGGAGTTTCTGCATCTCGAATACGCCGACAAGGCCGCGCTCTATGTGCCGGTCAGCCAGTTGCAGCTCATCAGCCGCTACACCGGCGTGTCGGCCGACGAAGCACCGCTGCACAAGCTCGGCAGCGGCCAGTGGGAAAAGGCCAAGCGCAAGGCTGCCGAGCAGGTGCGTGATTCCGCCGCCGAACTGCTCAACATCTATGCGCGGCGCGCTGCGCGACAAGGTCATGCGTTCCGCTTCAACGTGCAGGATTACGAGCAGTTCTCCAACGACTTCGGCTTCGAGGAAACCGCCGACCAGAAGGCCGCGATCCACGCGGTGATTCAGGACATGATCAGCCCGCAGCCGATGGACCGCCTGGTCTGCGGCGACGTGGGTTTCGGCAAGACCGAAGTCGCGCTGCGTGCCGCATTCGTCGCGGCCATGGGCGGCAGACAGGTGGCGCTCCTCGCGCCGACCACGCTGCTGGCCGAGCAGCACTTCCAGACGCTGATCGACCGTTTCTCCAAGTGGCCGATCAAGGTGGCCGAGGTCTCGCGCTTTCGTTCCGGCAAGGAGATCACCGCTGCCGTCAAAGGCATTGCAGAAGGCACGGTGGACATCGTCGTCGGCACGCACAAGCTGCTGTCGGAATCGACCAAGTTCAAGAACCTCGGACTGCTCATCATCGACGAGGAACACCGCTTTGGCGTGCGCCACAAGGAGGCGATGAAGGCCATGCGCGCCGAAGTCGATGTGCTCACGCTCACCGCCACGCCGATTCCACGCACCATGGGCATGGCGCTTGAAGGCCTGCGTGATTTGTCGGTGATCGCCACCGCGCCGCAGCGCCGTCTGGCCATCAAGACCTTTGTGCGCAATGAAGGCACGGGCGTGATCCGCGAAGCCGTGCTGCGTGAGCTCAAACGCGGCGGTCAGTGCTACTTTCTGCACAACGAAGTCGAGACCATCGAGAACCGCAAACAGAAGCTCGAAGAGATACTGCCCGAAGCGCGCATCGCCGTCGCCCACGGCCAGATGCCCGAGCGCGAACTCGAAAAGGTGATGCGCGATTTCGTCGCGCAGCGCTACAACATCCTGCTGTGCTCGACCATCATCGAGACCGGCATCGACGTGCCCACGGCCAACACCATCATCATGAGCCGCGCGGACAAGTTCGGCCTCGCGCAGTTGCACCAGTTGCGCGGTCGCGTCGGTCGCTCGCACCACCAGGCCTATGCGTATCTGATGGTGCCCGACATCGATGGCCTGACCAAACAAGCCGCCCAGCGCCTCGAAGCCATCCAGCAGATGGAGGAACTCGGCTCGGGCTTCTATCTGGCGATGCACGACCTCGAAATTCGCGGCGCGGGCGAAGTGCTTGGCGAGAACCAGAGCGGCAACATGATGGAGATCGGTTTCCAGCTCTACAACGAGATGCTGTCCGAAGCCGTGGCCTCGCTCAAGGCCGGCAAGGAGCCCGATCTGCTCTCGCCACTCTCCGTCACCACCGACATCAACCTGCACTCGCCCGCCCTGCTGCCCGACGATTACTGCGGCGACGTGCACCTGCGCCTGTCGTTCTACAAGAAGCTCGCCACCGCCAAGACGCCGCAGCAGATCGACACGCTGCTCGAAGAAATCGTCGACCGCTTCGGCAAGCTGCCCGCGCAGACGCAGACCCTCATCGACGTGCACCGCCTGCGCGTGATGAGCCAGCCGTATGGCGTGATGAAGGTCGATGCCGCGCCCGGCGTCATCAGCATCACCTTCAGGCCACAGCCGCCGATCGACCCGATGAACATCATCCACTTGGTGCAGAAAAACAAGCACATCAAACTGGCCGGCAACGACAAGCTGCGCATCGAACGCGCACTGCCCGATCCCAAGGACCGCGCGCATCTGGTGCGCGACATTCTGCGCAGCCTGGGACAACCGGTTCACTAAGAGCCTGTTCACGATCTCCACGATGCCGCGTTGGGGCGCAATCGGGATGAGTTTGGAGTGATGGGTCGCCCGCATGGGCTCGTGCCCATGCAAGAGCCAGCGCGCCAAAATCGCCCGATTTCGCCCCAATCCGAAGGGCCAGTGACTTTGCGGGCGGTCTGCGGTATTGCGCCTTGCATCCCATCCCGCAAAGACATTGGCGCGGCTCTGCGGAGATCGTGAACAGGTTCTAAGATCAAATGAAACTATCAAACCAGTTGCCGTTGAAGGCCATATAGATTTCCGGCAACTGGCGCTTGGGCTCAGAATCTAGGGCTCACGCGCAACATCCACCGCGCCCAACCCAACGGGAACCCTATGGACATCGAAGAAGCCAAGCGATTGGTCGCATCCGTCAAGCACTGGCATCACCGCTTCGAAGTTCATCCGGGAGTCATCACGCCCGGCTCTTATGACCCAGGCTTCCTGCTCGATGCCGTCGGCTTTCCGGCTGATTTGACAGGCCAACGCGTGCTGGACATCGGCCCATCCGATGGTTTCTTTTCGTTGGCTGCACGACGGCGCGGAGCCGAGGTGGTGGTCGTCGACTACCGAGCGAAGGAGGCTCACGGATTCGCCGTCATGGAGCAGATCACCGGATGCTCCTTCGACTATCACTGCGCCAACATCTACGACCTGAGCGCTGCCCAGCTTGGCACGTTCGACCATGTGCTGTTTCTGGGTCTGCTCTATCACCTGCCCGACATGATGAAAGCACTCGCGATCGTGCGCTCGCTGAGTCATGGGGCGATGTACCTGGAGAGCCATGCTGCCAACGACCTGCCTCAGGACATCGCACTGGCCCGCTACTACCGGCACGATGCGCTGGCCGGAGACATCACGAACTTCTGGTCCCCCAACGCCGCGTGCATTCGCGACATGGCGACGGATTGCGCGTTCGATCTCGTCACGGACAGGACTTGGGGAGACCGCTACTTTGGACGCTTCCAGGTCAACGACGACCCAGCGCGCAAACGCAAGCTGCAACTGGGTTACGGTCTTTTCCAATAGATAGCGGCCTATCGCTCGACTGAGATAAAGTGGCAGCACCATGCTCATCGTGGAAGCCGCCATCAGTCTCATCGCCCTCGCCATCGCGCTCTGGCTGCGGCCTTGGCGCATGCTCGGCTCGAGCACGCTGCGCACGCCCGAAGGCCCGCAGCGCCGGATTTCTCCGCTGATCAGCCCGTTGCTGGCCGCGCTGGTGCTGTTGCCTTGGCTCTGGGCGCTTCCCACGCTGGTGCGCATGCCACTGCCGCTTCAACTCTCGGGTGCCTGCATGCTGGTGCTGATGCTGGGTTGGCCGCTGGCGATTCCTGTGTTCTGGATCGTGGGCACAAGCACTGCCGTGCTCTCGCCCTCCATGCAATGGGACGACGCCCTCGCCGCCATCACCTGGCTGGGCGTGATCCCCGCGACGCTGGCGATGCTGCTGGGCGCGCTGATTCGGCGCTTCAACGGAACACGCATGTTTGTCTATGTGCTCGGCCGCGCCTTTCTGGGCACCGTGGCCTGCGTTTTCCTCACCGGCGCACTGGCGCAGTGGAGCGGCCATGTGCTGGCCGCCGAGGTCGATGACGGGCTCTCGATGGTCGCGCGCTGGCTCATGGCCTGGAGCGATGGCCTGCTCACCGGCATGCTGACCGCCGTGTTCGTGGCTTTCAAACCCGAATGGCTGGCCACCTGGTCGGACAAGCTCTATCTACCCAAACCGCATTCGGGCGGGCAGTGAATCAGCGCGTTTTCCTCCGGGCCTTTTCAAGCCCGGCCTCCAATCGCACTACCATTACGGCTTTCATTCAATTTGCATTGCGCATTGGTCCACAAAATGCCCCAAGCCACAGAATTTGCCCCCGGCCTCGCCCTGCGCGGAATCACTGCGCCGCTCAAGCTTGCTGACTACAAGCTGATCGCGTTCGACATGGACTCGACGCTCATCAGCATCGAATGCGTGGACGAGATCGCCGATGCGGTAGGCCGCAAGGCCGAAGTGGCCGCCATCACCGAGGCCGCCATGCAGGGCGTGATTTCCGACTACAAGGAAAGCCTGCGCCAGCGCGTGGCGCTGCTCAAGGGCGTGACCGTGCAAGATCTGGACCGCGTGTTCACCGAGCGCCTGCAATTCAATCCCGGCGCGAAGGAACTGATCGACGCAGCCAAGGCCGCTGGTTTGAAGACGCTCTTGGTCTCGGGCGGTTTCACCTATTTCTCCGACCGCGTGAAGAAGCATCTGGGCATCGACTTTGCGCGCTCCAACATGCTGGAGATCGACAACGGTGTGCTCACCGGCCGCATGGTCGATCAGCCCTGGGGCGACATCTGCGACGGCGCCGAAAAGCGCCGCACGCTGCTGGAGATGGCGTCGCTGATGGGCATCGACCCCAGCGAAACCATCGCCGTGGGCGACGGTGCCAACGACCTGCCGATGATGGGCGAGGCCGGCATTTCGGTCGCCTACCACGCCAAGCCCACCGTGCGCGCGCAGGCCAAGGTCGCCATCAACCAGGGCGGTCTGGACCGTCTGCTGGAAGTACTGCGCTGAGCCAGCCGCCTTGACTCCCATCATCCTCGTAGTTATTAAATATCCTTTTTATATATGGATATGAATTTAAAAACGAGGCGGACGTCAACCGGAAGAATTACACTTGCGTTCTGTTGTTAGTCAAAAGCACCGGTCCAAACCGGACCTTGTGCAACGGACGCCATCCATAAAGAACATCTTTTTGAGGATCATCTGGACATGTTGAAGAAATCTCTGACCGCACTGGCATTGGCAGCACTGGCATTCGGCGCACAAGCCGCCGACGTTCTGAAGGTGGCCGCCACCTCCGTGCCACACGCGGAAATCCTGAACTTCGTGAAGCCACAGCTCAAGGCTGATGGCGTGGAACTGGAAGTCAAAGAATTCAGCGACTACGTGCAGCCCAACGCCGCTGTGGAAGACAAGCAGCTCGATGCCAACTTCTTCCAGCACAAGCCTTATCTCGACAGCTACAACAAGGACCGCAAGTCCTCGCTGGTCGAAGTGCCCAACGGCAAGGTGCATGTGGAGCCCTTCGGTGCCTACTCCAGCAAGATCAAGAACATCAAGGACCTGAAGTCCGGCGCAACCATCGCGATCCCGAACGATCCATCCAACGGTGGTCGTGCGCTGATCCTGCTGGCCAAGCAAGGTCTGATCGAGCTGAAGGATGCCAAGAGCCTGACACCCACGCCGCTGGACATCGTGAAGAACCCCAAGAAGCTGAAGTTCAAGGAACTCGAAGCGCCTTTGCTGCCACGCGCTCTGGCTGATGTGGACGTTGCCCTGATCAACACCAACTACGCCATCGAAGCCAAGCTGAACCCGACCAAGGACGCGCTGTTCATCGAAGGTGCGGATTCGCCTTACACCAACATCATTGCAGCCCGTGCCGACCGCGCCAACGATCCGCTGATCGCCAAGCTGACCAAGGCCCTGCACTCCGCCGAAGTGAAGAAGTTCATCCAGGAAAAGTACAAGGGTGCTGTGGTTCCAGCATTCTGAGCAAAGAGCACGGGGATCCGTATCGACCGATAATCCCCGTTTCTCGCAGCTACGCAAAAGCGCTGTTTCGACAGCGCTTTTTTCATTTTTGAACTGATTTCCGTGGACCGCAAAGTGACCTCCGGGGAGCGCGACGACAGCCCCCAAACCACCGCTTCGACCGACCTTTTCAAGGCAGGCGTCATCGCCTGCCTGCCGACGATTCTGGGCTACTGGAGCATCGGCTTCGCATCGGGCGCGATCGGCACGGTGTCCGGTTTTTCGCCGTTCGAGATCACCCTGCTCTCGGGCCTGCTGTATGCCGGGTCGGCGCAGTTTCTCTTCTACTCGCTGTACGCGGCGGGCGCGGGCGTGCTCGGCATCGTGGCGAGCGTTCTGCTCATCAACCTGCGCCATATCCTCATGAGCTCGTACATGGCGATGTATTTCTCGCGCTCCACGGCGATGCAGAAGTTCATCGGCGGATCGCTGCTCACCGACGAGACCTTTGCCGTTGCCGCGCAGTATGGCAACCGGCATGGCAATCTGCCATTCGCATGGCTGCTGGGCTTGAATCTGACGGCGTGGCTCAACTGGATCATCGCCAACCTCTGCGGCGCCCTGCTCGCCACGGCGCTGCCCGAATCGCTGGTGCATGGGCTGGGTTTCAGTCTGGTCTCGATGTTCATCGCACTGCTGCTGATGACCTGGCTTGCCAGCCGCCAGCGCATGCTGGAACTCACGGCCGTTGCCGTGGCCGTGCTGGTGGTCGCCGTGTTCGTGAAGCGGCTGGATGCCAACGTCGTGGTGCTGCTCGCCACCCTGGGAGCAGCCACCGTTGCCACCGTTTTGCAGCGCAAGCGGTCACCCGCCCAGGAGAACGAACAATGAGCACGTCCGGCTACATCGCGCTGCTCGTGAGCGCACTCGTCACGCTGCTGCTGCGCGTGCTTCCGATTTTGTTGATGTCACGCATCCGTCTTGGTCTGACGGCACGCAACTGGCTGAGCTTCATTCCCGCGTCCATCATGGCGGCGATGGTTGCGGCCGAGCTGATTCTCAAGCCCGAGTGGAGCAGCTCGGGCTGGAGCATTTCCGCCCTCGCAGCAGCCTTCGCCACCCTCTGCGGACTGGTATCGCGCAGCCTGTTCGTGACCGTGCTCGCGGGCGTTGGCGCATTCATGGGACTGCAATACTGGATGGGCTGACAAGCCATGCCACACAAAAGGCAAAGCCGTCGCTCCTCACGAAGCGACGGCTTTTCACATTCCATTCAGCGTGGCGTCAAACGGCATCCAACCCTTGCCACACCCACCACGCCAGCACAAACATCATCGCGCCAGTCAGCGTATCGAGAACGCGCCATGCCTTGGGGTTGGCGAACACGCCGCGCAGTCTGCGACCTGCCACCGCCAGCACCACAAACCAGGTCAGGCTCGCGCTGCCCGCGCCGATCACGAAGAACCACTTGGCCCAGCCTTCCTGCTGCGCGCCGATCGAGCCCATGAGCACGACGGTGTCCAGATAGACATGCGGATTGGCCAGCGTGATGACCGCCAGGGCGCTCAGCACTGTCAGCAGACTGCGTTCGGCCTTGCTGCCGTCGGCATCGAGTTTCTGGTCAGCAGCGAAGAAGGCGCGATGCCATGCAAACAAACCGTAAGCCAGCAAAAACAGCACCCCGCCCAGCGTCAGATAGCGCGCCAGCGTGGGCGAGCCGCTCATGATCTGCGCCATGCCCGCAACGCCCACCCCCACCAGAATCGCATCGCACACCGCACACCAGATCACGCAGGCACGCACATGCTGCCCTTGCACCGCCTGTCGCAGAACATAGAGATTCTGCGCACCGATGGAGACGATGAGCGAAAAGCAGACGGTAAAGCCTGCGAGCCACGAAGAGGATGCTGCGGTATTGAAGAACATGCCGCCGATTTTCGACTTGCATTCAATTAAAGTAAACTTAAAATATCTAACCCATCTTAAGGAATTCTAATGCTCGACTACGCCGGACTGGAAGCCCTGGCTGCCGTGGTGCGGGAAGGCAGTTTCGAACGCGCCGCGCGCAAGCTGCATGTCACCTCGTCAGCCGTCTCGCAGCGCGTCAAGCAGCTGGAAGAGCGTGTGGGTCAGGTGCTCGTTCATCGCGGCACGCCCTGCACCGGCACCGAAGCGGGACGACGCCTGTGTCTGCATGTGGAACAGGTCGCTCTGCTCGAAAACGAGCTGCGGCGCAGCAACCCCGACCTGCTGCCCCACACGCCCATCCCCACCCTCAAGCTGGCGGTGAACGCCGATTCGCTATCCACATGGTTCATGGAGGCGATGGCAGATTTCACCGCAGGCAGCAACGAGCTGCTGGACCTGCGCATGGACGATCAGGACCACACCGCCCAGCGCCTGCGCGAAGGCGAAGTGATCGCCGCCGTCACCGCCACGGGCACGACGATTGCGGGCTGCAACACCTGGCCTTTGGGCACCATGCGCTACGTGGCCGCAGCCAGCCCCGGCTTTGTCGCACAGTATTTTGCTGAAGGCGTGACACCCACCACGCTCGCCCACGCGCCCATCATGACCTACGACCGCAAGGACAAGTTGCAGGACCAGTGGATGCACAAGTACAACCTGTCCGCGCCGCGCTCTGCACCGCCGCGCCATTTCATTCCGTCCAACTACGGCTATGTGCGTGCGTGCGAGGTCGGCATGGGCTGGGGCATGCACCCCACGGTGCTGATCGAGCAGCAACTCGCGCAAGGCACGCTGGTGGAACTGGTGCCTCGCAAACCGCTGGATGTGCCGCTGTACTGGGCGCATCCACGCACCGCGCAGGCATCGCTGGAACGGCTCACGCAATGCGTGATGGCATCGGCCAAGCGCTGGCTCGAAGCGGTTTGATCAGGCAACTCTGCCTCGTCAATCCACGGACGCCAAGGGTCTGCACTCCTTGAGAAACGCCGCAATCAAGCGCGTGTTCTGGCGCTCCTGCAAGCAGTAGAGATATTCGTCGATCATGGGCACCTCTTCTTCAAACGGCAGCACCATCAGGTCCGGATGCGCCGAAGCCTCATGCCTTGCGAACACGCTCACGCCCATGTTGCGGATCACGGCTTCGCGTATGGCTTCGCGGCTGGTGATCTCCAGCGTGCGTTGCGGTGTGACGCCTGCGGTGGTCAGCATCTCTTCGGTTTTGGTGCGCGTCATCGAGCCCAGCTCGCGCATGATGAGCTGGCAGCCCGCGAGTTGCGACACACGCACCGATCGTTGTCGCGCCAACGGGTGCGTGCGATGCAGCACCAGCGCGAGCGGATCGGCGCCCAGATGCAGACGCAGCAGACGTGCATCCGCGTCCTTGTGTGATGTGGTTGCCAGATCCACGCGGAACTCGCGCAGCGCCTCCCCAGTCTGGCGCGAATTGCCGAGCGTGATCACCACATCCACGCGCGGATAACGGTCCTGAAATCGCTTGACGATGTCGAGGATGTAGTACGGCGCGGTGGTGCCCAGTCGCAACTGCCCCTGATTCACATCGCCCGCATTGCGCAGCGCGAATTCGACATTGCTTTCCTGCTGCAGCAGCGCCTCGACCATGGGCAGCAGACGCACGCCATCGTCGCTTACCACCAGTCGCCCACCCTGCCTGCGAAAAAGCTCGATTCCGTAGTGCTCTTCCAATGCACGGATTTGCGTGGTCACCGTGGGCTGGCTCAAGCCCAGATGCTTGGCCGCGAGCGTGATGCTGCCAAGCCTTGCGACCATGAAGAAAGATTTCAGCTGTATGACAAACATATGAATCCGCGCAGAGCATTGCGTACTTCCGTTGCCGCGCATTTCACCACAGTGAGCCCACACAAATCCACCAATACCCGGTTTGAAAAATTTCGATTGCGTGACACGAACATTTCACATGCGTTGCCTACAGTCGATTCCGTTCCGTACCAAGCGCCGACGAAAGCATCTGCGCAGGACACGGACCCGACATTTCAACCAACCACCGAAATCACCACTAGCCATGCGCAACTATTCCGTCACCTGGTCCCGCCGTGCCGCCATCGCTGCCGCCACTGTCGCAACCGCAGTCACGATGCTTGGCTTCGCCAACATGGCACATGCCGCCAAGACCGAGTTGCTGGTGTATTCGGCCCTGGAAGCCGACCAGATCAAGGCATACAAGGCTGGGTTTGAAAAGGCCCATCCCGACATCGAACTCAAGTTCGTGCGCGACAGCACAGGCATCATCACCGCGCGCCTGCTGGCTGAAAAAGCCAACCCACAGGCCGACGTGATCTGGGGCGTGGCGGCGACTTCGCTGATGCTGCTGGACAAGCAAGGCATGCTCGAGGCCTACGCGCCCAAGAACCTTGCCAAGGTGCGCAGCACCATGCGCGACCCCAACGCCACACCCACCTGGGTGGGCATGGACCTGTGGTCTTCCGCCGTGTGCTTCAACACCGCCGAAGGCCAGAAGCGCAAGGTCAACGCGCCCACCAGCTGGGCCGATCTGACCAAGCCCGAGTACAAGGGCATGATCTCCATGCCGCACCCCGCATCGAGCGGCACGGGTTACCTGATGGTGGCCGCATGGCTGCAGATGATGGGCGAGGACAAGGGCTGGGCCTACATGGACGCGCTGCACCAGAACATGGGCGTGTACACGCACAGCGGCTCCAAGCCCTGCCGTCAAGCCGGTGCGGGCGAATTCCCGGTTGGTCTGAGCTTCGAGTACCGCGCCAACAAGACCAAGAAGGAAGGCGCGCCCATCGACATCGTGTTTCCCAAGGAAGGCCTGGGCTGGGACGTGGAAGCCACGGCCATCATGAAGACCAGCAAGAAGCAGGACGCCGCCAAGCTGCTGGCCGACTGGTCTGCAACGCCCGATGCCAACAAGCTGTACGCCGCGAACTTCGCCATCCTCGCCCTGCCCGAAGCCCAGGAAAAAATGGACTTCGTGCCCGCCAATCTGGAATCCATGCTGGCCAAGAACGACTTCAACTGGTCCGCAGCCAACCGCGAACGCATCCTGACCGAGTGGGCGCGCCGCTACGAAGCCAAGGCAGAAAAGAAATAAGAGCGAGGAAGCGGTGGTGATCCCCGGAATCAGCAAGCTACGAAGCGTGCAGAGCACCGGAATCATTCACCCCAACGGCAAGACAGGCCCTCAGGCTAGGCGCGAAGCCGCAGACAGTACTCTCGTACGGCAAGGCTTCGCAACAACGCATGAGGGCCTGTATTGCCGCCCATGCACGACCCGCGAACCCAACCAAAAACAAAAGCCATGCTGCACATTGAACACATCGCCAAACAATACAACGACACGCCTGTGCTGCGCGGGATCGATCTGGATGTGGAGCCGGGCGAATTCGTGAGCCTGCTCGGCCCGTCGGGCTGCGGCAAGACGACCCTGCTGCGCATTCTTTGCGGCATCGAGCGCGCCGACAAAGGGCGCATTCTTTTCAACAGCGATGACATCACCAACTGGCCCGCAGCGCGACGCGGCTTCGGTGTGGTGTTTCAAAGCTATGCACTGTTTCCCAATCTGACCGCGGCACAGAACGTGGCGTTCGGGCTCAAGGGCCAATCGGCCTCTGCGGTGCGTGAACGCGTGCAGGAGATGCTGTCGCTGGTCGGTCTTTCGAGCCAGGCGCAGCGTTACCCGTCTCAACTGTCCGGTGGCCAACAACAGCGTGTCGCGCTCGCGCGCGCACTGGCGCCCAAGCCGCGCCTGTTGTTGCTCGACGAGCCACTGTCCGCACTCGATGCGCAGGTGCGCGCGGAACTGCGAAGCGAGATTCGCGAGCTGCAGCGCCAGCTCGGCATCACCTGCATCATGGTCACGCATGATCAGGAAGAAGCACTCACCATGGCAGACCGCATCGTGCTGATGCATCAGGGGCGCATCGAACAGCAAGGCTCGCCCGAGCAGCTCTATGCGCGACCGATCAGCCACTTTGCCGCAGGCTTTGTGGGGCGCATGAATCTGCTGCCCGGCGTTGCCGTCGACGAACGCCATGTGCAGATCGGCAATACGCGCGTGGTCTGCGTCAACCCCATGTATGGAGCGGGAGAGAACGTGCTGATCGGCGTGCGCCCCGAAAGCGTGGTGCTGCATCCCGCGCACCCCACGGCGCTTGCCAATCTGTTCCGTGCGCGCGTCATGGAAACATCGTTCCTCGGCCCCATGGTGATGGTGCGGCTCTTCAGCCCTTCGCTGGATTGCCAGATCGAAGCGCAATGGCCGCTGCGCCACGACTCCAAGTTGCCTGAATGGCTGCAAGGTGAAGTGCTGATCGAACTGCCCATGCAGGCACTGCAACCGCTGGCCGCACCCGATGCGCTGCGGAGGGCGGCATGAGCACAAGCATGATGCACTCCGCCACCCTGCCCTTGCCCGGCAACGGCACGGCCGCAGCGCCCAGCAGCACACCCGCCAACACGCCCGTCAAAACCAAGCGCCAGAGCCAGCCTGCGGGTCCGGCTCAACCGAATCAGACATCGACGGTGAACTGGGAGCGCATCTGGCTTGGCGTGCTGGTGCTTGCCATGCTGGCCGTGCTGCTGCTCACGATTGCGCTGCCTGTCGGCGCACTGCTCGGCCACAGTTTCTGGACCAACGATGGAAAGTTCAGCGGCCTGTCGCAATACATCGCCTACGCGCAGACTCCGGGCGTAGCGCGCTCGCTGTTCAACAGCATCTGGCTTTCGGCAGCCAGCGCCACCCTCTGCGTTGCGCTGGCTTATGTCTACGCTTACGGCGTCATGCGTACCTGCATGCCGCTGGCGAAATTCTTCCGCGCGATCGCGCTGGTTCCGCTGCTTGCGCCATCGCTGCTCATGGCCATCAGCCTGATCTACCTGTTCGGCACACAAGGCATTCTGAAAAGCCTGCTGATGGGCTCCACCGCCTATGGTCCGTTCGGCATCATTCTCGGCTCGGTGCTCTGGACTTTTCCGCATGCGCTGATGATTCTGTGCACCACGCTCGCATCGGGCGATGCGCGTCTGTACGAAGCCGCAGCCACGCTGGGTGCAGATCGCTGGCGCAGTTTCTGCCAGGTCACTATGCCCAGCAGTCGCTATGGTCTGATGATTTCATGGATCGTGGTGTTCGTTCTGGTCGTCACGGATTTCGGCGTTCCCAAGGT
Organism: Diaphorobacter sp. HDW4B; assembly: GCF_011305535.1. Lineage (GTDB taxonomy): Bacteria > Pseudomonadota > Gammaproteobacteria > Burkholderiales > Burkholderiaceae_C > Diaphorobacter_A. Next base: position 845,750 of record NZ_CP049905.1, read on the forward strand.
CATCGGTGGCAACACGCAGATGCTGGCAACCGACATCTACAAGCAGGTGATCGGTCAGCAGAACCTGTCGATGGGTGCCGTCGTCGCCATGCTGCTGCTCGTGCCTGCAGGCATCGCGTTTGCGGCGGAGCGCCATCTGCGCTCGCGCCAATCGGCCACCATGGCCGTGCGTGCCGTGCCACTCACGCCGCAGCCGCATGCGCCGCTCGACCGCGCGTTGTTCATCTACTGCGTCATCGTCGCAGGCGCGTTGCTCACCGTGCTGTGCACCGCCATCTTCGCGTCGTTCGTCACGTACTGGCCCTATAACCTCCACTTGAGTTTGAAGAACTACCAGTTCGACATGATGGACGGCGGCGGTTGGGCGAGCTACAGCAATTCGCTCACCATGGCCGTAGCGACAGCGGTGATCGGTTCTCTGTTGAGTTTTCTGACGGCTTACCTCGTCGCCAAGCCCACAGGCTTTGCACGCACGCGGCAATGGCTACAGGCCATCGCGACGCTGCCCATGGCAGTTCCCGGCCTCGCGCTGGGTCTGGGCTACATCCTGTTTTTCAACTCGCCCAGCAATCCGCTGAACTTCATCTACGGATCGCTCAGCATTCTGGTGCTGTGCAGCGTGGCCCACTTTTTCTCGGTCGCGCACATCACGCAGCTAGCCGCACTTCAGCAACTCGACAGTGAATACGAGCGCGTGGCCGACTCCATGGGCGTGCCGTTCTGGACCGTGTTGTGGCGCGTGCATTTGCCCGTCTGCCTTCCGGCCATCATGCAGGTTGCGGGCTACTTCTTCGTGAACGCGATGACCACCGTCTCCGCCGTTGTGTTCCTGTACTCGCCACAAACCACGCTCGCATCGGTCGCCGTTCTGGCAATGGATGACGCAGGCGACATCGCACCCGCTGCGGCCATGGCCACCATGATTTTCGTGACGGCCGCTGCCGGTCGATTGCTGATTGGCGCAGCCGATGCCTGGCTGCAAAAGCGCACCCAGCACTGGCGCCATCGATAAGCGCCACGCTTTTTTCTCTCGCAATTTTTGTTTTGGACTCCATGGAAATGAAGCACTACGACGTGATCGTGGTCGGCGCAGGCATTGTCGGCCTGGCCCATGCCTACACCGCCGCCCTGCGCGGTTTGAAGACACTCGTGATCGAGCGCGATGCGGCCTGCATTGGTGCATCGATCCGCAACTTCGGCTTCGTCACCGTGACGGGGCAACAGGCAGGCGCGCACTGGTCGCGCGCCATGCGTTCGCGCGACATCTGGGCCAGCATTGCCCCGCAGGCAGGCATAGACGTGGTCCACAAAGGCCTGTGGATGACGGCCCGCCGCCCTGCTGCGCATGCGGTGCTGCAGGCGTTCATGGAAACCGACATGGCCACCGGCTGCGAGCTGCTTGCACCCGATGTGGCCCAGCGGCGCCATGCCGCATTGAACACCGAAGGTCTGCAATCCGTGCTCTACAGTCCGCACGAATTGCGCGTGGAATCACGCACCGCCATTCCACGACTCGCGGCGTGGCTGCATGAAGCCAAGGGGGTTGATTTTCGCTTTGGTGAAGCCGTGGTCGAGATCGACACACCGCGTGTTCGCACCACGCGCGGCGAGTATTTTTCCGAGCGCGTGGTCGTATGCACCAACGCCGCTCCCGGTGGATTGTTCGCACCGGTCTGGGAACAACACGGCGTGCGCCAATGCCAGTTGCAGATGCTGCGCGTGCGTCCGCAAGCGGGCTTTCAACTCAACGGTTCGGTCATGGGTGACCTGAGCCTGATTCGCTACGAAGGCTACGCGGCGCTCGCACCATCGCAGGACTTGCGAGCGCAACTGGAGCAGGAAGAATCCGCTTCGCTGCAGCATGGCATTCATCTGATCGTCGTGCAGAGCGCAGATGGGTCACTGGTCGTCGGCGACTCGCATCACTATGGCGCTGCCATGCAGCCCTTTGCCAGCGATGCAGTGGATGCCCTCATCCTGCGGCATCTGCGTGAGACGCTGCACTTGAGTGAAGCCAACGTGGTCGAGCGCTGGGTGGGAACCTATCCCTCCTCATCGGCTGTGCCCTGCATTGTTCACGCGCCGAGTGATTCGGTGCGCGCCGTCACGGTGACGGGCGGTTCGGGCGCGAGCACCGCACTCGGTCTGGCAGAAGAAGTCTTCGCTGCCTGGTAACGCTTCACGCGCGACATCGCAGACAAGAATCGGGACGGGACCACCAACTTCCAAGGTCCCGCCCCGTTCTCACTTTTTCGGGCTCCTCGCGTTTTTCTCTCTACCCTGCGAGTGCCCATTTTGTGATTTGCCAATCGACGCCCTGATCTTCAAACCTTGCGAAGCAACGTTCAAACAACCGCAGCACTCCATCAGCGCCTCACCTCCCTCTATGAAGTCTTTCGCCTCGCGCTGAATCAGCCCGCTTCCGCAAGTGCGGAAGAACTGTGCTCAGAATGCTCGAACAACTCCTGCCTGCTTTTCTGGTTGCGCACCGAATCGCCGGTGCTCCACGCTCTGGCTTCGTCTGTCGACCAAGCAGGAAAGGCCGCTCCGGCAGGACGCCCGCAAGGCGTGGCGCCGGTCTTCTTTCCCGCCAGCGCATTGGCGACATCACCCGCCAGCACGAGGACGGGCTGGGCATCGCGATAGATGCATGGCTGAGCGCGCAGCTTCTGCACAAAAGCATCGCAGGTCGCCAACGCCACCGCATCGGCCACTCCGCCGATGCGCCCGCATGCCGGATAAGGCTCGTCCGATTGGAAACCGACGGCCAGACCATCCTCATCGCGCACTATCTGCACCGCCGCATAGCGAATGGCGGACAGCGAATCGGCGAGCACGGCCAAGCCTTCCAGACTGCAGGCCATGACGTAGGCGGCGTGGCAGTCATGCAATGCCATAGCCAGACCGGACTCGCCCTGCCGCTCGTGCAGAAAGTGCGCCGCGTTGAAGGAATCGACGCAGTTGACGGCAAGCCAGTCGAGCACCTTGTCGAGCCGCGCGACGACGTCTTCGTATTCAAGAACATCGCCCCAGAACGGCTCCAAGCCTTGAATGACAAGCACGCCGCTTTGCTCGTCAACACCACCATTGATCGCATACAGCAAGGCCTTTGGCAGATTGATGCGGCCAGCATCGAGCAGTACCTGCTGGCCCAGACTCAACGCGGGAACATGCGAACCGATCACATAGTCGTCGCCCAGAAGACTGCGCAGCCCCATATCGTTTTCAAAACGAAGTCGCCCGGTGTCGTTGGCGACATCTGTGCTGAAATGGCGAAAGGCGCGCGGCAATTCAGGTGACCAAAGCACCGCTACCTGCGGCATGTGCTCAGCGGAGCCATGTTGCAAGGAGTGCAGCAGACGAAAGCTGGTTCGCGTGACAAGCGCGCTTCCATCGTCGCTCGCGCCTCCAAGACATTCCACGACAACTGCACCATCGGATTCCTGCGCGCAAAGTCGGTTCATGTTGCCCAGCTTGAGCAACAACTCATCGATCAAGGTCTGCGCCTGCTGCTCATTCAACACACCCTCATCCATGTCGCGCTGAATGTAGACATCGAGAAACGCCGAAACACGCCCGACAGGAAAGGCAGATGCTTCATGCGCGTCGGCGGCGGCCATGGCAGCGAGCGCCATCCACTGCACGGCTTCATGCGCATTCGACGCCGGGCGGTTGATGTCCACCCCTTGCGCAAGCGCCACGTCGCGCAACTCCTCCAGCGCCAGCATCTGCTCGGAGAGATCACGACGCTGCTGCATCAGCGCTTGAGTGAATGGCCCTTGGTTCAGCGCCGCGAGTTGCTGCCTGCGCTCTGCGCGCAGAAAGTCCACGCCGTAGAGCGCCACACGCCTGCAATCCGCTGCAGTGGAGCTGCGGCTCATGGGCTCCGGCATGCCGTGAAGCAAGCCCGCATCGCGCGCAGCGTTGACCTGTGGTGAATGAAGCTCCGAGACATCCAAGCGAGCTTCTGCACGTCGATTTTCAACGCGCAAGGACTTGGTGTTTGTGGATGGCAATCCGGCCGCGCGCAACGCAACACTGAGCGCAAACGACATGGGCACATCGCGCACATCGTCTTCAACAGGCACAAGAAAATTCGCCCCACCCAGATAGGGCCGAACATTCGTCTGCAGAAAGCTGCGCATGTCCACGCAGGCCTTCCATGCACCCGCATGAAAGCCACGCCAGGGATCGGTATTGCGGTTGTTGCTGCTGTTGCTGCTGTTGCTGTGCGCGATGGAATCCGTCATCGAGGCCATCCCATTTTCCGAAGTAAAGGAAAGATCAAAAATCAAACTTCGGCAAGGTTATCCAGCCAATCGCAATTCCTTAAAGGAGTAAATCAAGTGAACCCCAACATTCACAGTGATTGACAGACGAGAAACATGAGCTTGCAAATGCCGCAGAACTCGCCGTTTTCATCGACATTTTTCTTATGCCGATTCTGTGAACTGAGGTCAGCCAGCCCGAAGGCTTCGCACTGCTTCGCGGAACAGCTTGATTGATCAGCAACAACGCATAAATGGGAAGGCTCTGACAAGCTCACGCGCAAACAACGCGCAGCATGGCCACAGACTACCAATTCGACATGTCCCCAAAAGCATCCACACGATCCGAAGCATCGGCACTTCCTATTCCTGTTTCGCTCCCCAGTTCGCTCCCCGCTTCACTGAACACCGACAGCCTCCGCCAACTGGTCCACGATTTCTACGCGGACGTCATCGCGCACGAACTGCTGGGTCCGGTCTTCCAAAAGGAGTTGGGTTCACGCTGGAGCGCGCATCTCGACCGCATGGTGGATTTCTGGAGCACGGTGATGCTCGGCACGCGCACCTTTCGCGGCAATCTGGTGCAGCGCCACATGCAATTGCAGGACGTGAGCCCCGCACATTTCAATGCGTGGATTCAGCTGTGGACGCACCATACCCACGAGCGCTTCGACAGTGCGACGACCTACAAACTCAGGCGCGTGGCCCACGACATCGGCAGGCAGTTGTTCACGGGCTATTTTGAAGCGCAAGCCGCCATCAGCAACGCGCGCTGACGACGCGCTACCTACGCGCTTGCTGCCGGGCCTTGCGCAAAGGCTCCAGCAGATCGCTCAAGCCGTTGTGATCGATCTCGAACATCAGTTGCAGCAACTGGCCGACATGCCCCTTGGGAAAGCCCTCACGCGCAAACCAGTGCAGATAGTTGGCGGGCAGGTCGGCAATCATCGTTCCCTGATGCTTTCCGAAGGGCATGGGGGTGGTCAGCAGTTGTTCGAGATCTTCGGGTTTCATTCAATGCACTGGTTTTGGCGTTCGCTCAATCGGCCTTGATGCTGGCTCTTGCAGCCACCGCGCGCATCTGCGGCTGTTCCTGTTCCACGCGCGCCAGCAAGGCCTTGCCGGTGCTCCATTGTGGGGTCAAACCGACTTCCTTGAGCCGCTTCTGGACTTCCGGCTCGCTCATCGTGCTCTTGAGCGCATTCTCCAGCTTGGTCTGAATCGCAGGCGGCAATCCGGCAGGGCCGAGCAGCGCAAACCAGGCCTCGGCCTGAAAGCCGGGATAGCCGCTCTCGGCCACCGTGGGCACATCGGGCATCAGCGGTTCACGAGCAGCGCTCAGCACGGCCAACGGCTTCAGTTTTCCAGAACGCAATTGCGGCGCTGCGGCCACCACCGAATCCACACCCACAGGCACCTGCCCGCCCATCACCGCCGTGAGGCTCTGCGAGCTGCCATTGAACGGCACATGCGTCATGTGCGTGCCCAGTGCCGATTGCAGCAGCTCCGCACCAAAGTGCGCCGACGAACCGGAACCGAACGATGCATAGCTCAGACCGCTGTTCTTGTCCTTGCCCTTGGCCACCAGCTCGGCCAGCGTGTTCACGCCGGACTGCGGATTCACCGCCACCACCAGCCCCATGTTGGCAACCGATCCCAGCATGGTGAAGCTCTTGATCGGCTCGTAAGGCAGGCTCTGGCGAATCGCGGCATTGAGCGTGAGCGTGCTGTTCGAGCCGAGCAGCAAGGTGTAGCCATCAGGTACCGACTTGGCCACTTGCGCGGCAGCCACCATCGTGCCTGCACCGGGCTTGTTTTCCACGATGACGGACTGCCCGAGTTTCTCGCCCATGGTGGTCGCCATCAGTCGGCCAAGAATGTCGGTCGCGCCACCGGCTGCGAACGGAACGACGAGCTTGATCGGCTTTTGCGGATAGTCGCCCTGCGCGAGCGCCGACGTGCCCGCCAACGATGCGAGGGCGAGAACGCCAGCGCTTGCAACCAGCTTCAGAAAATGATGACGAGAGCAATCCATGCGTGAACTCCAGAGAACTCGAAAAGCGTTGAGGGGTGATGTTTGAACAGTCGTTGGAACCAACAGCGGATTCATGCGCCAAGCAGCGGGCTGTGCACCTTCGACGCCCCGCTCGCCAGGTCATACGCATGCCCCAGTTGCAGCACGCCGAAGTCGTCCTGCGTGCGACCGATGATCTGAAAACCTGCGGGCCGGCCTTGCGCGTTGATGCCCGCAGGAGCGGCCAGCGCAGGCAAGCCCGCCATGGTCGCGCCGATCACGGTCTGCATCCAGCGGTGGTAGGTGTCCATGGTCTGCCCGGCCACGGAGTGCGGCCAGTCGAGCTCGGCCTGGAACGGGAACACCTGTGCGCTTGGCAGCAGCAGCGCCTCATACTGCAGATGCAAGCGACGCAGACACTCATACCAAGCCGTTCGCACGCGCGACGCATCGAACACCTGCATGGCGCTGAGTGCCAAGCCGCGCTCCATTTCCCACACGGCTTCGGGCTTGAGCAGTTGGCGTTTGGCAGGGTCTTCATACAGCGCGCGATTGGTTCCTGCGAACTGAAAACTGCGCAAATCGAGCCAGGCATGCCACAGGCTTTCCATGTCGAACTCGGGCACCACAGGCTCCACGCTGCAGCCGAAGGAATCGAAGTGCTTGAGCGCATGTTCGCAAATATCGAGCACGCCCGGCTCGGTCGGCAGATGGCCGTTCAGATCACCAAGCCACGCAATGCGTGCGCCCTTGAAGTCACGATCCAGCGCCGCGCTGAAATCAACCTGCGACCTGTGCGTGAGCGGCAGTCGCGCATCGAATCCACCGATCACCGACAGCAGCAAAGCCAGATCCGGCACATTGCGCGCCATCGGACCGCCGACGCTGAACTGCTGAAAGAACGCCTCGTCGCCCGGCCCGTGCGGCACGCAGCCCACCGAGGTCCGCATGCCATAGACATGGTTGAACGCCGCAGGCGTTCTGAGCGAGCCCATCATGTCGGAACCATCGGCCACCGGCAGCATGTGCAAGGCCACGCTCACCGCCGCGCCGCCGCTGCTGCCGCCTGCCGAGCGCGACGGATCGAACGCGTTGCGCGTGGTGCCGTAGACCTCGTTGTAGGTGTGACCGCCCAAGCCGAACTCGGGCGAATTGGTGCGACCAATGAAGATCGCACCGGCCGCGCGCATGCGTTCGAAAGCCACGCAATCGGTCTGCGAGACCTGTCCCTTGAAGATCGGCGAGCCCTTGGTCGTCACCATGCCCTTGGCCGGCATGATGTCCTTGGGTGCTTGCGGAAAGCCATGCAACACGCCCTTGCTTTCGCCACGCGCCAGTTGCTCGTCGAGTTGCACGGCTTGCGCTTTCAGTTCCTCGCGCGGCATGGGGGCGACGATGGCGTTGACCTCTGGATTGAAGCGATCAACCTGCGCGAGGTAGGCATCCAGCACCTCGGCGCTGGACACCTCGCGCGCATGGATAGCCTGCGAAAGTTGCACGGCCGTCAGCTCCACGATGTCATTCGGCCCGTTGTCCGGTTGCTTGCTCATCACGATTTCTGTCTCCTTGGATCGACTTTTCGACCACATGATTCCGCGCGCTGGAACGAGGATGCCAGCCGAAATTCATGTGCTCTGTGAGACTCACTTTAAGATGGCTTCGCTTTGCGCACAACCGACAAATACTTCAGCTTGCCTTGCGTTTCATGCAAACCTCCAGACCTGCCACCATCCTCTCCGCTCAATTGCAGGACACCGCCCTGCGCTGCCTTCTCGAAGTCGTGCGCAGCGGCTCTGTCAGCGAGGCAGCGCATCGACTCAACGTGACGCCATCGGCAGTCAGTCGCCAGATTGCCGCGCTGGAGGAACTGTTGGGCGTGCCACTGTTCGAGCGCCGCCCGCGCGGCATGGTGGCGAGTCCTGCGGGTGAAGTGCTGGCCAACCATGCACGCCGCAATGCGCTCGAAGCGGATCGTGTGGTCTCCGACATTCAGGCGCTGCAAGGTCTGCGGCGCGGTGTGGTGCGGGTGTGCAGTTCATCGGGCTTTGCCATCGAGTTTCTGCCGCGCGTGATTGCACAGTTCCGCGAGCAGTATCCGGGCATGCAGTTTCAGTTGCGCGTGTGCGGACCGCAAGCCGCCACGCAGGCGCTGCTGCGCGGTGAGGCCGACATCGCCATCACCTACAGCCGTGCTGCGGAGCGCGACATCGCAGTGGCGTATCGCGGTGCGGCGTCCATCTATGCCTTCATGCGTCCGGACCATGCACTGGCGCATCTGCCGCATGTCACGCTGCGCCAGTTGCAGCCGCATGCGCTGGCCCTGCCCGATCCCGAGAACACGGTGCGGCAATTGTTTGACATCGCCTGCAGCCAGAAGGGACTCGTGTTCGACCCGGTGCTGGTGTGCAACCAGTTCGAGGCGCTGATGTACTTTGTGCTTTACGGCGGCGGTGTTTCCATCGCGGGTGGAATCACCGTGCGAGATCACGTGCGGCGCGGCGAACTGCGCGCAGTGCCGATTCGCGAACGCGGGCTCAATGGGCGCAATGTGGAAGTGCAGACGCTTGCGGATCGCACGCTGCCCGAAGGCCCGCGCGCGTTCATGCAGTTCCTCATCCAGCAACTGGAATCACTGGCTGGCGAGAAGCTGCAGAACGCGTGAATGGTCGAATCGGCTCGTTCAGGTACGACGACGCACGTGCAGCGGATAGGCAGGATCGGTGTAACCCGGCGTCGATGGATGACCGGGCGCGACGAGTTCATCGACCAGACCATCGTCCTCGGGCGTGACCACGTAGTCGAGCGCGGGGAAATAGTCCTGCCACTGCGCAAGCGTGCGCGGGCCTGCGATCACCGAACTCACCGCACGATGCGCAAGCACCCAGGCGGTGGCGAACTGCGCAAGCGAGATGCCGCTTTGCTCGGCATGTTGCTTGAGCCGCTGCGCAATCACGAGCGACTCTTCGCGGAATTCGGTTTCCGTCATGCGTCGGTCACCACGACCTGCACGCGTGCCTTCCTGCGGTGCCTGACCCGGCAGATACTTGCCGGTCAACACGCCGCGCGCGACCGGGCTGTACGAGGTCACGCCGATGCCGAAGTGCTCGCAGGCCGGAAGAATCTCGACCTCGGGCATGCGGTTGAGCAAGTTGTAGTACGGCTGGCAAACCACCGGGCCGGGCATGCCGATCTGGCGCGCGCCGTGGACCATCTCACCGATGCGCCACGCGCGGAAATTCGACAGGCCCCAGTAGCGGATCTTGCCGTCACGCATCAGCGCATCGAGCGCATACAGCGGCTCCTGCAGATCCATGTCGTTGAAGTCGCGGTGCAGGTAGAGGATGTCGATGTGATCGGTCTGCAGGCGCTTCAAGCTGGCCTCGACTTCGCGCAGCATCCACTTGCGCGAGTACTGCCCTTCGTTCGGACGATCCGACATGCGGTTGCCGAGCTTGGTGGCCAGCACCCAGTCGTCGCGCTGGCCTTGCAGGATCTGGCCGAGCATGGTTTCGGAAGCGCCCTTGGTGTAGACGTCGGCCGTATCCATGTAGTTCACGCCATGCTCGCGCGCGTGGGCGACGATGGACGAAGCTTCGGCCAGTTCGGTCTGGTCGCCGAACATCATCGTGCCCAGGCACAGCGCCGACACCTTGAGTTGGCTCTTGCCGAGATTGCGGTATTGCATTCCTGTTGTCTCCTTCTTTCTTGGTTCTTGTCTGTCGCGTCGATCAGTAGTGCGGTGGCCGCTCGTTGAGAATCGCCTGCCCCGAACCAAGCGCACCGGCCTCAGGCAACTGTTTGCGCAGATCGGCGACGACGCGGATCAGATCGTCGATCTGTTGCTGCTGGCGGTAGATGGTGAGGTTGAGCTGATCAAGCAGGTCTTCGGTGAAGCTGGCCTTGATCTCCAGATCACTCAGACGCTGATCGGTTTGTTCGTTGAAATCGGACATATCTTGTCTTCTGCCTGCTGCTGGCCGAAAGCGCCCACCGTATCACTGGCGTGTGACCACGGCGTGCACATCCGGCACAGCGAATGAGGCCTTGGCTTACGCGGCCAGCGCCTTCTTCAGGCGCGCAATGCCTTCGCGGATCTTGTCGACATCGGCTGTCGCAAACGACAGACGCAGCGTGGACACATCCGGGTTCTGGCTGAAGAACGGAGCGCCCGGCACAAAGGCCACGCCTTCGGCGATCGCACGCTTGGCGAGTTCGTTGGCATTGCTTTCCTGACCGCGAGCGCCCGTGAGCTTGACCCACATGAACAGGCCGCCCTTGGGCTGCACGAACTCGACGGCATCACCCAGTTCGGAGCGCAGCGCATCGCCCATGGCCTTGGCGCGCTCGGCATACACGGCACGCACGCGCGCCAACGTCTCGGGCATCACGCCGGATTGGAGGTATTGCGCGGCAGTCGCCTGCGCGTAGGTGCTGGTGTGGGCATCGCTGAACTGCTTGCACATGGTGGCGCGGGCCAACAGATCGGGATGACCAATCAGCCAGCCGATGCGCAGACCGGGGCACAGCACCTTGCTGAGCGAGCCGCAATGCGCGAGCCACTCGCGGCTGCCGGGCACGCTGGGCGACAGGGCCAGCAGGCTTGGCGGTGGCGCATCGCCAAAGTACAGGTCGCCGTACGGATCGTCTTCCACCAGCAGCACCTGGTGCTTGACGGCCAGCTCCAGCACCTTCTTGCGGCGCTCCAGCGTGAGCGTGGCACCGCTGGGGTTGCCGAAGGTGGGAATCAGATAGACCAGCTTGGGTTGGTGCTCGACGATCAGCTTTTCGAGTGCATCGGGCTGCACGCCTTCGCTGTCGACCGGCGCGCTGATGACTTCCGCGCCGTAGAGACGAAAGCACTGGATCGTGGCCAGAAAGGTCGGGCCTTCGACGATCACCTTGTCGCCGGGATTGATCATGGTCTTGCCGATCAGGTCCAGCGCCTGCTGGCTGCCGGTGGTCACGATCATCTGCTCGGGAGCCACATCCTTGGCACCCTTGGTCGCCATGAAGGCCGAGAGCTGTTCGCGCAGCGGCTGGTAGCCCTCGGTCGCGCCGTACTGCAGCGCGGCACCGGCCTGGTTGGCCAGCACTTCGTCGACGGCCGTCTGAATGCCGGAAACGTCGAACATGGCGCTGTCGGGAAAGCCGCCAGCAAAACTGATGATGCCGGGCTTGCCCAGCAACTTGAACAATTCACGAATCGCCGAGGTCTCGACGTTATTCAAACGGTCAGCAAATTTCATCCCACACATCCTTGGAAATACATCGGGCAACTGCCCCCATTGTCTTGCATTGGAGGACGCCACGACAGCGCTCGGCTTTTCGGCTCCGGCATTTCCACACCGCGATACATGCAACCAATCAATACAAGCATTTACACACAAGTACGCAAATGAATGCTCTTCATGCCTGAAATGAACGGAATTGCTGCAGTGCAAGCAGCGTTGTTTGCATTTCATCACTCGAAAAACACAACTCTGCACGAGGTAGGTCGATCATTTTTCGCCTTCGAGTAAGGTCGATCATTTATGATTTTATATTATGAAATCATTGATTTAACGCAAACAAACGAATCTATTCAGACTCCTTTAATTAACAAAAAAAGCAATTGGTAACACATGATGATCACTCAGACCATAGGCCTCGGTTCAGTTCATTGGCTTGAGTTTTTCAGGAGTCTGACATGCGGTCCTTCAACTTTTTCACCCAAAAACCTGTTTCGCTGGCCGTGGCTTCGGCCCTGGTGATCTTGCTGACCGGCTGCTCTTCCAGCGGCTCGTTGCGCAGCGACGCAGGAGGCACTTCCGGCGGCGGCACTGGCGCCGGCATCACCGATGGCGCCGGCACCGGTAGCGGAACAGGCGGCGAGAACAGCGGAAACATGAACACCGGCGACGGAAGCGGCACTGGTGCAGGCTCCGGCACTGGTACAGCCAACAATGGTTCCGGCACTGGTACGGGCTCCGGTACGGGCTCCGGTACGGGTACTGCTGGAAACGGTACTGGAACGGGCTCAGGGTCAGGAACAGGCTCTGCCGGCTCCGGATCCAACGGCGGCAGCGGCTCAGGTTCCGGCGGAACGATTGTCGCTGGTGGCGGTGGCGGTAACACTGGTGGCGGCAACACAGGCGGTGGCAACACAGGCGGTGGCAACACAGGCGGTGGCAACACAGGCGGTGGCAACACTGGCGGTGGCAACACTGGCGGCGGAAACACTGGCGGTGGCAACACTGGCGGCGGAAACACTGGCGGTGGCAACACTGGCGGTGGCAACACTGGCGGCGGAAACACTGGCGGTGGCAACACTGGCGGCGGCACCGTGGCTGGCGGCCCTCTCCAAGTCATTCGCGATGTCAGCACCGGCGCTGCGGGCGTAGTGTCCGGTGCAGCAGGTGCCGTCGGCGACGTGGGCTCCACGGTCACCAACGTGCTCAATGGCGCCCTGGGCAACACAGCGCTTGGTGGCGTGTCTGCGCCTGCGGGTGGTGTGGTCAAGGAAGTCGGTGAAGCCGTCGGTTCGCTGGCGACAGGTGTGGCCAGCGGTCTGGGCCAGATCGGAACCAGCACGGACCCTATCGGCACGACACTGAGCAGCCTCAACCCTACCGTCGGTCATGTAGGACATGCAGTGTCATCCGTGGGTGACACCGTGAGCGCTCTGGACACACCGCAGCTTGGTGTCGTAGGTGATGTGGCAGGTCTGGCTGGCGGCGTTGTCGATCAGGTGGGCACTACGGTGACGAGCCTGGGCTCCACGGTCGGCTCCGTCGTGGACAGCACTGGCGTGCGCAATCTGACGACCACGGTCGCAGGCACTGTCACTCCGCTGCTCGGCAATACCATCGGCGCCGTTCAGAACCTTGGCAATGCCACAGGTCTGGGCGAACCCGTGACCAACATCCTGACCATGGTGGGCGGTCTGGTGACCACCACCGGCAACGGCCTTGCCGGGACGCAGACCCCGATCATCACGCCTGCCGGCAATCTGGTGGCAGCAACGGGTGAAACGGTTTCTGCGCTGGGCGGCGCGACCTCGACCAACAACACAGCCAACAGCGGCCTGCTGGGTGGCTTGCTCGGCAACACACTCGGCACCGTCACCAATGTGGTCAGCGGGGCAACGGGTGGTTCGACAGGCACTGGTGCGGCAACGGGCGCATTGGGCGGTGTGGTCGGAACCGTCACCAACGTGGTGGGCGGCGTGGCCGGCGGCACAGGCTCCACGACGGGTACGGCCACAGGGGCGGTCGGCGGCGTGGTGGGCGGTGTCGTGAACACCGTGGCCGGTGTGGTGGGCGGCGTCACAGGGGGAACAGGTTCCACCACCGGCACAGCAACCGGAGCGGTCGGTGGCGTGGTAGGCGGTGTGGTGAACACGGTCACCAGCGTGGTCGGCGGCGTGACCGGCGGCACAGGTTCCACTACAGGTACGGCCACTGGCGCTGTGGGCGGCGTGGTTGGCGGTGTCGTGAACACCGTGGCCGGTGTGGTCGGCGGCGTCACTGGCGGAACAGGTTCCACCACCGGTACAGCCACAGGGGCAGTCGGTGGCGTGGTGGGCGGTGTGGTGAACACGGTCACCAGCGTGGTTGGCGGCGTGACTGGCGGCACAGGCTCCACGACGGGTACAGCCACAGGCGCGGTGGGCGGTGTGGTTGGCGGTGTCGTGAACACCGTGGCCGGTGTAGTCGGCGGCGTCACTGGCGCGGTCACTGGCGGAACGGGTTCCACCACTGGCACAGCAACCGGCGCAGTCGGTGGCGTGGTCGGCGGTGTCGTGAACACCGTGGCCGGTGTGGTCGGCGGTGTCACTGGCGGCACAGGCTCCACAACCGGAACCACCACGGGTGCGCTCGGCGGTGTGGTCGGTGGCGTGGTGAACACGGTCACTGGTGTCGTGGGCGGCGTGACAGGTGCGACAACGGGCGGCACAGGCACGACAACCGGCACAACGACTGCTGGGGTCGGTAACGTGGTCGGTGGCGTCGTGAACACGGTGACCAGCGCGGTCGGCGGTGTGACGGGTGGCACCACCACGGGCACCACTACGGGCGCTGTGGGCGGACTGGTAGGCGGTGTCGTGAACACGGTAACCGGCGTAGTGGGCGGTGTGGTGGGTGGTGTGACGGGCGCGGTCACCAACACGGTGGCCGGGACTACCGGCACAACGACGGGAACCACCACAACCGGAACAACCACCACAGGTACGACAGGCACGACCACCGGCACCACCACCACGGCAGGCACGACCACCGCCGTCGGAGGTGTCGTGGGTGGCGTGCTCGGGGCAGTCACTGGCCTGCTGGGTGGAACCACCACAACCACTGCAACCAACACCACGACAACCACCACAACTGGCGGTGGCGGTCTGCTCGGTGGTTTGCTGGGAGGCAAGAAGTAAGCAGCAAGCAACATCAGGGTTTGCTCTCTCTCCAATTCTCAGCAAGCAGCACAACAGTAACAACGTGTTTCTTACGAAACCGCTGTTGCTGTTGTGTGTTTCGAGAGGCGCCTAGCGACATGCGGGGACCGCGCCATTACTCACGACAAGAAGGTCGATCATGATTTACCCCGCCACTTTCTCTCTCAGACTGCCCGCACTGGCAGTCTTTTTGTGCTTTTCGCCCCTGCTCAGCCACGCGCAATCCGCGACTGCTGGCGGCAATCCATTGAACACACTGCCTTCGGTGCCCGCGCCCCAGCCGCAGGCGCAGGTGCCCCTGCAGGTCGCGCCGCCGCAAAGTCAGGTCGAGCAGGTGCTGGCCGCCAAGGTGCAGGTCACGCGCGTCGATGTGCAAGGCGTGTCGGCCATTCCGTTCGAGGAGGTCAGCGCCTTGCTCGCCCCGTTGTCCGGCGGCACGCACACGGTGGCAGACCTGATGGCCGCCGCGCAGAAGGTGACTGCGCTGTACCAGCAACGCGGCTACGCGTTGTCCTTCGCGTTTGTTCCGGCGCAGGATTTCGCGGGCGGCGTCGTGCGCTTCAATGTGGTCGAGGGCTATCTGCAGCGGGTCGAGCTGGAAGGTGATTTCGGCAAGTCCGAAGCGCTGGTGCGCGAGATCGCCGAGCCGCTGCTCAAGGAGCGTCCGCTCACCGCCGCCACCTTCCAGAAGCAGACGCAGTTGATGACGCGCCTGCCCGGCATCGAGATCGCCGCCATCGCCAATCTGCCCACCACGACCGATGGCGCGACGCCGCTGGTCCTCAAGGCCAAGCACAAGCCGATCATCGTCTCGGTCGGCGGCGAGTTGCGCAAGCCCACCTCGCGCTTCATGGCGAATGTGCTGGTCAACGATCCGTTCTGGCAAGGCAGCCAGTTCCAGTTCTCGACCTTGCTGCGCAATCCGAGCGACGAGCGTTTTCTGTCTGCCGGTTTCACGCAGATGCTCAACGCCGCAGGCACCATGGCGCGCGTGAGTTTTTCGGACTACCGCAGCCACAACGATCCGCTGTCCAAGCTGCCGGGCATCGACGACACCACCACCCAGCGCAAGCTCGACCTGAGCGTGACGCATCCGTGGATCGTCGCAGGCAACGAGCAGCTCAGCACCACCGCCGGTTTCTACGGACTGAACTACCGCAAGGAATACTGGGTGCCTGCCAACCAGATCAGCATCCACGACGAGGAACGCGTGCGTGCTCTGTACGCACAGGTCGCCTGGTCCAAGTCCGCCGCTACGGTGGGCCGTTCGGCCAACGTGACTTTGACGCAAGGCGTCGATGGTCTGGGCGCAGGTTTCGATCGCGGCAACAACGTCGGTCAACCGATGGCGGAGAACCCGGCGAAGCTCAACTTCACGCGCTTGAGCGGCGACTATTCCGAGCGCCATCGCTTTGCCAGCAAGCTGGGCGCGGCCTTCGGTGTCGGCGGTCAGTATTCGGGCGACATCCTGCCCACGCCCGAGCGCGTGTCGTTCGGCAGCTCGCGCTATGGCCGAGGCTATGCGCCGGGCGAGTTCTCGGGCGACAAGGGCATCGGTGCAAACGTCGAGCTGAACTACCTGTTCGGCATGGACAGCAAGTGGCTCAAGAGCGTCGAGCCCTATGTGCTGTACGAACACGCCAAGCTCTGGCAGAACACGGCAGGCACCGTCGCCACGACGATAAAGTCCGCCAGCCTTGGTGCGCGCTTTGCCGACAACAAGCACTACTCGCTCGATCTGTCGGTCTCCAAGCCGCTGGGCGCGCGCACGGCCAACAACCCCGAGCGTTCGCTGCGCTACGGTCTGATCCTGAGCTACAACCTCGATCTGTAGTCTCTGCCCTTTCCTCTGCCTTCATGGTGCTGCGACAATGCGGCACCATGAAACAGAGCGACATCGAGCCCTTCTTCGCCACGCTGAAAGCGGCCAACCCACAACCCAATACCGAGCTGGAATACACCTCCGTGTTCGAGCTGCTCACCGCCGTCCTGCTGTCCGCGCAGGCCACCGACGTGGGCGTGAACAAGGCCACGCGCAAGCTGTTCCCGGTGGCCAACACGCCGCAGGCCATCCTCGATCTGGGGCTGGAAAAGCTGGAGAGCTACATCAAGACCATCGGCCTGTACCGCAGCAAGGCCAAGCATTTGATGGAGACCTGCCGGATCCTCGTCGAGCGCCACGACCGCAAGGTGCCGCATACGCGCGAAGAACTGCAGGCCCTGCCCGGCGTGGGTCGCAAGACCGCCAACGTGGTGCTCAACGTCGCCTTCGGCCAGCCGACCATGGCGGTGGACACACACATCTTCCGCGTGAGCAACCGCACGGGTCTCGCACCCGGCAAAGACCCGCTCGCCGTCGAGCTGCAACTCATGAAGCGCGTGCCCGATGAGTACGCGGTCGATTCGCACCACTGGCTGATTCTGCTGGGCCGCTATGTCTGCCAGGCCCGCAAACCGCGCTGCTGGGAATGCGTGGTCTCGCAGTACTGCGATTTCAAACCTAAGACCACGTCAGCCTGAGGCGGATTGGCGCGCGCAGACAAAGTCGCCAGACGGCGCGTTGGCTGACATGAGCGATGCATATGGAAGGAGAACAATCCTTCAAAAGACTCCAACAGCACCGTTCACAAAAGGCCAACCGCCATGGGAACAGCGTCCACTCCACTCCAGCCCGGTGTCTACTCGCCAGAGGAAAAACGCCACCGCATCTTCGCGCTCATGACGGCCTCGTCCGGCAATCTGGTGGAGTGGTTCGACTTCTATGTCTAAGCGTTTTCCGCGCTCTACGTTGCGGGAGCGCTCATTCCCAAGTCCGATCTCACGGTCCAGTTGCTGAACACCGCTGGCGTGTTCGCCGCCGGATTCCTGATCCGCCCCTTCGGCGGACGATGATGATGGTGATCGCCTTTCTGTTCAGCCTGCGCCTGCCCAAGCAGGCCGCATATCTGCACCACGATCACTGATTCAGGCAAAAATCAGAGCAAGAAGATTCCACACGGCGCGCATCAGCCCTTTTGTTTCAATGAGTTGCAACACTATCAATAGAACGTATGATAATGTTGTTTAAACACAATTGACTCAGGCTATGCCTCCGCAACCCGACTCCTTCACGAAAGCTCTCGAGGATTGCATTCAGGAAAGCGTCAAGACCAGTTCGACACTGCTGACGCAGGTTCTCGTCATCGGACGCCGGTCCATGGTGGAGGCGCGCCTGAACGCCTCCTCGCCCAACCAGATGCTGGCCTTGCACAACGCCACGCACATGCTGGTGAAGTACGAGAACGAGCTGATCGCCACCTACCCCGCTGAACTCCAGAAGCAGTTCGACGCGATTCGGGCTGACACGGCAGGCACCATCGTGCGCCGGACAGAAGTCCCTTTCAACAAGCTCACCATCCTGCAGGACCACGAATTCAGCGCGCAGATGGCGCTCTCGCAACTGCGCCACAACGTCATCACCGCGACCGAAGTCGATTGCGCCTTGCTGAACTCCTACACCAGCGCCGCACGAGGTCTCATGCGCGTGCGGCCCGATAGCAACCCCTTCCAGCCGGAGAGCTACATCCTCGCCCTGCAGCAGGTTTTCGAGACCGCTGGCGTCGATTTCCAGGCCCGGCAGATGTGGTTCCAGCACATGGGCACCGCGCTGGGCAACGAGCTGGTGCTGCTCTACAAGGCCTTGATCAGCCGGCTCACCGCACAAGGCGTCGAGCCCATCAACTATTCCCTAACCCGCCCCAAGGAATACACGGTGCCGGATGCGGCCATCGAAGAGGCCGCGTATCTGATCGTGCCCACGGCAGCGCCCTTGGCCACCCCCGTGCACACCTATGCACCGGCGGTGTTCTCCGGCTTCTCGGTGCTGCACTCGTTCAAGGAAAGCGACTTCGCCTTCCCCTCGCTGCCTTCGAGCAATCCGTCGGAGCCGACGCTGTCCTTTCCTTCGTTGGAAACCGATCCGGATCCCGCAGCACCTGCCGACGCCGCCTCGCCTTTTGCACTGACCAAGGAGGTCAGCTCCGGCGGCATGAACTCGCTGATCCAAAGCGCGGAATTCGTCACGGGTTTGACGAACGCGCTGCCCACTTCCGATGAAGATCTGGCGGCGATGAGAGCGCGGCCGGAGTTCGAATTTCTCCCGCCGAAGTCTGCAGAACAGGAGTCGGAAAAAAAAGAAGCGGCCGCAGCAGTCAAGCCAGAAGAGACCACGGCTGCCAGCACCTCCGCAGCCGATCAACCCGTCTCCAGCACCACGGCAATACAGCAACTGCTCGAACAGATCCTTCGCGAACAAGCGCTGCCCGAAGCCTTCAGCCCTATCGTGCGCAGCTTTGAACCGGCGCTGGTTCGTCTGGCGCGACGCGACGACAGCTTTCTGACCGATGAAAAGCACGCGGCCCGCAGACTGCTCAGCGCCGTCGTGCAGACAGGACTGAACGCCCGCAGCGAAAGCACCCGCCAGTTCGACCGATTCATCGCACTCGCCGACGACACGGCGCGCAATCTGGTGGCCCTTCCCGTGCGAGACGCAACCGCGTTCGAACACATGGTGCTGACCTGGGATCGCGCGTGGAACAAGGCCGCCGCGGGCCTGATCGCGCGCTCTGCCGCAGGCCATGCGGATGCATTCCAGGCCTTGGTGCGGGCGCATTCTCTTGCGTTTGCAGCGCTTCCGACAGCGCAACAGGCACCCGACCATTGGCGTGATTTTCTGACCGGCCCATGGGCGCGCGTCACCGCCCACATGCAATGCGCGAGCGACAGCCAACGCGCCAACAAATATCTGACCATCGCGCCCGTGCTGCTCTGGTGCGTGCAGCCCAAGATCGATGTCGACGACGCACTCCGCCTGCGCCCATGGATCGAGAGCATTCGCCGCCACGTTCACCATGGCCTTGCAAGCATCGGCTACTCGACCGCCGAGATCGCGCCGTTGCTGCAGCGTGTGGACCGTCTCCAGATCGCGCTGGACAGCGGCACCGCACCCGACAGTGCGCCACCCGCTGCGAATGACGAAACGAACCACGCAAAGCCGACGGAGCCATCCCATGTCGACTCGTTCGTTCAAACGCTGGCATCGGGCCAGTGGTTCGACATGTGGATCAAACAGCGCTGCATCCGCACGCAGCTCACCTGGGTCAACGAGGGACGTACATCGTTCATGTTCGTCGCCGCAGATCGCACCTCGCAGTCACTGACTCGCCGCATGCTCGAAGGCCTGGTCGGCAAAGGCGGCCTGCGACGCGTGGATGGCCCTGGCGCGGAACGCGGCGCGTCCTAACCTGAAACTGCGTCAATCAAGCAGCGTTGCTGCCGTCCACTCCGGCCGATTCGAAGCTCGCCATCTCGCGCAAAAACACGCAGGCCGATTCCAGCAGCGGCCATGCCAGCGCCGCACCCGAACCTTCGCCCAGACGCAAACCCATGTCGAGCAGCGCATCGCCCTTGAGCAGCCGCAGCATGTGCGTGTGACCCGGTTCGCCCGAGCGGTGCGCGAACACGCAGCGCTCCAGCACCGCAGGCTGCAACTGGCTTGCGACCAGCACCGCAGCCGTCGTGATGAAACCATCGACCACGATCACGCGACGCTCCGCCGCCGCTTGCAACACGGCACCCGTGAGCGTTGCGACTTCAAACCCGCCGAGTGCGGCGAGCGCTTGCAAAGGCTGTTTCGCGTCGGCGTTGGCTTGCAATGCGGTCTCCAGAATCTGCAACTTGCGCGCCACGCCAGCCGCGTTCAACCCTGTGCCAGCTCCCGTGCATTCGGCCAGCGACACGCCACCCAATCGCGCAAGCAGCAACGACGCCACCGAGGTGTTGCCGATGCCCATTTCGCCCAGCATCACGGCATTGCCCGGCATGTTCTTCACCAGTTGCTTGCCGTTCTCGATGGCCTGCTCGCATTGCGCCATCGTCATCGCCGGACCGACGCTTGCGTCCTGCGTGCCCGCAGCAATGCGGCACGAAACCAGTCGCGGTGCGCCCAGCCGGTGCTCTCGCTGAGGAATCTCGCGCGCCACGCCGCAGTCCACCACGGTCAGCGCCAAACCGTTCTGGCGTGCCAGCACGCTCACCGCCGCGCCGCCCGCCAGAAAGTTCTCGACCATCTGCCAGGTCACATCGCTGGGATAAGCCGAAACGCCCTTGGCCGCCAGACCATGATCCGCCGCGCACACCAGCATCTGCGGCTCGCGCAGCACAGGTTCTTCCGTGCCCAGAATGCTGCCGATGCGATGCGCCAGCGTTTCCAGCTTGCCCAATGCGCCCAGCGGCTTGGTCTTGCTGTCGATGCGCTTTTGCAGACGCGCGCTCAAGCCTTCATCGGCAATCGAAGCAATTTCGGGAATCAACGTAGTCATTCTTCTTCACTCTTTCAAAATCATCAGTCCAGCGCCAGAAAGGCAGGGTCGAACCACTCGCCCACGCCCTGCGCCATGCGCTCGAACACGGCATCCAGCGTGGTCGCGCGCGTGCCGAACAAGGCCTGCAGCACATGGGCATCTTCAAACATGCCATGCAGATACAGACCCAGCACATTGCCTGCACCGTTCTGCCACGCCACATTGGGAATCACCTCCTGCACCACATCGCCCGCAGCCGCCATCGCCGGATGCTGCGCAGTCTGGCCGTGGTGGATTTCATAGCCGCGCACGGTCACACCGGACAACGCCTTCCAGCCGCCATGCAATTCACCGAACTGCGTGCTGGTCAGTTGCACCGTCTTGTTCTCTTCAAAGCTGGTGACCAACGGCAGCAACCCAAGGCCCGGCGCATTGCCATCCACACCCACGGTATCGATCAGCGCCTCGCCCAGCATCTGCAAGCCACCACATACGCCCAGCACCATGCCGCCCTTGGCCGCATGCGCCGCAATGGCCGCATCGAGTCCCTGTGAACGCAGCCATGCGAGATCGGCAGCCGTGGACTTGGAGCCAGGCAGAATGATCCAATCCGCGCCTTCGACATCGGCCGGACTGCGCGCCCAATTCAAACGCACACCCGTCACGTTCTTGAGTGGCTGAAATTCATCCAGATTGCTGATGCGCGGATAAGCGATCACCGCAATGCGCGTGTGCACCGCGCCAGACGATCCTTGCGCGCGGTCGTCGAACACGCCATCTTCCTCCGGCAAGCCGTGATTCCATTGCATCGGAATCGTCGCCACCACCGGAATGCCGGTGCGCTCGAACAGCATCTGCGGCGCAGGCGCCAGCAGCTTGGCATCGCCGCGAAACTTGTTGAGCACAAAGCCTTTGATCAGCGCTTGCTCGTCCTGCGGCAACAGCGCCCACGTGCCGAACAGATGCGCAAACGCGCCACCGCGATCGATGTCGGAGACCAGCAGGCAGCGCGCATCGCCATGCCTGGCGACACGCATGTTCACCACATCGCTGGCATGCAGATTGATCTCGGCGGGCGAGCCTGCGCCTTCGATCACGACCACATCGTTCTCCGCTCGCAGCTCGTCCAGTGCAGCGGCAATCTGCGGCCAGACTTTCTGGCTGCGACCACGCCATGGCAGCGCGGTGAGTTCCTTGCTCACCTGCCCCAGCAAAACCACCTGACTATGCGTATCGGCTTCGGGCTTGAGCAGCAAGGGATTCATGCGCACATCGGGCACGGCGCGAGCGGCCAGCGCCTGAAAATACTGCGCGCTGCCGATCTCGCCAAAGCCGCCATCGGGCGCGGCAACGACGCGCGCGTTGTTGCTCATGTTCTGCGCTTTGAACGGCGCCACCTTCAACCCCTGATTCGCATACCAACGGCACAGCGCCGTGGTGAGCCAGCTCTTGCCAGCCCCGCTCGTCGTACCCAGAACCATGATGCAGCGTGCGCTCATGCGAAGACTCCCTTGTTGTTCCAATGTTCTTTCAACGCAGCCTGCGAGTGCAATGGCAGAACGCCCACACGCACATGCTGCGGCAACCCGAACGACGCGCAATCGCGCAGCTTGATGCCCTGCTTTCGCAATGCGTCCAGCGCCTCGTCCATGCGGCAATCCTGCGGCAGCGCTGCGGTGAAGTAATTCGCCAGACTGCCCGAAACCACCTGCCAACCCAGCGATTCACACAGCGCAATTTGGGCCCTCTTCCAATTGCTCAACGTCGTCAACGATTCAAGCACCCATGCCTGCACTGCTGGCTGAACCCAGCTCTCCAGCATTTCCACACCATGCGAGCCCACGGGCCACGAGGCCGACATCGCGCGCAACAGCGCAAGATGTTCCGGCGACACATGCGCGGGCGCAATCGCATAAGCCGCGCGCACACCCGTCAACGCAAGCGCCTTGTTCGGCGTCCACAACTGCCACGCTGATGGAGGTAAACGCGGCAATGCGCCGTCCAGTATCAACGGCACGTAAGCGCAATCCAGCACGCGAATATCGCACGTTGACTCCACTCCATTTAGCCATTCATCGATGGCCGAATCGCGCGTTCCCAACGGGCTCGCCGGTTCGCAAGCCCAATGCAGAACCGGCACGTTGTCAGCAGCATCCAGCCCTAGGCCCCATACACGCGCAGCACGTGTGTAGTCGCCATAACCATGCTCTGGCACCCGCGCATGGTGGATGCCGATGCGTGTCGCAAACGCGCTGATGCGTTGCATGAATTCACTGGCACTTGCGGCCAGAACAATGCGATCGGCAGCGACGCCATGAAACGAACCAAGCCGCTCGCGAAGCTGCGTGTAGTTCGGGTCGGGATAGTGCGCCGCGTCCACATTTTTCAACGCAGACACCGTGATCTCGCAAGGCCCGCACGCGTTCGCATTGGTCGAAAAATCGTGCTGCGGAACGCCTTGCGAATCCGGTCCGCCATGGATCGACTCGGCAATGGTCTGCAACGTCATCATGCGCGCACCACCACCATCGAAACCAGACTCAGCACCGCAACCGCCACCACGCAACCCACTGCACGCGATGCAATGGCCGCCGCACGTGCGATGTCGCCCTGCTCCGCCTGACGACCTTCGGGATTGAGCACATAGACATCGGGCTTGGACAAACGCACATCGAGCGCCAGCGCCATCGCTGCCATCGGCCAGCCGCTGTTGGGCGAAGGCGTGACGCGCGCATTGCGAACCAGCGCACTCCAGCGCTCGCACCCCGTCACCAGCCACAGAGCGGCAGCGGTGATGCGCGCCGGAATCCACGACAGCACATCGTCCGCGCGCGCGGCCCACTTGCCCGCCCATTGCCAGTAGCGCCCACCGCGCATTCCTGGGTAGCCCCACATCGCATCGGCCGTGTTGGCAAAGCGGTAGAGCACGGCACCAGGAAGCCCCGCCACCACCAGCCAGAAGATGGGCGCGACGACGGAGTCATTCAGATTTTCGGCCAGCGATTCGATGGCGCTTTCACGCACCTGCACATCGCTGAGCACATGCACATCGCGGCTGACCAATCGGCCCAGTTGTGTTTGTCCATCGGCCAATGATCGGCTCAGCGCATCCTCCACAGCCGTCACTTCGGAACTGAGCATCCGCCACGCCAGCATCGGCTTGATCAGCAAGCCCAGCAGCACGCAAGCCACCCACCACGGCGCGTAGCAAAGAATGGCCGCTTGCAGCAAAACGGCCACTGTCAAACAGATCAACGCAATCACGCACCAGCACAGGGCAGCACGCCAGAAGCTGACCATGTCGCGCTCCGTGGGCTCGGTCGGTGCCGTGGCATCGCCCGCGCGTTGCAAGGCGCGCCCCATCCACACCACAGGATGCCAACACGCAACGGGCTCACCCCACCAACGATCGACCGCCAAAGCGATCAGCAATGCCAACGCGAAAATGCCGCCTGTCTGCAAGATGCCGCCCGCCCCGTCAATCTTCGATGCCGCGCTGCGCGGGAATGCCCGCCTTGAACGCGTGTTTGATCAGTTTCATCTCGGTGACGGTGTCCGCCACGTCGATGATTTCCTGCGGGCAGCGACGGCCCGTCATGCACACATGCACGTGACGTGGACGCTCGGCCAAAGTGGCCAGCACCTGGTCAAGCGGCAACCAGCCGTAGATCAGCGGGTACGTGATTTCGTCGAGCACCACGAGAAAGTGCTCGCCCGCCATGATGACCTCGCGCGCACGTTCCCAGCCTTCGCGCGCCAGCACGGCGGAATGCTCCAGATCGCGGCTCTTCCAACTGAATCCGTCGCCGAGACCTTCGATCGGAATGCCCAGACTTTCAAACATGCGGTGCTCGCCAAAGCGCGCCGTCGGCACCTTCATGAACTGGAAGATCTTGACCTTCTTGCCGCGACCATGTGCGCGCAATGCGAGACCAAACGCCGCCGTGCTCTTTCCCTTGCCGTCGCCCGTGTTCACGAGCAACAGGCCGCGTCGTTCGCCATCGGGCTTTTCGTAGCTTTTGTCCACTGGCGGGTTTTCGATTTCCATCTTGCTTGTTCCGTTGATTGCGTTGATTGCGTTGAATTGAAGATTCAGACTTCGGCCTTGGCACGCGAGCGCCAGTGCGGCAGCGCGACCCAGACACCGTCGACATGCTGCACGCGGATGCGGTCCTCAAACACCTGCTCCAGCGCAGCATGGGTTGCCGCGTCGTTGCATGCGCCATGGTGCTGCACACGGCCATTCGCCATGATCACCATGTCGTCGGCCTGCAGCGCAATCGACACCTCATGCAGCACGCTGACCACGGTGCTTCCGGCATCGACCAGATCGCGCACGGTGTGCATCCAGTCGGTCTGATGCGGAGGATCGAGATTCGCGAGCGGCTCGTCCATCAGCAGCACTTCGGCCTGCACCGCAAGGGCGCGCGCCAGCAGCACGCGTTGGCGCTCGCCACCCGAAAGCTGCGACAGTGGACGCATGCGCCACGACCATGCCTGCGTGGCACGCAGCGCCTGCTCCACCGCATCGAAATCCGCCTTGCCAGGAGGTGCCAACCACGCCTGGTGCGGCAGACGCCCCAGCATCACCACGTCATGCACTTGCAGCTCTTCCATGGCGACTTCGTTCTGCCCAAGCCATGCCATGCGGCGTGCCCGTTCACGCACGGGAATCCGATGCAATGGCTGGCCCAGCAGCTCCACATCGGCCTGCACTTTCGCGTGCTTGAGCAAGCCCGAAATCGCCTTGAGCATGGTAGATTTGCCTGCGCCGTTCGGACCGACGATGCTGGTCCAGCGACCTGCCGGAATATCCAGATCGATGCCATGAAGAATCTCGACATCGCCTGCGCGCACGGTGACGTTTCTGGCGCGAATGGCCATGGGGGTCGAGGTCATAGTCCACCACCTCCGCCCGCCGTGCGACGGTGCATGAGCCACAGCAGATAGGTGCCGCCCAGCGCGGCCGTGAGCACGCCCACCGGCAATTCCTGAGGCGCAATCAACCAGCGCGCAAGCACGTCCGCAGCCAACAAAAGTACCGCGCCCATCACGCTGGAAAGCACCACATGCCATGGATGCGTGACACGCACCATCGAGCGCACCAGATGCGGCGCGGCCAAGCCAACAAAGGCGATCAGGCCGGTGTGCGCCACGGCGGTTCCCGTCGCCAAAGCCATCGCGGCAATCAGCCCCGCGCGCATCGGGCCCAGCGGCAAACCGAGACTTGCGGCGGTCGCCTCACCCAAGGTCAAACCATCCAGCGCACGCGCCAGCGCCCATGCCGTGACGGCGCACAGCAACCAGCTCGCCATCATCAAGCCCACAGCGGACCAGCCCACAAACGCGGTCGTTCCCAACGTGAACGCCTGCATGGCCTGCAGGATTTCCGGCGAACTCAATTCAACCAGATCGCGCGCGGCACCCAGCACCACGCCGACGATCACACCGGCCAG
Organism: Diaphorobacter sp. HDW4B; assembly: GCF_011305535.1. GTDB lineage: Bacteria > Pseudomonadota > Gammaproteobacteria > Burkholderiales > Burkholderiaceae_C > Diaphorobacter_A. The sequence goes on from NZ_CP049905.1 coordinate 872,254, forward strand.
CAACAGGCGCAAAGTATGTTGTGCGCCACGCGCCAAAATCAAGGTGAGCATGACCGCACCAGCCGCGCCCACAAAGGCCACGCCGGTGATGCCCATGCGCGCCAGCAGGCTGGCCGACGCAGGCGCTACGCCCAACCATGCCATTGCCATGGCACCGCCCAACGTCGCGCCCGCGGCGCTGCCAAGCAGATAGGGATCGGCCAACGGATTGCGAAACAGCCCCTGTGCAATCGCGCCCGCCAGCCCCAGCAAGCCGCCTGCAAGCCAGGCACCGACCGTGCGCGGCAAGCGGATTTCGGTGACGATCTGGCGGGCGACGGGATCATCGGAGAGATGCAGCAGACTCTCGAAACCCGTGCTGCCCACGGCCGCGCCGACCGCAACCAGCAACAGGCTGATGAGCACCAGCGCCAACATCAGCCATGCTGCTCGATGGCGATTGGTGGAGAGTGCAGTCATGCTCGAATTCATGGTGCCTTGTCTGCCAGGCAACGGGCCATGAGGCGCGCGGCTTCGGCCATGCGCGGACCGGGACGCACCAGCACATCGGACTCGGCGGCATCAAACGTGCAGACGCGCTTTTCGCGCACTGCCTTCATCGCGCTCCAGCCCGGATAAGTCGTGGCTTCCTGCATGCTGCGATTGCCGATCATGATCACATCGGGATTCGCGCGCACGATGAATTCGGGATTGAGCCGCGGGAAGGGCCCGAGCGACGCCGGAATCACATTGCGTGCACCCAGTCGCGTGAGGATTTCGCCCATAAAGGACTTTTCACCGGCCGCGTAAGGTCCGCGACTCACTTCAAAATAGACACGAGCCCCTTTGACGTTGGCAGGCAGCGATTGTCTGGCCGCTTCCACTGCCGCATCGATCTCGCGCCAGGTGCGCTTGGCCCCCTGCTCCGGCGGAACATGGAGAATCGCACCCAGCGTGTTGAGCACACGCTCGGCATCCACCAGACGGCGCGGCTCCATCGCCACCACGGTGAAGCCCAGTGCTTCCAGACGGTCACGTCCACGACCGCTGGTGGACATCAGAATCAAATCCGGCTTGAGTGCAACGACGGACTCTATGTTGGGATCGACACCACCGCCGAGTTTCGGCAATTTGTTGACCGCTTCAGGCCAGTTGGAATAACGGTCCGTTCCGACCAGTCGATGACACTGCTGCAACGCGCAGACGCTCTCCGTCAGCGACGGCAGCAAACTCACGATACGCTGCGGCGCAGCCTTGAATTCAAAGGTTTTTCCGCGATCATCGGTGATCTGGACGGCGTGTGCCGATGTCGCCAAGCACGCGGCAGCAGCCAGTGCAAACAGGGCACGCTGGATTTGAAATGGGGCTTTGCGACGGCCGCTGGATTCACCACTCATCACTCACTCATCTTTCAAACTCAACGGCAGGCCCGCCACCATCAAGGTCACGCGGAAACACGCACCGGCAACCTGCTGATTCAGCACACCCAATGCATCCACAAAAGCGCGCACCTCGCGCCCCATGGGAATCACGCCCAAACCAATCTCGTTACCCACCAGGATGACGGGTCCGGGCGCTTCTCGCAAAGCACGCAAAAATGTAGCCGATTGGGTCGCCCACTCCTGTTTATCCGCGTCCGTGGATTCGACCGGCATGAGCCAGTTGGTGAGCCAGAGCGTCAGGCAATCGACGACCAGCAAGGTCTCGTGGGTCGAAGTGGCTGCGATCAACTCACCCACCGCGCGCGGCTCCTCCAGCGTGGCCAATCCCGGCACGCGCTCGGCGCGGTCACGCTGATGGCGAGCGATGCGCGCACGCATCTCGTCGTCCCACGCCTGCCCCGTGGCGATGAGGCTGGCGCGGTGCGACGGATCTTCGGCAAGCCACTGCCGCGCGAGCAATTCGGCTCGGCGTGACTTGCCGCTTTTCTGGCCGCCCAGAATCAGCTCGCTGCGTGCGATGGAGAAGTGCTCGATGGCTGCTGTCGACATGCGGATCCTGTGCGGCTTACTGCTTTGCTTGCGGCTTTACTGCGGAGCCCACTTCAGGCCGACGTAGAGCGTGCGCCCCGGCGTGGCGTAGTTGCGCGCCAGTTGGTAGTCCTTGTCGGCCAAATTGTTCACGCGGGCGAGCAGCGTGAAATCGCGACCGATGTTCGTGCTCGTGTACAGATTGAACACCGTGTAGCCGCCCAGCATGTTGCTGCCGGACGAACTGTCGTAGCGACGCGATGCGGCGTTCATTTCTGCGCCGACCGTCCAACCTGCGATGTCGGTATCCGCGCTCAGCTTGGCGTAGCGCTTGGAGCGGCGAGCAAGCTGGCGACCTGTGTCCAGGTCATGCGGATTCTGGAAATCAACGGAGCCATTGAGCGACACCGGGCCGAGCTTGTGCGCGGCACTCAATGTCACGCCTTCGTATTCGGCACGGCCCACGGCCTGGTAGCAGCCCCATGCGGATGGGCAGGTTCCGGCTGCGCCGTAAACGATCAGGTTCTTCACGCGGTTGCGGTAAGCGACGATGCCGGCGCTGCTCGAACCGCGCGTCCAGCGTGTGCCGATCTCGAAATTGCGGCCACTTTCGGGCTTGAGCGATGCGTCGCCGTATTCGCTGAAACGCTGGTACAGCGTCGGCGCGCGGAACGAGGTGCCACCCGCAGCGGTCACGCGCCATTCGTTGTTGATGGCGTAACCATACGACAGGCTGCCGGTGCTCTTGCCGCCGAACTCGCTGTCGTCGTCACGGCGCAGATTGGCCTGCAGCGTGTGCGCACCGGAAATCAAACCATAACCCAGCGCCAGCGCGTTCTGCGAGCGGTCGCGCTTGAGGTCGGGCGCAAATTGCGTGGCCGGGTTGTGCAGTTCGTCCTCGCGGCGTTCCAGTGCGGCGGTGAAGCGGTGAATGCCCAGACGGTATTCGTTCCGGAACAGGTAGCTGCGCACCGTCGTTTCGGTCATGTAGAAGTTGGGCTCGGAGCTGTACTTGGCGTCCGACTGGTTCACCTGCAGCAGCGTGCTGTAGTTGGCGTTCCACTTCGCATCCCACGACAGCGCGGCCGTGCGCAACTGGTTGTGGTTGTGGTCGTCGGTCTTCATCGAGTCGTCGTACTGCGAGTTCAGATTGCTCGCGAGGAACGAGGCCTGCAGACGCTGGCCGGGCGCGAAATTCCAGCCGAGGCGCGCATTGCCTGCTGTGCGTTTGTAGCCGTCATCATCCGGATTGGCCGTGGCGATGGGGCGGGCGTTGAAGCCATCACTGCGCTCGTGCGAGACACCCAGCGAATAGTCGAACGCGCCAGCACTGCCGCTCACACCCGCCTCGGCGGTGCGCGTGCCCTGGTTGCCAAAGCCAATGCCCACGTAAGGAGCCGGCTTGCCTTCGCCCTTCTTGGTGAAAAGCTGGATCACACCAGAAACGGCATCCGAGCCATAGACCGCAGCAGCGGGGCCACGCAACACTTCGATGCGGTCGATCTGCGACAGCGGAATCTGCTCCCACTGTGCGCCGCCCACGGACTGAGAATCCACGCGCACGCCGTCGATGTAAACAGCGGTGAAGCGGTTTTCGCCGCCGCGCACGAACACGCCCGCGTTGGCACCCGGCCCGCCATTGCTGGTGATCTGCACCCCCGGCACGCGCGAGAGCACGTCGGCGACGCTCACCGCACCGCTCTTCTGGATGGTGGTGGAATCGATGATGGACACGTCCGCCACCAGATCGGACAGCGGCTGCTCCACGCGCGTGGCGGTCACCACCGTTTCACGCAGTTCGGCGGCCGTGGCGGCCTGTGCCATCAAAGTCTGGGCAAACGAAGGGAAACAGGCGGCAAGCGCCAAAGGCAGGGCCGCAGCACGGGCCAGTACAACAGTTCGGGTTGTCATCGCAAGATAGAAAGAGAATTCACCGCGTCCGACCTCCCCGTCGGCACCATGGCATCACAATCCTGAGACGCAGCGAACGCCCGACACCCCATGCCGGATTCATTCCAAAGCGCACAAGACCACCGTGTTGGCCGGTATCCGGGCTGGCGGTGCACTCCTCGACCGCCTTCCCGCGTGCTTGTTCAAGGCATGCAGTGGCTGTGATGGCGAAGAGGGAATTCCTGAGGGAATTCGTCCGCTGACCGTTGCGGGGGCAGCGCAGGCTGAGGGTTATTCCATGGCGGAGACCCCTCCCTGCTTCCCGTTGAACTGCGGCGTGTGAACCACGTCGCGAGCACCAACGACGTAATTTTACGATTGTTTATGCCGCGGTCCGTACAATAGTCTTTGTATGGCCCCACCATCCTCCTTAGACCAGATCACCGAGCGCGTCGAGCGTCTGTTGGTTCGTTATGCTGAATTGCAACGCACCAATGCGTTGCTGTCCCAGCAGGTACTGACCCTCACGCAAGAGCGCGACTCCCTCAAATCCCGCCTTCAGACGGTTCGTCACCGCATGGATTCGCTGCTGGAGCGGCTGCCCGATATTCCGGATTCGAAAGACGAAGCGTCATGAAGCAGATCGAGGTCAAGATCATGCAGCAGAGCTATCTGCTGAGTTGCCCCGAAGGACAGGAATCCCGCATGCTGAATGCGGTCGAACGTGTCGACGCAGCCATGACGCGCATCCGCGACGCTGGCAAGGTCCGCGCACGCGAGCGCATCGCGGTGCTGGCAGCGCTGAACATGGCTTTCGAAATAGGCGACCACGAAACTGCGGCATTGGCAGCCAAAGAGCAGACCGAAGCCCTGCTGGCAGCCGCTGCGGCAACCCCAGCCCCAGTGACCACGGCGGATCTGACTGAAGACGACGAGGCGCGCGTCAAAAACCTGCTTCAGCGTCTGGACGAAACACTGGGCGACGACGGCCGCCTGCTCTGATCGGGCGGGTTCTGGGACCATGCCCCAGGAACATCCGTAAATTCTCCTCAGCTATTCAAAGGACGTCCTCCAGAGAATTACAATGGAGGCGTCTGCAATGCTGTCGGGCTTTATATTTCCTTGAACCAATGCTCAACGAGCAGGGGCTTGATAAATTACCTGATGAGCGTGATCGTCTCGCGTCAGATGAACCCAACGTCAGGTTGCTCTCGCCCACCTGAACCCCCGGTTCAGGATGACGGCTCGGTGGCGTTTGCAGACACCTTTTTCCAGAAAATGGCTCCTTGATCTTTCGTCAGGAGCCATTTTTGTTTCCGTCAGGGCTGGCACCAGGGCGCTGCCTGCTGGTGCATGACACCCCACCAGAGCGCCGTTCCGCCCAGCCCAATCAGCACCAGCCCGGCCAGCCGCGCGCCCCATGCCTCCCAGCGCGGATCACGAAGGCGATCGCGCAGACTCAGCCAAGCCCAGCGCCCCCCAACCAGCCAGACGGCGCTTGCCAGAGCGAACATCGCCATCGACACGGCACCGGCGACAGGCCCGCCGCTCAATGCCGCCAGCAGCAGCGCAGAGTAAAGCAGCCCACAGGGCATGAGCGCCCATCCGCAGCCCACAGCGAATATCCCGCCGGGGCGCGAAACCACCGGCTGGATGCGCCGCCACATGTTTCTCCCGGCCGACTCCATCCATGCAGGAGTGCTCAGCCGCATCACCATCATCAGGCCCCACCCGATGATGCCGATATGCACGAGACTCCAGATTGGTCGCAAGGCAATGGTGCCCTGACTGAACCACGCGAGTCGCTCCATTGCATAGGCTGCCATGGCCCCCACCAGCGCATATCCGAGAATGCGCCCCAGATGAAACAGCAGTGGACGAACCCAGGAGCGCCGATTCCGCACGAATTTGACGACATGGACGCGCTCACCCCCTGGTCCGGCGGGCTGCAGAAGGGCACCGCAGGGCGCGGCGCACATCACAAGGCAATGCACGCCGCCCAGCAAGCCCATCAGAAAGGCGGCCCACGCAATCGCCCACATGGCGATCAGATGATGCGCGAGAAGCGCTCGCGGTTGCGGTTGCCCTGCAGATAGCGGTCAAACAGCATGGCGACGCCGCGCACGAAATGCCAACCCATGGCGGTCACCTCGATGCTGTCCTCGTGCAAGCACACCAGCCCCTGTTCTTCCATGGCTTCGAGCTGCTCCAATTCCGGCGCGAAGTAGCTCGCGAAATCGATCAACCACGCCTGCTCGATCGACTCGAACAGAATTTCGCCCTGGCACATGAGCGCCATGATCACGGAACGGCGCAGCAAATCATCGCGCGACAACGCCAGACCACGCACGACCGGCAAGCGGCCATGGTTGATGCAGTCATAGTAGTCATCCAGCGTCTTGGCGTTCTGGCTATAGGTTGCGCCCACCTTGCCGATGGCCGACACCCCGAGCCCGATCAGGTCGCAATCCGACTGCGTGCTGTAGCCCTGGAAGTTGCGATGCAGACGACCCTGACGCTTGGCAACGGCCAGTGAATCATCGGGAAGCGCGAAGTGATCCATGCCAATATAGACATATCCCGCATCCTGAAAAACCTCCAGTGAGCGAGCAAGCATCGCCACCTTGGCTGACGGCATCGGCAGATCATCGGAAAGAATGCGCCGCTGAGGCTTGAAGCGCTCAGGCAGATGAGCGTACGCATACAAGGCGATCCGATCCGGACGCAGCTCGCAGACCTGAGCGAGCGTGCGCTCGAAGGACTCCGGCGTCTGGCGCGGCAGGCCGTAGATCAGGTCGACGTTCACCGAGTCGAAGCCGATCTTGCGCGCCTCTTCCATCAGTTGGAATACCTGCTCGGCTGGCTGCTCGCGGTGAACCGCCTTCTGCACTTCAGGGTCAAAATCCTGAACACCGAAACTCAAACGATTGAATCCAAGTTGGTGCAGAAACATCAATCGAGCATTGTTGACAGTTCGCGGATCGATCTCGATGGAGTACTCCCCACCGGGTTCGAGCACGAAACTACGCCGGATCATGGACATCAGATCCTGCAAACCCTCATTGGACAAAAATGTCGGAGTGCCACCGCCGATGTGCAATTGGCTGACATGCTGATTGACACCGCAGTGTTCAGTATGCAAATCGATCTCACGACTCAGATAGCGAAGATACGCTTCCGCCCTCTCAGGATGTTTGGTGATAATCTTGTTGCACGCACAGTAATAGCAAAGAGACTCACAGAATGGAACGTGCACATAGAGGGACAATGGCAACGCTTTGGCATTAGAACCAATGCGCCGCTGTTGCAGAGCGAGGATATAGTCATCTTGACCAAACGCTTCAACGAAGCGATCTGCCGTAGGGTAGGACGTATAGCGGGGCCCGGAAACGTCGAATTGTCGGATGAGTTCGGGAGTAACAACAGGCATAGCGGATTCCATAGGTTCGCCTGTTACTGTGCCGCACCTGTTCAGGAATGTCCTTGATGCAAGTCAATCCACATTTCTTGTGGACTGGGACAATCCTTCCTGCTCTTTTCATAAATGCCAACGGTAGAGGGGCAAGTGGGCTATCCACTTCCATTAACCGATAACTTATATAAGGCGCCATTGCAATGACTCCGCAAACCATCAAAGTCGCATGCTCCAACTGCAACCTGCGAGAACTTTGTATGCCACTCGGCCTGTCCGATGACCAATTGAAACGACTCGACGAAGTCGTCGCGGTCCGTCGCAAGGTCAAGCGTGGCGGCACGCTCTTTCGCAATGGAGAGCCATTCACATCACTGTTCGCCATCCGCACCGGCTTTTTCAAGACCTGCGTGGCCACCGAAGACGGTCGCGATCAGGTCACCGGTTTCCAGATGGCTGGCGAAATCATTGGCCTCGATGGCATCGTGAGCGATCGCCACACCTGTGACGCCGTGGCACTGGAAGACGCCGAAGTCTGCGTCATGCCATTCGACAACATCGAAGAGCTGTCCCGCGAGGTCAAGGCTCTGCAGCACCACGTGCACAAGATCATGAGCCGCGAAATCGTGCGCGAGCATGGTGTGATGCTGCTGCTGGGCAGCATGCGTGCTGAAGAACGTCTGGCCGCCTTCTTGCTGAATCTGGTGCAGCGCCTGCATGCACGCGGCTTCTCGCAGTCGGAGTTGGTGCTTCGCATGACGCGCGAAGAAATCGGCAGCTACCTTGGCCTGAAGCTCGAAACCGTGAGCCGCACCTTCTCCAAATTCGTGGAAGAAGGCATCGTGGAAGTCAAGCAACGCCATGTGCGCATCATCGACGCCACCGCCCTGCGCAACATCGTCAACAGCCAGCAAGCCTGTCATTAATTAAAGGGGGCTCCCCCTGAGGCGCTTTGCGCCTTCTCCCTCCCTCGCTACGCGGGAGGGGGAAACCCCGTCGCTGCGGGCGACCCTTGCTCAGGGTTACTCGCTTGGTCCGCGCTCGTTCAAAGGCCAAGCACCAAGCGAGCGTTGATTCAATCCCCAATGCAGATCCGAACAACGATCTGCATTTTTGCTTCGAACATCAAGTCGAGAATTTGGCGCAGTCCGATGGACGCTCATCGCACGGAACCGGGCAGCGGTTCACTTCGAATGGGGAAAGTGACAGCAAGGTCGTCAATCCACTGGCGGCCATGATGATGCCCCAGAAGGCAAAGAATGCGATGGTGTAGACGCCCTGCCGCGACATGTTCAAGGGTTCGTTGAACCACTCCAGCGCCTGCGGATCCACAAAGGCGAACACCACCATTTCCATCACGCCCGCCATCAGAAAAGCGGGCCATGCGATCCACATGAGTCGTTGGGCTTTCATCGCGTTGTCTCCCTGTGCTTCGGTTTGTTGAAGTTCGGTTCTTGACGCCTTCACTCATGCGAGTTGGCGTCTTCTTGTTTCATGCGTGGGACATTAGCATCGCCCCTTGCGCATGTACATAGCGCAAGCCCTGACACAAAAAATCACTTGTCTACAGGGCGCATGGCATCGTCCTCGGTTGCTGCGTGATTGCGCCCCTTCACTGCAGGCAGCATGCTTCGGTCGGATTGCTGCTTGCGCAGGGTTTCGTTGATGTTCAGACCGCGCTGGTAGTAGTCGTCCTCCACCACAGGGTCTGGCGTGCGAACGGCCAGCCACAAGGTGACGAACCCTGCGACAACGACAATCGCCGGACCGGAAATCAGCAGCCAGACATGTGCATGACGCCACCAGGGCAGCTCAGGTGCCTGAGCCTGTGCGACGTTGTTCGACATTTCTGCTGCAGTTGTGCTTTGCGTATTCATCATCATTCAACTCCTTGGTGCATGGCGCTGGTAGCTTGGAGCGCTGCGCCATGCATATGGTTGGTTCTTTCTCACTTTGGCTGCGGTCATCAACGCGGCACCAGGAAGACGGACTTTTCATTCACCTTCGCGCCATCTTCTTGCGCGGCGACCTCGAACATGACCTTGTGCGAGCCTGCTTCAGCGCTGCCGTACGGAATCTGAATTCGGACCAGCACCCATTTGGACTCAGCCGGACCCACGGTCAGATCGGGATCGGTATGCACCGTGATTCCATTCAGGCCTGTCGCGCTGATGTGATAGCTGCGCTGGCCTTCCGTGGCATTCATGATCTGCAGGCGATAGACGTTCTCGAGCTTGCCGCCAGCGACAATGCGTGAGAGTGCGGCGCGATCACGCACCACGTCCACCTTGAGCGGTGTTCGGCCGATCAGGCTCACCATCATGGCAATGCACAAGCCCACCAACACGGTGGTGTACAGCATCACTCTGGGACGCAGCACGCGCTTGAGCATCTGCGATTGCGTCAGCTTCTGCACGATGCCGTTCTGCGTGCTCAGTCGAATGAGGCCGCGCGGATACTCCATCTTGTCCATCACGGTATTGCATGCGTCAATGCACAGGCCACAGCCAATGCACTGGTATTGCAGACCATCGCGAATGTCGATGCCGGTCGGGCAGACCTGAACGCACATGCTGCAATCAATGCAATCACCCAGACCCTTGCTCTTGTGATCCACCTTGCGGGTGCGCGGTGCGCGTGGCTCGCCGCGTTCAGCGTCGTAGCCAACGATCAGCGTGTCCTTGTCGAACATCGCGCTTTGAAAACGTGCGTATGGGCACATGTACATGCAGACCTGCTCGCGCATGTAGCCCGCATTGCCGTAGGTCGCAAACGCATAGAAAACGACCCAGAACAGCTGCCACGTGCCGTGCAGCGCCAGCAACTCGGCACCCAGCTCGCGAATCGGCACGAAGTAGCCGACGAAGGTGAAGCCGGTCCACAGCGCGAGCGCAATCCAGATGAACTGCTTGGTCGCCTTCTTCCAGATCTTCTCGAAGGTCCAGCCACCGCGGTCCAGTCGCATGCGCGCGCTGCGATCGCCTTCGACCTTGTGCTCGATCCACATGAAGAGTTCGGTGTAGACCGTCTGCGGGCAAGCAAAGCCGCACCACAGACGCCCCGCCACCGCAGTGAACAGGAACAGCGACAGCGCCGAGATGATCAGCAGCCCCGTGAGATAGATGAAATCCTGCGGGTACAGCACCAGCCCGAACAGGTAGAAGCGGCGCGCGCCCAGATCGAAGAGCACCATCTGGCGCTCGCCCCACTGGAACCACGGCACGAGATAGAAGAACGCCTGCGTCAGAAACACCAGCAACCAGCGCCAGCGTGCAAACACGCCGCTGATCGAGCGGGCATAGATCTTCTTGTGCGCTTCGTAGAGCGACACGCTTTCGACCTGCTCCTCCGGTACCGGGGTTATCGGGATGACCCGTTTTGGAGCGTTGTCACCATCTTCTGACGCCATGATCTCGATCTTCTATCTTCGTGGAATATGTAGTTCTCTTAGCGACCCTTGAAGCGACTACGCCGGCCTCCCCTTTGCAGAGGACAGGCCGGCGCGCTTCTTCATCTTCGTCTAACCCGCTGTCACTGAGCGGCGGCCGACTTGTTCGACAGGCCCCACACGTAGGCGGCCAGCACCTTGATCTGGTCTTCGGTGAGCTTGTCCTTCTGAGCAGGCATTTCGTTCATCTTGCCCTTGTTGATCATCGCGACGATGGCGTCTTCGCCATAGCCGTGCAGCCACACGTCGTCGGTCAGGTTGGGGGCACCCAGTGCCTGATTGCCCTTGCCGTCCATGCCGTGGCAGGCCGCGCAGGCGGTGAACTTGGTCTTGCCAAGAGCCGCCTTGATCGAGTCGTTCGGGCTGCCCGACAGGCTCAGAACATAGTGCGCGAGATTGCGGACATCGTCGGAGCCACCCACTGCAGCAGCCATGGGAGGCATGTTGCCGATGCGGCCATCATGGATCGTCTTGCTGATCTGATCCGGTGCACCGCCGTGCAGCCAGTCGCCGTCGGCCAGGTTCGGGAAGCCCTTGCTGCCATGCGCGTCCGAGCCGTGGCACTGCGCGCAATTGTTCATGAACAGACGGTCGCCGATGGCCATGGCCGACTTGTCGCCAGCCATCTGCTCGATGGACATCGCGCCGAAACGTGCGTACTGAGGCGCCCACTGCTCCGCGGTCTTCTGCACTTCGGCCTCGTACTCGCTTTTTTGCGACCAGTTCAGCTTGCCGGTGAATGTGCCAAGGCCGGGATAGGCGGCCAGATAGCCCAGACCGAACACGATGGTGATGACGAACAGCCACATCCACCAACGTGGCAGCGGGTTGTTCATCTCGGTCAGGTCCTCGTCCCAGACATGGCCGGTGGTGTTGTCGCTGGCCGATACAACCTTCTTCCTTGCGGTGAAGATGAGCAGCAACAAGCAGGCAAGAATGCCGACGACGGTGATGCCTGCCACGTAGATCGACCAGAAATTACTGGTGAAGTCACTCATGGGATTACTCTTTTTCTATGGGAGGATCTCAGTCCTCGATGAAGGGAAGTTGGGCTGCTTCGTCGAACCGGCTCTTGTTGGCACGACGCCAGGCCCAGACCCAGATGCCCACAAAGCAGATCAGCGATGCCACGGTGGCGACGCTGCGCATGGTCGAGATGTCCATGGTTTGCTCCTCTTTCCTTACTTCAATGCACGGCCCATGACCTGCAGGTATGCGACCAGCGCATCCATTTCGGTCTTGCCCTTGAGTTGCTCGGCAGCGCCCTGGATTTCTTCATCCGTGTAGGGCACCCCCACCTTGCGCAGTGCGCTCATGCGAGGCGCTGCGTCCGCTGGATCCACCGCCGTCTTTTCCAGCCATGGGTAGGCAGGCATGTTGGACTCGGGCACCACGTCACGCGGGTTGTTCAGGTGGATGCGATGCCACTCGTCGCTGTACTTGCCGCCCACGCGGTGCAGGTCAGGACCGGTGCGCTTGGAACCCCACTGGAACGGATGGTCGTAGACGAACTCACCCGCCACCGAGTAGTGACCGTAGCGCAGCGTCTCGGCACGGAACGGACGGATCATCTGCGAGTGGCAGTTGTAGCAACCCTCGCGGATGTAGATGTCACGGCCGATCAACTGCACTGCGGTGTAGGGCTTGACGCCATCCACCGCCACCGTGGTGGACTTCTGGAAGAACAGCGGAACGATTTCCGTCAACCCGCCGATGGCGATCACCAGCAGGATCAGAACGATCATCAGGAAGTTGTTGGTCTCGATCTTCTCGTGCGAGAAACCCGACGCTGCCTTGGTTTGACTATCAGACATTCAATATCTCCACTTTCAGGCATGCGCCACGTTGGCTGCGGGAATGACCACATTGACCGAGCGACCGGAGATGGCTGTCATCCAGACGTTCCATGCCATCACCACCATGCCGCCCAGGTACAGCAGACCGCCGAGCAGACGGATGGCGTAGAACGGATAGGTCGCCTTCACGCTTTCCACGAAGGTGTAGGTCAGCGTGCCATCAGGATTCATGGCGCGCCACATCAGACCCTGCATCACACCGGCAATCCACATGGCGGCGATATACAGCACGATGCCGATGGTGGCCATCCAGAAGTGCAGTTCGATGGCCTTGGTCGAGTACATCTTGGCGCCACGGCCGAACAGGCGTGGCACGAGGTAGTAGAGCGAGCCCATGGTGATCAGACCCACCCAGCCCAGAGCGCCGGAGTGCACGTGGCCAATGGTCCAGTCGGTGTAGTGGCTCAGCGCGTTGACGGTCTTGATGGACATCATCGGACCTTCGAAGGTCGACATGCCGTAGAACGACAGCGAGACGATCAGGAAGCGCAGGACGGGGTCGTCGCGCAGCTTGTGCCATGCGCCGGACAGCGTCATCATGCCGTTGATCATGCCGCCCCAGCTGGGAGCCAACAGGATCAGCGAGAACACCATGCCCACCGATTGCGTCCAGTCAGGCAGCGCGGTGTAGTGCAGATGGTGAGGACCCGCCCACATGTAGGTGAAGATCAGCGCCCAGAAGTGGACGATAGACAGGCGATAGCTGTACACCGGACGACCGGCTTGCTTGGGCACGAAGTAGTACATCATGCCAAGGAAGCCTGTGGTCAGGAAGAAGCCCACCGCATTGTGGCCGTACCACCATTGCACCATGGCATCCTGCACGCCAGCGTACGCCGAGTAGCTCTTCATCCAGCCCGCCGGGATGGCCGCGCTGTTGACGATGTGCAGCAATGCCACCGCCAGAATGAAGGCGCCGAAGAACCAGTTGGCCACGTAGATGTGCTTGACCTTGCGCATTCCCACGGTTCCGAAGAACACGATGGCATAGGCCACCCACACCAGCGCGATCAGGATGTCGATGGGCCACTCCAGCTCGGCATATTCCTTGCCGGATGTGTAGCCCAGCGGCAGCGAGATGGCTGCGGCAAGGATCACCAGTTGCCAGCCCCAGAACGTGAACGCCGCAAGCGGCGCGCAGAACAGACGGGTTTGGCATGTACGTTGAACAACGTAGTAGCTTGTGGCAAACAAGCCGCAACCACCGAACGCGAAAATCACCGCGTTGGTGTGCAAAGGCCGTAGACGACCATAGCTCAGCCACGGAATGCCGAAGTTGAGTTCTGGCCAGGTCAGCTGGGCGGCGATGATCACGCCAACCAACATCCCCACCACCCCCCACACGACGGCCATGATAGAAAACTGCCGCACAACAGTGTCGTTGTAGTGCGATACACCTGCTTTTTGCGATTCCATCGAGTACCTCTTATATAGCGGTATCAGTTTGAAACATCACCCACTTTTGGGCGTTGACTCATATCAACCGTCTTTCAAAATTCGTTCAGCTTCTTGATCTACATTCTCGAATTGGCCGCGATATACAGCCCACCAAAGTCCGCCGAGAACAATCAGCACGAGCGCCACGGAAAGTGGAATGAGCAAATACAGGATGTCCATCAGATCGACTCCGTTGCGAGTGCGGCCACCGGCGTGGATGGCCTGTTGAATGAAGGAATGGAAGTGGTTTGCCGAATGGCGACCAAACCCGGTGCGCGAGCCAGTCGCGCCGCATTGAGGACCACCAGCAAAGAGCTGGCCGCCATGCCCAGACCCGCCAACCAGGCCGGCATGTATCCGGCAATCGCCAGCGGCACACAGACCGCGTTGTAGACGGCGGACCACAGCAGGTTCTGACGCACGACGCGCATGGTTCTGCGGGCCAGCAAAAGCGTCTGCCAGACCAGTTCCAACTGATCGCCCATGACGACAAAATCGGATCGCGATTGCGCAAGCGGCACCGAGCGACCAAAGGCAAACGACACATGCGCACCCGCAAGCACAGGGCCGTCGTTCAGGCCGTCACCCACCATCGCAACATGCTTGCCCGCTGCCTGCAATTCGCGCAGCCGAACCAGCTTGTCCTGCGGCGTGCAATCGCCATGTGCGTCGGCAATGCCTGTCTGCTCCGCCACGCGCTTGACCACGGCCGTGTTGTCGCCCGAAAGCAGTTCGACGCGAATGCCTTCTCGCTGGAAGGCTTCGATGACGGCCGTGGATTCGGCACGCATGTCTTCGCACAACTCGAAACGGAGGGCGACCCGCTGAACACCCTGCACTTCCAGCGACAGGACGACTTCCTGAGCCCCATCGTCGCGTGCAGAGACAGCGGAGAACTTGGCAGAGCCCAGCTTTGCGGTCAGCAACTGATTTGGAAAGGAGGGATGCCGCGCGGTCGCCACAACGCCGGAACCGGAGACTTCCTGAACGAAATCCAGTGCCCACTTGTCGATATCGGCGGCAGCCACTCGCTCGCACCCGAAGTCCGACACCGCACGCGACACCGGATGCAGCGATTGGCGAGCCAGCGCAACGGCCAACGCGAGCGCCTGTTGCCGCGCGATGCCAGCGTCCGGAAACTCCTGCACGTCGAGCACCGACAGCCCATCGCGCGTCAACGTGCCCGTCTTATCGAACACGATGGCATCCACGGCGGCAAGAGATTCCAGCCCCTGCAGATTGCGCACCAGCACGCCATTGCGTGCCAGTGTTCCCGCAGCCGTCAGCATCGAAACCGGCGTGGCCAGCGACAACGCGCAAGGACAGGTGACGATCAACACCGCCACCGCCACCATCGCCGCATGGCTGGGGCTGCTCGGCCACCACCAGACGGCAGCGGCCAATGCCGCCAGCATCACGCCGATCAAAAAGGGGCGAGCGACCTTGTCGGCCAGTTGTGCCAGACGCGGCTTTTGCAGCGATGCACTCTCCATCAACGCGACGACCTGCGCGAACCGCGTGCCATCGCCGATCTGCTCCACGCGCATCTCGATCGTTGCGCGCAGGTTGTAGCTGCCCGCAGAAACCGCCGATCCAAGCGGCTTGTTCACCGGGCGCGATTCACCCGTCAGCAGCGCCTCATCGGCTTGCGTCTGGCCGCTGATGATGGTGCCGTCCGCAGGAAACGCCTCGCCCGGCAACACACGGACAATGTCGCCCACATGCAGACGGCGCGTGGTCACGCGCACAAACTCGCCGGTGGTTGCGTCTTTGCGCTCCACGCTGTCCGGCAGTCGATTGGCAACCGCTTCAAGCGCGCCCGCCGTGCGATCACGCAGACGCAATTCCAGCAGGCGTCCGGACAGCAAAAAGAACACAAACATGGTGAGCGAGTCGTAATAGACCTCGGCACCGAAGGGCCCACTCGGGTCGAAGGTGCCCAGCGTGCTCACCACAAACGTGATCAGCATGCCCAGCGCCACCGGCATATCCATGCTCACGCGTCGCTCGCGGATGTCGCGCAGCGCACTGGAAAAAAATGGTCCGCATGCAAAGAACATGACCGGCACGCTGATCACCCACGAGGCCCAGCGCAGCAGCGTTTCCATCTCCAGCGACAGATCACCCGGCGTCGCCTGATACGCGGGCCACGCATACATCATCACCTGCATCATGCAAAAGCCCGCCACCAGCCAGCGCCAGAGTGCGCGGCGGCTTTCACGCAGACGCTGCTCGCGCATCAACGCGTCCATGGCAGGCAGGCTGCGGTAACCGGCCTTGCGCACCGACGCCATCCATTGCGAAGGCAGAACACGGGCGGGATTCCACACCACGCGCGCGCGGTGCGTGGCGGCGCTCACATCGGCTTCGAGCACGCCCGGCACCTGCTTGAGCGCGTCTTCAATGGACAACGCACAGGCCGCGCAGTGCATGCCATCAAGCACCACGAACGACTCCCACGTCCCTGTCGATGGCAGCTCGCGCCCGAAGGCGCTCCACTCCTCGGGATCGTCCAGCAAGGTGGTGCGCTCATCCGCTTCGGCAGGCTCGGTGATTGGAGCCTGCAAAGACGAAAAATCTCGCACTATCGCCTGCTTATTGGAGTTGCTGATTGACATAGGACGAAAGATAAATCGCAAGCCTCTTTCGCAATTTGACTTGCATCAAGAGCCGCGACCCTGCTCCCACCTATGCTTCAGTTAACAAGCCGTTGCAAGCAACAGCGCTCACTGATTTATCAATGGTCCTGCGACTGATTGGCCGCGGATACTCACTAGGAGGTTCTCTATGTACAAGCGCATCCTGATAGCCACTGACGGCTCCCCTCTGTCCGACAAGGCGGTCGAATCCGGCCTTGGCCTGGCAGCGCTGAGTGGCGCTTCCATCGTTGCACTCAAGGTGGTGCCACGCTATCCACGCAGCTACTTCGAAGGCAGCGCGCCCTTGAACCGCGATGAGGTCAAGCAGGTCGAGCAGCGCTGGACCGACGCGGCTCTGGCCGAACTGGGCGAAATCAAGAAGATGGGCGCGGAGCAAGGCACCTCGGTCAAGTCCGTCGTCGCCAAGTCCGAACTGATCGCCGAAAGCATCATCTCGGCTGCGACCAAGAACAACTGCGACCTGATCGTCATGGCCTCCCACGGTCGCAAGGGCATCAAGCGCGTGCTGCTGGGCAGCGAAACCCAGCACGTGCTGACGCATTCGCACATTCCGGTGCTGGTTCTGCGCTGATCCGTTTCAGGGCAACCGCTCCAAGGCAGCCTCGCGCTGCCTTTTTCATTTGGGGTACCGTAGAGCACTGAGCTGGTATTGAACTTGCACGTGGACCCCTGAAAATGTGCAAAGCTGGCTCTTTTGACCAAGCCACGTTTGTGCGAAAGTTCACGTCAGATCAAACCACCATCTGGAACGGAAGCCCCATGTACATCCCCGCCCACTTCGCCGAAAATCGGCCCGACCAATTGCAACGCGTCATTCGCGAGCACCCGTTGGGCACGCTGGTCACGCATACGGACGATGGGCTGGATGCCGATCATCTGCCGTTCGAGTTCGACCCCAGTGTGGGCGAGCATGGCCAGCTCATCGCCCATGTCGCGCGCGCCAATCCGGTCTGGCAGCGCTGCCCTACAGGCACACCGGTGATGGTGATCTTTCGCGGAGCCGAGTCCTACATCTCGCCCAACTGGTATCCGAGCAAGCACGAGACGCACCGCCTCGTGCCAACCTGGAACTACGAAGTGGTGCACGCACATGGCGTGCTGACGATTCGCGATGACGAGCGTTTTGTGCGGCGCGTGGTGGCGCTGCTCACGCGCAAGCATGAAGCTGCCGAGCCCAAGCCGTGGAAGATGGGCGACTCATCCCCCGAGTTCATCAACGGCATGCTGCAGAACATCGTCGGCATCGAGATCGCCATCACCTCGCTGGTGGGCAAATCCAAGCTGAGCCAGAACCGCGAGGCGCGCGATCTGGCAGGTGCCGCAGACGCGCTGCAGGCACGCGGAGCAACCGAACTGGCGGAGCTGATGCGCCCCGCCAAGTGATCGGCAGACCGATGGATCAGCGCGCGAACAGGCCCTTGTGCTGTTCGCGCAGCAGATTCTTCTGCACCTTGCCCATGGTGTTGCGCGGCAGCTCGGTGGTGACGAAGCAGCGCTTGGGGATCTTGAAGTTCGCGAGCTGCGACTTCAGTTTGGCGATGATGTCGTCGCCGTCGAGCGTCACGCCCGGCTTGGGGATGATCACCGCCACGCCGACTTCGCCGAAGTCCGGGTGCGGCACGCCGACCAGCGCGCTCTCGGCCACGCCGGGCATGTCGTTGATGTAGCCCTCGATCTCGGCGGGATAGACATTGTAGCCGCCGCTGATGATCAGGTCCTTGCTGCGGCCCACGATGCTCACGTAGTCGCGCTCATCGACCTTGCCCACGTCGCCAGTCTTGAACCAGCCGTCGGCGCTGAACTCTTCCTTGGTCTTCTCGGGCATGCGCCAGTAGCCCTTGAACACGTTCGGGCCCTTGACCTGGATGTTGCCGATCTCGCCCTTGGGCAGTTCCTTGCCCGCGTCGTCCACCACGCGCAGACCCACATCCGGCAACGGAAAGCCCACGGTCGAGCCACGACGCTCGTCCTGGTTGCCGAAACGTGCATCGGCCGCGTAGGGGTTGGACGTCAGCATGATGGTTTCGCTCATGCCGTAGCGCTCCAGAATCGTGAAGCCCGTGCGGTCCTGCCATTCCTTGAAGGTCTCGATGAGCAACGGCGCGGAGCCGGCGATGAACAATCGCATGTGGCTGGCCTGCTGCTTGGTGAGAGCGGGTTCGGCCAGCATGCGCACGTACAGCGTCGGCACGCCCATGAACACGGTCGCGCGCGGCATGGCGGCGATGACGGCCTTGGGATCGAACTTGGCCATCCAGATCATCTTGCTGCCGTTGATCAGCGCGCCATGGATCGCCACGAACAGGCCGTGCACGTGGAAGATCGGCAGCGCGTGGATCAGCACGTCGCCCTGCTTCCAGCCCCAATAATCCTTGAGCATCACCGCGTTCGACAGCAGATTGCCGTGCGTGAGCATCGCGCCCTTGCTGCGGCCCGTCGTGCCGCTGGTGTAGAGAATCGCGGCCAGATCGTCGGCCTGCTTTTCCACGGGCTGATGCTCGTCGCCGAAATGCGTGGAACGCTCCAGCAGCGTGCCGTTGCGGTCTTCGCCCAGTGTGAACACATATTCGCAACCGGCCTTGAAGGCGATCTTGGAAACCCAGCCGAAATTGTTCGGCGTGCACACCACCACGGCGGGCTCGGCATTGCCGACGAAGTATTCGATCTCGGCGCTCTGGTAGGCGGTGTTCAGCGGCAGGAACACATAGCCCGAACGCAGCGTGGCCAGATACAGCAGCACGGCTTCGACCGACTTCTCGACCTGCACCGCCACGCGGCTGCCCTCGGGCAGCTTCAGCGAGTCCAGCATGTTGGCGATGCGCGCGCTCGCGCGGTCGAGGTCGCGCCACGTGTAGTTCAGCGGCTCGCCGCCCGGAGAAGTCGCTTCAATGGCGGTCTCGTCGAGATTCGCAGGAAACGCTGCGCGCAGCGCGGAAAACAGGTTGTTGTTGGACATCTTCAAAAGCTCACTTCCGAAAAAACTCACTCAAATCAGGGCATCTCGCCATTCAGGCCGCATCCACAAAGTCACGCAGTATGCGTTCCCGGTCGCCGTCCAGCGCAGGCGGATTGCGCCGCACCACAGAATCGGCACCCAAGCCGGCCATCAGCGGATTCGAGGCCACCCGCAGCTCGGCACCGCCCGGTGCCTGCACGCTCGCCATCATGCCGCGCGCCGCAATCTGCGGATGCGCCACCGCTTCCGCCACCGAATGATATTCACCTGTGGGCACGCCGTGGTCAGAGAAAATACGGAGCCAGTGCGCGCGCGGCTGCAAAACAAGGCACTCTTCGAGCAAAACCTTGAGCTCGGCCTGGTGCTTGCAGCGCTCGGCATTGGTGGTGAAACGCGGGTCGGCAGCCAAATCAGGCAACTCCAGCAGGCCACACAGCTTCTTGAACAGCACATCGCTGCCCACCGCAATCACGAACCAGCCATCCTGCGCAGCGTAGACATCGAACGGCGCCATCGACGGGTGACGCGAGCCGATCGGCCCCGGCACGCTGCCCGTGGCCGACAGGCGCGCCACCGGATTCTCCAGGAGCGCCATCTGGCAATCGAGCATGGAGACATCCACGCGCTCACCCTGCCCTGTGCGGGCACGACGCAGCAAGGCCGACTGCGTGCCGATCACCGCATACAGCCCCGCGCCGAGATCGCCAATCGACACGCCCACGCGGCACGGGCCGGAATCGGCACTGCCGGTCACGCTCATCATGCCGCTCATGGCCTGCACAACCATGTCGTAGGCGGGCTTTTCGCGGTACGGGCCGGTCTGGCCGAAGCCCGAGATCGACACGAAGATCAACTTCGGAAAGCGCGCATGAAGCTCGTCCCAGCCGTAGCCGAGCTTTTCCATCGTGCCAGGCCGGTAGTTCTCGACCAGCACATCCGCCTTGGCGAGCAGGCTCTCGAAGATCTGCCGATCCGCATCCGCCTTGAGGTGCAGCGCAATCGATTCCTTGTTCCGGTTCACCGACATGAAGTACGCCGATGTGCCGTCCACAAACGGACCGATGGCGCGCGAATCGTCGCCCACCTCGGGCTGCTCGACCTTGATCACCCGCGCCCCCAGATCGCCCAGCGTCTGCGTGCACATGGGTCCGGCCAGCACGCGCGTGAGGTCAACGACGGTAATGCCTTCCAGCGGCAAGCCGATGGCCGTCGCGTTCATCGCGTTCAATTGGTGGCTCCCACCGCGCCCGAGCGCTCCGTGATCACCTTGTA
Source organism: Diaphorobacter sp. HDW4B (assembly GCF_011305535.1). Taxonomy (GTDB): domain Bacteria; phylum Pseudomonadota; class Gammaproteobacteria; order Burkholderiales; family Burkholderiaceae_C; genus Diaphorobacter_A. Next base: position 893,134 of record NZ_CP049905.1, read on the forward strand.
TTTCTTGCCTTCGGTGACCGCCCAAGTGCGGAACTCGTCGGCCGTCTTCGTCGGCCAGGCGATGTTGCCCTGCTTTTCCAGCTTGGCCTTCACTTCGGGGTCCCGCAGCACCTGGAAGCTCACTTCCGCGAGCTTCTGCACCACTTCGGCGGGCAGCTTGGCAGGGCCATACAGCGAATAGGCGATGGTGAAATTGAAGTCGTTGATGCCGGACTCCTTCATGCCGGGCAGATCAGGAAACAACGGCGAGCGCTCCGTGGTCGTGACCGCCAGCAGACGCAGCTTGCCGCCCTGCGCTATCGGCAGAACCGAAGGCGGCGTGCCGAAGGTCATGTCCACATCGCCCGCGCCCACCGCCTGAATCGACGGCGCGCCGCCCTTGAACGGCACATGCAGCATGTCGATGCCCGCCGCCTGCGCAAACGACGCCCCCGCCAGATGCGTGACAACGCCCGTGCCGGAAGACGAATAGCTGAGCTTGCCCGGATTCTTGCGCGCCTGCGCAATCAGGCCCTGCACCGAGTTCTCGGGGAAGTCCTTCTTCACCGCCAGCAGCATCGGCGAATACGCCCAACGCGCCACCGGGGTGAAGCTCTTTTCGCCGTCATAGCGCGCGCTCTTGTAGAGCAGCTGGTCGGAGCCGTACAAGCTGGGTGTCGCCAGCAGCAAGGTGTAGCCGTCGGGCTGCGCACGCGCCACCAGATCGGACGCGATCGTCGTGCCCGCACCGGCGCGGTTGTCCACGATCACCGATTGATTGAGCACACGGCCGAGCTTTTCGCTCACGATGCGCGCCACCGAGTCCGCGCCACCGCCGGGCGGGAAGCCGACGATCAGCGTGATCGGTCGGTTCGGATAGGCTCCGCCCTGGGCAAAGGCAGATGCACAGGCGAGCGCGGTCATTGCCGCCGCGAAGGCAGTCTTCAACTTCATGGTTTGTCTCCGTATGGGGTAAGTTATGTCTTCAAGAAGCCTTCGGGTTTGTCAGCGCCCTTTGAAGACCGGTTTGCGCTTTTCGCGCCAGGCGGTGCCGCCCTCTTTCAAATCGTCCGAATGCACGGTCTGGAACACATCGCGCGCAATCGCGTCCGCGTCGTGCTGACCGCGTGCGATCAAATTCAGATGCTTTTTCATGCCGAACAGCGGCAGCGGTGCCATCGCGCTGAGCGTGTCCGTCAATGTGGAAACGGTGCTCTCGAGCGCCTCCGGCTGAACCAGATGCGTGAGAAAACCGCAGGATTTCATTTCGTCGGCATTCAACCGCTCGCAGGTGAGAAACAGCCGCTTGGCCGTGTCCAGCCCCAGCCGCGTGACATAACGCTCCAGCCCCGCCTGATAGAAGTGCAGCCCAAGGCGCGCCGCCGGCATGAACATCTCCGCCGCGCTCGCGCCCACGCGAAAGTCGCAGGCCAGTGCCATGTCGGTCGCACCGCCGTAAACACCGCCGTGCACCACCGCAATGGTCACCGCGCGGCACTGCTCGATGGCATCCACCATCTCGCCAAAGCTGCTGCCTTTCTCCTGACTGTTTTGCACCTCTGATATATCATAGCCACTGCAAAAATACTTGCCTTCGCTGCGCAACACCACCACGCGCACGTCGTCAGATGCGTTGATCTTCTGAACGTGCGAAATGATGACTGGCAGATCCTCGGGCGCGAGCCGATTGGCGACATCGGGCCGCTTGAGGGTAATGGTGGCAACGTGATTTTGCAGGTGCAACTCGGGCGTCATGTGTATCATTAGCCTCAACAGATATATCTAATATTAGAAAATGAGTCAGCATACCGCACATACAGAGAAAACCCTAGGTCTGCCGAGCATGCAGGACAGGATCCGTCTGGCGTTGGAGCACGACCTGCGCAGCGGCACCCTCCTGCCGGGAGACCCCATCGACGAACAGGAACTGTGCGAACGTTTCCAGGCATCCCGCACGCCCGTCCGCGAAGCCTTGTTGCTGCTGTCCGCCAAGGGGATGATCAGCATCCTGCCGCGCTCCGGCATCTATGTACGCCAGCTGGAACTGCGCGAACTGATCGCCATGATGGAAGGCGTTGGAGAACTCGAAGGCGTGGTCGCGCGCCTGGCAGCCAACCGCATCAACAACGAGCAGAAAGAACACCTCAAACAAGCGCTGGAAGATACCCGCGCCTGTGCAAACTCAGCAGACTCCATTGGCTACGAGCAGGCCAATGTCCGCCTGCATGATTTGATATATCAATCAAGCGGAAACACCTACATCGTCGAGCAGACCCGCGAAGCCCGCCTGCGCGTCGCCCCCTATCGCGGAAAGATGTTCGAGAAGCCCGAACGCCTGCTGCGCTCCCAGGCTGAACACGAAGCCGTGGTGGCCGCCATCATCAACGGCGACAGCGAAGGCGCAGCAGAAGCCATGCGCAACCACATCTCCGCCGGAGGACGCGCTTTCGCCGACATGGTCTTGGCACCGCCTGTGCAGCAAGGACTCCAGCCCAAAAGACGCAAGCGCAAGGCTTGAACACGACAAAAGCAAACGGCGCGTGGTCAATCCAACGCGCCGTTCTTCATGGAAAGCCGAGCATTCAATAGAAGCCAAAGGGCTTCACGAAAGACTCACTCCAGCTTCGCCCCCGAAGCCTTCACCACCTGTGCCCAGCGCTTGACTTCACCGCTGACCATCTTGCCAAAGTCCTGCGACGAGAGGCCGCCGAATTCTGCGCCGTTGCTGGCCCAGGCGGCCTTCACTTCTTCGGCCTGACCGAGCTTGTTGAACTCGTCGACGATGCGCGCGGCCATTTCGGGTGATGTGCCCTTGGGGGCCCAGAGGCCGTACCAAGTGGACACGGTGTAGTCGGGCAGACCCACTTCGGCGGCGCACGGAACATCCGGCAGCGCGGGGTTGCGCTTGGCACCGGAAACCAGCATCGGCTTGATGCGCCCGCCCTTGATGTGCGCGGCGGAGGAGCCCAGGCCGTCGAACATCATGTCCACGTTGCCGCCGATCAGATCCTGCAGCGCCGGGCCTGCGCCGCGGTACGGGATGTGCGTGATGAAGGTGTTGGTCTGCAGCTTGAACAGTTCACCCGCCAGATGGTGCGACGTGCCGGAGCCTGCCGAGCCATAGTTGTACTTGCCGGGCTTGGCCTTGAGCATGGCGAGGAACTCTTTGAAATCCTTGGCAGTCACGTTGCGGGGATTGACCACGATGACCTGCGGCACCTTGGCCAGCAGTGCAAGTGGCACAAAGTCCTTTTCGATGTCGTAGTCGAGCTTGGGATACATCGACGGCGCAATCGCATGGTGCACCGCGCCCATGAACAGGCCATAGCCGTCATGCGGCAGCTTGGCGGCAATGCTCGCGCCCACGGTACCGCCCGCGCCACCACGGTTGTCGATGATCAGCGACTTGCCCGTGGATTTGGAGAACTGCGCTGCGAGCGGGCGCGCAAAGGCGTCCGTGCCGCCCCCGGCCGGGAAAGGAACGACCACGGTCACCGGCTTGCTCGGCCAGCTTGCAGCGGCAGGGTCGGCCGCGAAACTGCGGCCCGCGCCCGCCATCATCAAACCGGCTGCACCGGCTGCGCGCAGCACGTCGCGACGCTGCAGGTTGCCGATTGCGCCCATGGTGGGATCTGCCTGGAATGCGTTGTTGCCTGGCATGTTGTCTGTCTCCTCGTTCTACTCTTGCGTTGGATGGGTGGCTCGCGCGGTACAGCTTGTCTGTTCCGCGCGAGCCGAAATGGGTCAGCCCTCCATGATCCTCAAATGTGAACATTTGTAGCCAATCGCTTTTGCTATTGACAAACTTCCGTTCACATCAGCGCTCAACATCTACGGGCTTTCCCGAGGTAAAAGCAACTCTGTTGTCGAATCTCCCGCAGTGGATTCAAGGGCAGGCGCATGTTGCGTGCTTGCAGCAAATGCGCCCATTCCAAATTCGTTGCTCCGTCAATCGCGGCACAGCGTGTCGATTTCGCTGGAAACCGGCACGCGGCCTTCGTGCAGCATGCTGCGGTGCTTGTCGAGCTTTTTCAGGTCGTAGAGGTAATTCACCATCATCCCGAACGACTGCTTCATGCCCTTGGACGACGGGTCGCCTGCCCAGTTCAGGCGCTCCACGCGCGCACCATTGCCGAGGTGAAAACGCGCTACGGGATCGATCGGCTTGTCGTCCACCATGCCGCGTCCCAGATAGCGCGCCGCGCATTCGGTGACGAACTGGCGCACGGGCGATTTCGCATCGAGCTCCAGCGCATTGGCGTCCGCTGCGGCCAGCACATGCGCGGCCTGCGGTGGCTCAAAACCCACCACCCTGCCCAGCTCAGCCAGACGCTTTTCATCGAGCAATTCGAGTTGCTGCGCGCAGTTCTTGCCCAGCCACGAACGGAAGCCCGGAATCGGCGACAGCGTCGCAAAGCGCTTGAGTTTGGGGAACTCTGCGGTCAGCGTTTCCACCACATGCTTGATCAGCGAATCGCCGAAGCTCACGCCGCGCAGGCCGGTCTGCGTGTTGCTGATCGAGTAGAAGATCGCGGTCGTCGCCTTGCTCAGGTCGGCAGCTTCGGCGGATTCGTCCAGCAGCGGCGTGATGCTGGCGGAAATGTCGGTGACCAGCGCCACTTCCACAAAGATCAGCGGCTCGTTGGGCAGACGCGGATGGAAGAAGCCGTAGCAGCGGCGGTCGCTGTCGAGGCGGTTCTTCAGATCGGCCCAGCTGCGGATGTCGTGCACGGCCTCGTACTTGATGAGCTTTTCGATGAGCGACGCGGGCGAGTCCCAGGACAGGCGCTGCAGCTCCAGAAACGCGATGTCGAACCAAGTGGCGAACAACTGCTCCAGTTCAGCCTCCAGCGGCATCAGGCGCTTGTCGCCCTTCAGATGCGGCAGCAGCTCGGCACGCAGATCGACCAGAAAACGCATGCCGTTCGGAAACGCCGCAAAACGCTGCAACAGGCGCGTGCGCGGCGACGTCAGCACGCGGCGCAGTTGGGCTTCGGCCTGCGGCGCGTCGGGCGTGCCGACAGCGGCTTCGTATTTCTGCTGCGCATTCTTCACGCGCGATGCATCGGGCGTGAACTGCTCGCACATCAGCAGCCAGAGATCGTGGCGCTCCTCGGGCGAGGCTTCGGCGTACCAACTGGCCACCGCCTCGGCGCGGCGACCGCCTTCGATTTCGCTCACGCGCGGCGCGACGACTTCCTGCAGATCCGTCAACACGCGCCGCAGCGCACGCGGCGACAGGGCTTCGTTGCCACGACGCAGTGTGGCTTCGAGCCGGTCATGGGTCGAGCGCGGCGCACCCGAATCCTTGGCCGAGGCTTTTTCAGAAGTGGATTCGGACGTTTTCGAGTCCCCGCCCATCAGACGGGCGACGTTGCGGGACAACCAGGTGGTAGCGGCATTCATAGGGCAATCCGGGACGAATGGAGGCGCGCCAGCTCGCGCAGCGCCTCTCGTTGGGCAAAAAGGTGGTGGCGCATGGCCTGTTCGGCGGCATCGGCGTCGCGGCGCTTGAGTGCGGCGAACACGTCCTGATGTTCATGAAGGCTGTTGTCCAGCCGCCCCGGCGCATGCAGTTGCTGCAGCCGTGCGAGGCGAAGAATCTTGCGCAGATCACCAATGCTCTGCGCAAGCCAGCGGTTGTCGGCCAGCGTGATGAAGGCTTCGTGAATCGCCAGATTGGCCGCGTAGTATTCGTTGATGTCGCCCGCGTCGGCGTGACGCTGCAGGCGCTCATGCAGCGCTTCGAGCGCGTTGATGTCGGCCTGCGTCGCCTTCTGCGTGGCCTCGAACGCGGCGCGGCCTTCGAGCAGGCCGATCACCGGAAAAATCTCGTCCACATCGCGCTCGGTGATCTGGGCGACAAAGCAGCCACGGCGCGGCTCGTGCCGGGCCAGCCCTTCGGCCACCAACACCTTCAAAGCTTCTCGCAGCGGCGTGCGCGAGATTTCAAGCTGCTCGCACAGCCGCACCTCATCGAGAAAGCTGCCGGGGGCGAGCGTCCCGTCGAAGATCAGTTCCCGCAGTCTTTCAGCGACCTGATCGTGCATGGAGTTGGCTAGCGTGCGCATGGCGATATCGGGCTGTCCGGGCTGGGTTTCTAAATATCAGCACATTTACATACAACGCGTGATGCCATCATTCTGCTGACATCGGTCGTCAATTGATGGCAAAACACATTCGCATGTGTAATTTCTCATAATTATGAATGAAAGTGCGGATTTCCAACAGTCGGGTATCTACGAAGATTCGTTACTGCCCTGTAACCACGGCTGCATGTCTTTGCCGATGCGGCTGGCAAGACGTTTCAGACGCGGCAAATAACGCTGCTCCAGCTCTGCCACGGAAACCGCCGCGCGCGGAAAAATCAGGTTCACACCACCCACCAGCTTGCGCCCGCTGATGATGGGCACGGCAATCGCACCCGTAGTCTTCTCGCGAATCCAGTCGCCGTCGTTCACCGCGTAGCCGCGCGTACGTGTCTCGGCAATCAGTCGGTCGACAGCTGTGCGATCACGCGCCATCTCGCCCACCGCATCGTCGCGCTGGGCAAGCAGCGCCAGCAGACCTTCCAGTTCGGCCTCGGTGCAGGCTGCGAGATAGGCACGGCCCATCGCGGTGAAGAACAGCGGCAGCTTCTCGCCAATCATTCCGCGATGCTGCGACAGCAGACTGAAGCGGTGCGTGCTCTCGCGCACCACCATGAAGCCACCTTCGAGCGCGCCCAGATCGCACGGCCACATCAGGTCAGGCAAGGCCGCACGCATCAGCGGCAGCGCAACCTGATCGACCCAGTCGTCGTGCACAAATCCCTCACTCAGGCTGCGCACGGCAAAGGTCAGGTAGTACTGCCCGTCCTTCTCGCCACGGCGCACGAAGCCATCGGCACGCAGTGTCTCCAGCAAACGCTTGACGGTGGTGCGATGGATGCCGCAGGCCTGCGCCAGTTCGGTGGTGGAGGCGATTCCGCCCGGCGCGCGGTTGAGCGCCTGCAGCACCAGCAGACCACGCGAAAGACTGCGCACTTCCTTGTAGTCGTTGTCGGCAAATGTGGTCGAAATCCCACGTCTGGTCGCCATGATCGGACTCTTCTTAAGGGTTAGTTCGAAGGTTTATGTGCACCTGGTGCACGCGGTTCTCAGTGTACGACCCGGCCTTGAGAATTATCAAAGCTTATCGCTCATCACTGATATTTCTCACGGAGACTGCCCATGACAAATGCCTCAACGAGACAAAACCCAACCGACTCGCATGACGTGATCATCGTCGGCGCGGGCCCTGTCGGCCTGACCATCGCCAATACGCTGGGCCTTGCTGGCGTGAAGGTGCTGATCATCGAAAAGCTAGACCAGGTGATCGACTACCCGCGCGCCATCGGCATCGACGACGAAGCGCTGCGCACGCTGCAGGCGGCCGGTCTTTCCGAGCAAGTACAGGCACACATCACGCCCGATCACTGGATGCGTTTCTATACCGCCAGCGGCCAGTGTTTCGCATCGATTGAACCACGCACCGACGAATTCGGCTGGTCGCGCCGCAACGCCTTCATCCAGCCGCAAGTGGACGAGATTCTGTATCAGGGCCTCAAGCGTTTCCCGCATGTGCAGGTGCTGTTCGGCCACGAGCTGCAGCAGTTCTCGCAAAGCGATGCGGGCGTCCAGGTCACCGTGAAAGGAAACGACGGCAACGAACGCAACGTGTCCGTGCGCTATCTGGTGGCCTGCGACGGCGGCAACAGCCTCGTGCGTCGCACGCTCAACGTGCCCTACGAAGGCCGCACCAAGCCCAATCAATGGATCGTCGTCGACGTGCGCAACGACCCGCTCGGCACGCCGCACATCGACATGCACTGCGATCCCGAGCGCCCCTATGTGTCGGCAGCCCTGCCCCACGGCATCCGCCGCTTCGAATTCATGGTGATGCCGGGCGAGACCGAGGAAGAACTCTCCAAGCCCGAAAACCTCGCCAAGCTCATGCAGAAGGTGGTGGCCGATCCGGACAAGGTGGACTACATCCGCAAGCGCGTCTACACCCACAACGCGCGCCTCGCTGCACGCTTTCGCGTGGGCCGCGTTCTGCTCGCGGGCGATGCGGCGCACATCATGCCCGTGTGGCAAGGTCAGGGCTACAACAGCGGCATGCGCGACGCGGGCAATCTCGCGTGGAAGCTGGCGATGGTGGTCCACGGTCAAGCCGATGCCGCGCTGCTCGACAGCTACGAGCAAGAACGCCGCACCCATGCCCGCAGCATGATCCACCTCTCCGAAGTGGCGGGCGACATCTTTGCGCCCGAGAGCCACACCGTCGCCAAGGTGCGCGACACCGCCATGCTCGCGCTCAACGTGCTGCCGCCCGTGAAGCAATACTTCGCCGAAATGCGCTTCAAGCCCATGCCGCGCTACGAACAAGGCGTGGTGCTGCACCAGACCGCCACTGGCAATCGCGGCGCGAAGATGCCATTTGGTGGACTGCTCGATGGTTCGGGCAACACGCCGATGAGCCGCCTGCTCGGCCTGATGGCCGAGAAGAAGGAGTCGCTGGTCGGCCGCCTCGTGCACGGACTGCAGGTGCCCGAGCCCAGCCCCATCGGCCGCATGTTCATCCAGCCGCGCGTGAGCACTTTGGCGGGCGAGACCGTGCGCCTGGACGACGTGATCGGCCTGCACTTTGCCATCATCGCCTGGGGAACGGACCCAAGCTACGGCATGAACGACGCGGCACGCGCATTCTGGCAACGCCTCGGCGCGCGCCTCATCCGCGTTATGCCCACGGTGCAACTCAAGCACTCCTCGCCCACCCACGACGACGTCATCACCATCGGCGACGCGCAGGGCCGCATCAAGGACTGGTTCAGCACGCAATCCAAGTCCATCGTCTTCGTGCGCCCGGACCGCTTTGTCGCCGCGCTCGCATCGCCGCAGGAAGTGTCGGCAGTGACTGAACAACTCGCGCATGTGCTGCACAGCGCAATGCCTGCCCACATGGAGGTGCTCGCATGAAAATGACTAACCCACGCAAAGCCAGCCGCGCGTTTCTCGGCATGTCGCATTCGCCGTTGCTCGGACTGAACCCGATCGACGAAGACGACCAGATGGCCATCGACATGGCCGTGAGCGCCGCGCGCACCTTTGTGCACGAGTTCGGACCCGAGCTCATCGTGCTGATCGGCCCGGACCACTACAACGGCTTCTTCAACGAGCTGATGCCGCCCTTCTGCATCGGTTCAGAAGCCACCGCCGTGGGCGACTACCTGTCGCCCGCCGGGCCGCTCAACGTCGCGCAGGACAAGGCGCTCGCGCTCGCCAAGCACCTGATGAATGACAACTTCGACATGGCGGTGTCGCGCCGCATGCTGGTCGATCATGGCTTCTCGCAAGCCCTGCAGTTTCTGTGGGATGACGAGATGAAGACGCCGCCCCTGATTCCGATCTTCGTGAACTCGGTCTCGCAGCCCAGCATCGCGCGCCTCTCGCGCTGCCGCACGCTGGGCCAGAGCATCGGCCAGTTTCTCGACACGCTGCCCGAACGCACACTGCTGATCGGCTCCGGCGGTCTGTCGCACGAGCCACCGGTTCCCACCATGGAACACCCCGATCTGGCCGTGCGCGAGCGCATCACCAACAAGCGCATGCCCACGCAGCAAGAGCGCGATGCCAAGACCGAACGCGTGAAGGCCGCAGGCATGGCGCTGGCCCATGGCGAAGACTGGATGAAGCCGCTCAACCCCGAGTGGGACCACCGCTGGATGCAGGCCATGGCGAGCGGCGAGCTCGATGCGCTGTGCGCGATGAGCGAGGAATCGATCTCGCAGCAAGCAGGCAACTCCGCGCACGAATCCAAGACCTGGCTGGTGGCTCGCAGCGCCTTGCCTCTGAACACAGAACTGCCCTGCCCGCTTCAAACATACCGCTGCATGCCTGCGCTGATCGCAGGCTACGGCGTGATGTTCATGCACACAAATACCTGAATTCATCACCACCACTTCAACGCTCCTTCAACGCTCCATGACCGCTCCAACTCACGACATAGAACGCTGGGCCGAACGCCTTCGCCAAGCGGAAGCCAACGCAGTGCCAATTGCACCGCTGCGCGATGAAATCACCGACAACGAAACGGCCTACGCGGTGCAGCTCGCCAACGTGCGACATGCGCAATCGCAAGGTCGCCGCATCGTCGGTCGCAAGATCGGCCTCACCTCGCTCACCGTGCAAAAGCAACTCGGCGTCGATCAACCGGACTTCGGCACGCTGTTCGCCGACATGGTCTACGGTGACGATGAGGTCGTGCCGCTTGCACGCACGCTGCAACCCAAGGTCGAGGCCGAAGTCGCCCTCGTGCTGGAGCGCGATCTCGACATGGCGGACGCCACTTTGGTCGATGTGATCAACGCCACCGCCTACGTGCTGCCGGCCATCGAAATCGTCGGCAGCCGCATCGCCAACTGGAACATCCGCTTCATCGACACCGTGGCCGACAACGCCTCCAGTGGCCTCGTCGTGCTCGGCGGCGTGCCGACCAAGCTCAACGCGCTTGACCTCAAGCTCTGCGAAATGACCATGACGCGCAACGGCGAAACCGCCTCCAGCGGCAACGGCGCGGCCTGCCTCGGTCACCCGCTCAACGCCTGCGTGTGGCTGGCCCGCAAGCTCGCAAGCCTTGGCTCGCCGCTGCGTGCAGGCGATCTGGTGCTGACCGGCGCGCTCGGCACCATGGTGCCAGTGCAGGCAGGTGACCGCTTTGAAGCGAGCATCACCGGCGTGGGCAGCGTGCGCGCTCAATTCAGTCAGTAAGCAACGTTCTTTTCCCTCAAATTCCAAACCTAGAAAATCACGGAGACACCCTCATGCGCAACCGTCGCACTTTCTTTTTCCGCTCCACAACCATTGCCGCCGCGCTTGCTTGCACAGCACTGCTGCCGGCTGCACAAGCGCAGACCGCCAAGGACTTTCCAAGCAAGTCCATCACCATCATCGTGCCCTTCCCGGCAGGCGGCATCACCGACAACGTGACGCGCACGCTCGCCACCAAGGTCAGCGACCAACTCGGCAAACCCGTCATCGTGGACAACCGCCCCGGCGGCGGCGGCCAGATCGCAGCCGGTGCTGTGCGCCAGCAACCCGCCGACGGCCACACCATTTTTGTCGGCGCAACCGAGATGTTCGCGATCAACCCCACGCTGTACCGCAACTTCTCATACGACCCGAACAAGGACTTCACGCCCGTCACGCCGTTGGCCTCGTCGCCGCTGGTGCTCGTCGTACCTGCCAACAGCTCCATCAACAGCCTGAACGACGTGATCCAGCAAGCCAAGTCGCGTCAAAACGGCCTCACATTCGCCTCGCAAGGCGTGGGCTCCATCGGCCATCTGCTCGGCGAAATGTTTCGCACCAAGGTCGGCGGCAATTTCAGCCACGTTGCCTACAAAGGCTCGGCCCCGGCGCTGCAGGACGTGATGGGCGGTCAGGTCGATTTCATGTTCGACCCGGTCATCACCACCGCCCCGCTGATCGCAGGCAAGCGCCTCAAACCCATCGCAATTGCAGCCGACAAGCGCTCGCCCCAAATGCCGAACGTGCCCACCGTCGCCGAACTCGGAGTGAACGGCGTGAACGCAGGCGTGTGGTTTGGTGCGGTAGTGAAAACAGGCACGCCAGCAGCCATCGTCCAGCGCCTGAACCAGGCCTTCGCCACTGCATTGAAAGACCCGGACGTGCTCAAGCGCTTCAACGAACAAGGCATGCAAAGCTTCTCGGCCACCCCCGAAGAATTCGGCAAGTACATGCAATCGGAGCAAATGCGCTGGTCCGCACTGGTCAAGGCCAGCGGTGCATCCATCGACTGAAGCACTCAACGAAAGACATCGCCATGACACAACAACCACAAGCCATCACCGAAGCAGCCAGCAGCCGCTTCATCACCATCACCGAAGACGGCAAGCCTCTCAAGCTGCACTACAACGATGTAGGCACAGGCGACAAAATCGTCGTCATGCTCCACGGCTCCGGCCCCGGCGCGAGCGGCTGGGCCAACTTCAACCGCAACATCGAACCGCTGGTCAACGCAGGCTACCGCGTCATCCTGCTCGACTGCCCTGGCTGGAGCAAGAGCGACACCATCATCAGCACCGGCTCGCGCAGCGATCTGAACGCCCGTTGCCTCAAAGCCGTGCTCGACCAACTCGGCATAACGACCAAGGTCCACATCATCGGCAACTCCATGGGCGCCCACAGCGCCGTGGGCTTCGCTCTGGCCAATCCGCAATCGGTCGACAAGCTCGTGCTGATGGGCGGCGGCACAGGCGGCCCCAGCCAGTTCGTGCCCATGCCGACCGAAGGCATCAAACTCATCGGAGCGCTCTACCGCGATCCGACGGTCGAGAACTTGAAGCGCATGATGAACGTGTTCGTCTACGACGCCAGCAGCCTCACGGAAGAGCTTTACCAGCAGCGTCTGGACAACATCCTCGCGCGTCGCGATCACCTCGAAAACTTCGTCAAAAGCCTGCAGGTGAATCCCAAGCAGTTCAGCGATTACGGTCACCGACTCTCGGAGATCAAGGCCAAGACCTTGGTGATCTGGGGCCGCGATGATCGCTTTGTGCCACTGGACGTGGGACTGCGCGTGATCTGGGGCATTCCGAACGCGGAGATGCACATCTTCAACCAGTGCGGGCACTGGGCGCAGTGGGAACATGCGGATGTGTTCAATCAGATGGTCCGGGAGTTCTTGGCGCGTTGATTGATTGCGGCAACGCGCTGGTGCCGCTTGTGTTCTTTTTTGGTTCTCGCTGAGTGGTTGTTTACGGAGGCCGGGTGTTCGCCCCGGCGGGCGAGTAACTTTTTGCTGCGCCAAAAAGTCACCAAAAATCGCTTTTCAATACCCACGATAGAACTCGCTGCGCGACTGCGTCGCTCCGCTCGGACAACTATCGTGAGTCAGAATTTTCATAAGAGGTACGTCACGGCACTTCGCGTTGCTCGTGCGGCATCTCGCGACGTCGCGAGATGCCTGGGCGCAAGCCACTCGACGAATTGAACTCTCGCGCTTAAACATCGATTTTTCCGTCGCGATACTCGCGCCGCCGCTGCTGCATCGCAGAATGCAGCAGCGCCCTCCCCAGCTTTTGGTCTGACTCACGATAGTTGCCCGAACGGAGCGCCTACGGCGCAAAGTGAGTTCTATCGTGTGACCCCGAATTCAAGCGCGCTTTTGGTGACTTTTCGCGCGCCAGCGAAAAGTTACTCGCCCGCCGGGGCGAACACCCGGCCTCCGTAAGCAACCACCGAGCAGGAACAAAAACAAAGAAGGAACCAAAAACGACCAAAGAAAAGCCACCCCCTCAGTCATGGGACAATCACAACAATATGAACCCGGAACAGTACGTCCAACAAAAAGCCGCCAGCTCAGGCAGCAGCTTCTACTACGCCTTCCTGTTCCTCCCGGCGCAGCGGCGCGCAGCCATCACCGCTTTCTACGCCTTCTGCCGAGAGGTGGATGACGTGGTTGACGAAGTCTCAGACCCCGGCGTCGCCCGCACCAAACTGGCGTGGTGGCAGGCCGAGGTCAGCAACGCATTTGCAGGCAAACCCACGCATCCCGTGATGCTGGCGATGATGCCGCACGTGCCTGCTTATGGGCTGGAAGAGCGCCAGTTTCAAGCCATCATTCAGGGTTGCCAGATGGATCTGGAGCAGACCCGTTATCTCGATTTCCCCGGTCTGCAGCGTTATTGCCATCTGGTGGCGGGCGTGGTGGGCGAGGTGTCGGCCAAGATTTTCGGCCAGACCGATCCGCAGACGACCAAATACGCGCACAAGCTGGGCTTGGCGTTCCAGCTCACCAACATCATTCGCGATGTGGGCGAGGACTCGATGATGGGGCGCATCTACCTGCCGGTTTCCGAGCTGCAGCAGTTCGATGTGAAAGCGCACGAGATCACCAACCGCAAGTATTCGGACAACTTCACCAAGCTGATGCGCTTTCAGGCCGAACGCGCGCACAAGCTGTATGACGAAGCGCTTGCGCTGCTGCCCGATGTGGACCGTCGCGCGCAAAAGCCCGGTCTGATGATGGCGAGCATCTACCGTACTTTGCTGCGCGAGATCGAAAGTGAAGACTTCAAGGTGCTGCACCAACGCATCAGCCTGACGCCGCTGCGCAAGCTGTGGCTGGCCTGGAAGATGCAGGCGCTGGGGCGCATGTAAGCGGTGCCAAGCACGCAGATGCAGATGCGCATTGCTGTGATCGGCGCGGGCTGGGCCGGCATGGCTGCGGCCGTTGGTGCTTCACAAGCAGGGCATCACGTCAGTGTCTTCGAGGCCGCGCGCACCGTGGGCGGTCGCGCGCGCGCGGTGCATGCGCAGGATGCTGCAACGGGCAAGCCGCTGGTGCTCGACAACGGGCAGCACATTCTCATCGGCGCGTATGCCGAATGCTTGCGGTTGATGCGGCTGGTGGGCGTTGATCCGGACAAGGCGCTACTGCGCACACCGCTCGCGCTGGTGTTTCCCGATGGGGGCGGGCTGCAGTTGCCTGACACCGCCCCGCCGCTGGATGCGCTGCTCGGCATTGCACGCGCACGCGGCTGGTCTGCGCACGAGAAACTGGCGTTGCTGATGCGCGCTGCCAAGTGGCGTTTGCAAGGCTTTGAATGCGGTGCCAACGACAGCGTGGCCGACATCTGCCAAGGCCTGCCTGCGCGGCTCATGGATGAATTCATCGATCCGCTGTGCGTGTCCGCGCTCAATACTTTGGCGGCGGATTCGAGCGGACAAGTTTTTCTGCGCGTGCTGCGCGACAGTCTGTTCAGCGGACGTGGCGGCTCGAATCTTCTGCTGCCTCGCATTGATCTGGGTGCCATGTTTCCACAGGCCGCATGTGACTGGCTCAGCGCGCGTGAAAACACCGTGCAAATGGGTCGTCGCGTGCAATCGCTGCAACGCACGGATGCGGGTTGGCTGGTCGATGGTGAAGCCTTCGAAGCCGTGCTGCTCGCCACGCCGAGTCTGGAGGCTGCGCGATTGGTTTCCAGCGCGTCGTCGGGTGATGATCCAACGATGCGCGACTGGGCGGAACAAGCGCAGTCTCTGGAGTTCGGCGCGATTGCGACCGTGTACCTGCGCGTGCGCCAGAGCACTGAAAACAAGCCGTTGCTCCAGCATCCGATGACTACCCTGCGGTCCAGCAAA
Source organism: Diaphorobacter sp. HDW4B (assembly GCF_011305535.1). Taxonomy (GTDB): domain Bacteria; phylum Pseudomonadota; class Gammaproteobacteria; order Burkholderiales; family Burkholderiaceae_C; genus Diaphorobacter_A. The sequence continues at coordinate 908,301 of NZ_CP049905.1, forward strand.
ACACGCCCTGCGCAGTTCGTGTTTGATCGCTTTCAGTTGTATGGCGATGTGGGCTTGCTGGCGTTTGTGGTGAGTGCGTTCGACGGCGAACGCGAATCGCTGGTCGAGCAAGTGATTGAACAAGCCGCCGAACAGCTCGGTTTGCGGGACCTCGAACATATCCAGACCGTGGTCGAAAAGCGAGCCACGTTTGCCTGCACGCCTGGGCTGAAGCGTCCCGCCATGCAGATCGCGCCGGGGCTGCTGGCCTGTGGCGATTACGTCGCAGGCCCCTACCCTGCCACGCTCGAAGGTGCTGTGCTCAACGGCAGCGCAGCGGCTGCACTGATCTGATCACGAAGAACTGAGCGGCGCGGCTGCGGCAGTTGACTTGCGCGGCAGCACATCGGCCAGCTTGAGGACTTCCATGCCGGTGTTGGCCCAGTAGCGGTCCAGATCGTCGGTGCGCGAGATCAGCAGTTCTTCGACCAGCGGCTCCATGAACGTGTGCGCCGGATCGGCCACCAGCACATAGCGCGCATCGGCATCGTCCGACTCGCCCGCAGCTGTTTCGTTGACCTGCACCACCCATTTCAAAGCCGTCACCGCATTCAAGGCAGGAATCAGTTGCAGGGCCTCTACGCCCAAGCGTTGCGCGGCTTGTGCGGCTGTCAATCCATGTGGCGGCGCGTCACGCTCGGCCTGCAGTTGCTGCAGCAATTCGATGGCGAGCAGAAAATTCCAACCCGGCCCACCCGCCTTGCGTGCAACGCCTGCCAGCAAAGATGGCAGATAAGCAGCCACCACGGCGCCCAGCAATACGATCACCCAGGCCACATAAATCCACAGCAGCAAAATCGGCAACGTGGCAAACGTGCCATAAAGCACGGAGTAAGTGGGCACCGACGACAGATACAGCCCCAGCACTTTCTTGGCCACTTCGATGCCGATGGCCACGAAGATGCCGCCCGCCCACGCATGGCGCCAGTGCACGAGCGTGTTGGGCACGTAGCGATACAGCCCCGCCATGCCGGCGGCGAGCAGCACGAATTCGATGGAATCAAAGATGAAACGCGTGCTCTGCGGCAGCGCCTGACCGATGCCGCGCGAGGCCGCCGAGGCCATCGATGTGGTGAGCGTGAGGCTGATGGCCAGCAACAGCGGACCCAGCGTGATCGCCGCCCAGTAGATCAGCACGCGCTGCCCAAGCGGACGCAGCTTGGGCACGCGCCAGATGTTGTTGAGCGTGCGGTCGATGGTGAGAATCAACGCCAGCGCGGTGATGAAAAGAATGCTCAACCCCACTGCCCCCAAACCGCTGGCCTTGGACGCAAACTGCGTGAGGTAGTCGAGCACCGAACGCGCGATGGTGTCGGGAATCAGGCTGTCCACCAGCCAGCGCTGCAGCAGCGACTGCATCTTGCCAAACATCGGAAACGCGGTGAACACCGCGAGCGCCACGGTCACAAACGGCACCAGCGCCAGCAGCGTGGTGAACGTCAGGCTGCTGGCCGTGAGCCCAAGTCGGTCTTCGCGAAAGCGCTCGCGCAAGGTGTGCGCCGTGTTGCGCCATGGAAAGCGCGAGAGTTCCTCCACCCAGACTTCGAGGCGCGCAAGAATGGACGAGAAGCTCAGGCTCATGGTGGCTATGATGGCAGGTTTGTTGGAGTGTTTGAATGGTGCGCCCGCAGCCCACGCGATGATGATGTGGTGGCGGACCCGATTCATGAACTCCCGATCTTAACGAACCCGCCCTCTCGCGCCTACATGACTGCCTCAACCCCGAACGCCTCCGCCGCACCTGTCACCGTTCAAGGCGACGTGGCGCTCACACGCTGGTTGGCGGTGGGCAGTCTGCTTGGCCTGATCGTGCTGAGCGTGCTGTGGGAGTTATGGCTCGCTCCGCTGCGTCCGGGCGGCTCGTGGCTGGTGCTCAAGGCGCTGCCGCTGTGCATTCCGCTGGCCGGATTGCTCAAACATCGCATGTACACCTACCGCTGGGTAAGCCTCGTCGTGTGGCTGTATTTCACCGAAGGCGTGGTGCGCGCATGGAGTGACAAGGCCCCTGGCAACTGGTTGGCGATGATCGAGATTTTGCTGTGCCTGATGCTTTTCACCGCCTGCGCGCTGCATGTACGGTTGCGCCAAAAGGCGGTGCGCGAAGCCGCAACCAAGGCGGTGTGAACCGCGTGAATCACCCCACCGTTGCCATGCCACGGCCCGCCGACTAAATTCAACCCATTCGGACGGCAGAAAGTTCTGTCGCCGCTCGCACCGACACGGGAACTTTCACATGCCCTCCACCGCTCTTCTCGACCGCCTGCGCCAGATCGTCGGCGCGAACAATGTACTCACCGAAGGCGACCTGATCGCCTATGAGCAGGACTGGCGACGCCGTGCGCGCGGCAAGGCGCTGGCCGTGGTGCGGCCCGGCAATACGCAGGAAGTGGCGGCCGTCGTGCGCGCCTGTGCCGATGAGAAGGTGACGATCGTCCCGCAAGGTGGCAACACGGGTCTCTCGGTCGGATCGACGCCCGACGAGAGCGGCCAGCAAGTGGTGCTGAGCCTCACGCGCATGAATGCGGTGCGCCATGTCGATCACGCCAATCTCACCATGACCGTGGACGCGGGTTGCATTCTGCAAAGCCTGCAGGAAGCGGCTGATCGCGAAGGCTTTCTGTTTCCGCTGTCGCTCGCGGCGGAAGGCAGTTGCACCATCGGCGGCAATCTGGGCACGAACGCGGGCGGTACGCAGGTCGTGCGCTACGGCAATACGCGCGAGCTGTGCCTTGGGTTGGAAGTCGTCACCGCGCAAGGCAAGATCTGGGACGGACTCAAAGGCCTGCGCAAGGACAACACAGGTTACGACCTGCGCGATCTGTTCATCGGCAGTGAAGGCACGCTGGGCGTCATCACCGGCGCGACGATGAAGCTCTACCCCAAGCCCGCCGCGCAGCTCACCGCCTGGGCCGCCGTGCCGTCGATGCAAGCGGCTGTGCAGCTGCTGGGCCTCGCGCATCAGCAGTTGGGTGCGGGCCTTACCGGCTTTGAAGTGATGGGCCAATTCGCGCTGAGCTTTGTGGCGCGCCACATGCCGCAGTTGCGCATTCCGTTCGCCGACATGGAAGGCGCGCCCTACTGCGTGCTGCTGGAGAACTCCGACAGCGAATCCGAACACCACGCGCGCGAACGCTTTGAAAGCCTGCTGGAGCGCGCGCTCGAAGACGGCTGCGTGCTAGACGCTGTGGTCGCGGAAAGCATCGCTCAGGCGCACGAACTCTGGCACATCCGGGAAAGCATTCCGCTCGCGCAGGCCGAAGAAGGTCCGAACATCAAGCACGATATTTCGGTGGCTGCTTCGCGCATTCCCGACTATGTGGAATACGCCGATGCGCTGCTGAAACGCGAGCTGCCCGGCGTGCGCATCGTCAACTTCGGCCACCTCGGCGACGGCAATCTGCACTACAACGTGCAAGCCCCGAGCGAAGGCGATCCCAAAGCCTTCATGCGCGATCACGAAGACCATGTGAACCATCTGGTGTACGAAGCGGTTGCGAAATTCGGCGGTTCGTTCTCTGCCGAACACGGCGTCGGCGCGCTCAAGGTGGACAAGCTGCAGAAGTACCAGTCGCCCGTCGCGCTGTCGATGATGCGGGCCATCAAGACGGCGCTGGACCCACAGGGGGTCATGAATCCGGGGCGGGTGTTGCCGCTCGAACAGTGACTCGCTGGCGGCCTACTTGGATGGCGTTGCGTTGGCGATGAACTTGTTCACGGACTCGGTCCACGGAATGTCGCCCTGCGGCAGATCGGTGTACACCGTCTGCGTGCCACGATTGAGCAGCCAGACCCGAATGGCGTTGCGAGCCGGATCGATCACCACCGCAGCCGCCTCGGTGCCGCCCTCGTGCTGGCGATTGCCTGTGATGCTCCACAACTCACCCTCCTTGGTGAGTGGGCTCACTGTCTGCAGATTCAGCAGCAATGCGTCGTAGCGACGCCCCAGCAACGCCTTGAGTCGTTCGGCGAGCACGCCCTGCTCCAGATATTTGGTGCCGTCCTGCGGGTACTTTCCGAGCAGGCTCACCAACGACTGGAGTTCCGCCTCGCCCGGCTTGGCTGCAAGCGGCTTGCGCAGCTCACCGCCATCCCCCCACACGGCACCGGCAGAAACATTCGTGCCGGACATGGCTGTCGAGGCGGCCGGAGCGGTAGCCGTACTCGGAGTTGCAGGTCCTATCGATGGCCCGATGGACGGACCTGCTTTGGGCGCAGACGCATTGGATGCGGGAGATTCTGTGTCAGGGGATTTTTTCGAATCGCACGCACTCAGCATGGCCGCTGTCACGCAAGCCAGGAAAACGGCCTTCCACGGGAGATGTGGGTTCAACTTCATCGATCTACCTTTCATGACGCAGGGGGATTTGCACCATTCTCCCGAGAGTCGACAACCCACTTTCTCCTTAAAAGTGACACCAACCTCCCAATTGTTTCCAATCGCAAAGGCCCATCTCGCACCCGCGTGTAGGACTCTCAAGGGCGTGGCACACTAGGGTCCATCTACTAGTTTTTCCTGTGTTCGGCGCGTTGCCGGGCGCAGGCAGCATCGGTTTCAGGAAAATGAGCACGAACACCCCGCAGCGCCCCGTGCGCTCCCAGTACGAAGATTTTTTGCGCCACGTCTACGAAAATGGCGTGGCGAAAACTGACCGTACCGGCACGGGTACGCGCAGCGTCTTCGGCCACCAGATGCGTTTTGATCTGTCGGAAGGCTTTCCGCTGGTCACCACCAAGAAGACGCACCTCAAATCCATCATTCTCGAACTGCTGTGGTTTCTGCGTGGCGACAGCAACGTGAAGTGGCTGCAGGAACGCGGCTGCACCATCTGGGACGAATGGGCGCGCGAAGACGGCGACCTCGGCCCGGTCTACGGCGTGCAGTGGCGCAACTGGCCCAAGCCCGACGGCGGCCATATCGACCAGATCGCCGAAGTGGTCAAGCAGCTCAAGAGCAACCCGGACAGCCGCCGCATCATCGTGAGTGCCTGGAACGTGGCCGATCTCTCCGAGATGGCGCTCATGCCCTGCCACGCGTTCTTCCAGTTCTACGTGGCCGATGGCAAGCTCAGTTGCCAGCTCTACCAGCGCAGCGCCGATATTTTCCTGGGCGTGCCGTTCAACATCGCCAGCTACGCGCTGCTCACCCACATGCTCGCGCAGCAGTGCGACCTGGAGGTCGGTGACTTCGTGTGGACCGGCGGCGATTGCCATATCTACAACAACCATTTCGAGCAGGTCGAGACCCAGTTGGCACGCAAGCCGTTCGCCTACCCGACACTGCACATCAAGCGCCGTCCCGACTCCATCTTCGACTACGAATACGAAGATTTCGAAGTGCTGGGTTACGAACACCACGCGCCCATCAAGGCGCCCGTGGCGGTTTGAGATTATGTTGACGCCTTGACCAACGAGACCAAGAGGGGAAGCGCCATGCAAATCAATCTGATCTTCGCAAAAGCCGACAACGGCGTCATCGGCAAGGACGGCGTCATGCCCTGGCATCTGCCGGAAGACATGGCGCATTTCAAGGAACTCACCACGGGTCGCCCGGTCATCATGGGCCGCAAGACCTGGGACTCGCTTCCCGAGCGCTTCCGTCCCCTGCCCGGTCGCACCAACATCGTCGTCACGCGCCAGGAAGTCTGGCAGCACGATGGAGCCAAGCCCGCCACCAGCCTCGAAGACGCGCTGACCATCGCCAGCCAGAGCGCGGACACCGCTTGGGTGATCGGCGGCGCACAGATCTATGCGCTCGCCCTGCCCTTGGCCCATCGCGTGGAAGTGACCGAAATCCACCAGAGTTTCGAGGGCGACGCACATGCGCCCGAACTCGGCCCCGAGTGGAAAGAGATCGCGCGCAGCGATCAGGTCAGTGGCAACGGCATGCGCTTCAGCTTCGTGACCTACGAGCGCAAGACTGACTGAAAACACCCTTGGCCGCATCGCTTGCTGCGGGCACATAGAATGCCCGCATGCAAAAGATTGCCACCTGGAACGTCAACTCCCTCAACGTCCGCCTGCCACAGGTACTCGAATGGTTGCAAGCCAACCCGGTCGATGTGCTGGGTCTGCAGGAACTCAAGCTCACGGACGACAAGTTTCCGCATGACGCTTTCGAGGCTGCGGGCTACCAGAGCGTGTGCTTCGGGCAGAAGACCTACAACGGCGTGGCGCTCATCACCAAGAAGCCCGTGGACGAGGTGGTGCGCAACATCCCGCTGCACGAGGACGAACAGGCCCGCGTGATCGCCGGAACTGTCGAGACCGAAGCGGGCCCGCTGCGCGTCATCAACTGCTATTTCGTCAACGGCCAGGAGCCGGGCAGCGACAAGTTCGCCTACAAGATGAAGTGGCTGACCGCGCTCGAAAACTGGGTACGCGCCGAGATGCAGAAGCATGAGCGCCTGATCATCATGGGTGACTTCAACGTCACCCCCGAAGACCGCGACTCCTACGATCCGGTCGGTCTCAAGGACACGATCCACCACACCGTCGAAGAACGCGCGCATTTCCAGAACCTGCTGAACCTCGGCCTGACCGATGCCTTCCGCATGTTCGAGCATCCGGAAAAAAGCTTCTCGTGGTGGGACTACCGCATGCTCGGCTTCCAGAAGAATCGCGGCCTGCGCATCGACCATATCCTCGTCAGCGATGCGCTCAAGAGCAGCGTCACCGCCTGCACAATCGACCGCACGCCACGCAAGAACAAGCAGCCCAGCGACCACACTCCGGTGATCGTGGCGCTGGGCTGATCGGCCACTTTTCAGCGGATTTACTGACTCTCCGGTGACGAAGCCGGAGACTTCGGCGGCAATGGCTTGCAGATGGGCGCAGGCTCGGGCAATGGCTGTCCTGCCACCCGCGCCTCATCGCGCGATTTGATGCGACGGGACTGCTCGGCCAGCGCATCGGCATCCATGCTTTCATCACAATCTGGCAGCACCTTTGCTGCGGGTTTTGCACGCGACAGGCTCTTGTGGTCCAGCGTGTTCGCCCGCTCGCGCATGGCGGATGGTCCGCGAGCAGCTTCCGATGCAGCCGCTGGTGGAGCAGCCTGCGGCGCACTCATGACCTCGTCCTTCTGAAGGACTGGCGCAGCAGCGGGTGACTGGGCCGGAGCCGGTAAAGGTGCAGGCAAAGGCGCAGGTGCCGCCTGCGGCACCGCGCGCTCGACTTTTTCCTCTGCCCTCTCCATCTGTTTCTTCGCCATTGGCGCAGAAGGCGTTGGCACGGGCTTTGCGGCCATGTTGGACTTCCGCTCTGCATCCGCAGCGACTGGAGCAGCTTCTTGCACGGCACCGGCACTCGGTTCCTGCGCTGGAGCAGGTGACACTGGCGCTTGCTGAACTGATGCAGGCGCAACCTGGTCAAGCTGTGGCGCGCCCGGCTCTTCCAGATGCTGCATGGTCAGCCAGCCGACGACACCGATGATCGCGAGGCTGCCGAGCGCCTGACGCAGCCAGCGGCGGTCGTTGGCGGCTTCGCGGCGGTCGGGTTGTTTGGCGACCTTAGCGGGTTCGAGTTTTGGATTCGAGCGAGCACGTTTTTCGGCCTGCTCACGCGCATAAGCCAGCACCTTTTCACGGGATGCAGCGCTCGGACCTGCATCGTCCTTCACGGCATCGCGATACAGCTCGACCAACGAGTCCGAAGCGCCTTTGTCCTGAGGTGTGCGTTCGATGGTCATGCAAGCACCTCCAGCGCCTGACGCAGTTTGGCGCGTGCATAGCGCAAACGGGTCTTGGCGGTTTCCTGCGGAACATCAGTGGCGGCAGCGATGTCGGCCACGCTCATGTCTCCTTCGGCTTGCAACAAAAAGGCGGTGCGCTGGTCTTGCGGCAGTTCGGCCAAGGCATCCAGCAGCGCACGCGCCAGATCCTTGCGGCCCTGCAGCTTCTCGGGCTCGAAACCGGAATTGGCGAACAGGGTTTCGGCAAGCGACATGGCTTCGGGCGTGTCCTCATTCAGGCTGAGTTGCGGCTTGTGACCGCGCCAATGGTCCACTAGTTTGTAGTGGGCGACGGTGAACAGCCAGGTGGTGAACTTGGCCTTCACTTCATACGCGGGAGCCGCATCGACCACGGCGAACCACACTTCTTGCCCCAGATCGTCCGCCAGCGCGTGGTTGCCGGTGTTGCGAAACAGGTAGCGCCAAAGACGCTGGCTGTGGCGGTCGTACAGACACTCGAACGCGGCGGCCTGACCACCGGCATAGGCCAGCATCAGCGCTTCGTCGGCAAGAGCATGCAGTTCGGAATCCACCACCATGCCGGGCATTATGCAAAGCCAGACCGCCCGCCGCCCGGGCTGTGGAGAAAATCGCACAGCCCACCAGGCAACCGACTCACCAGCGTGGAGGATCGGGAACAAAACCGTCGTCTCCCTGCGCAGGAAAGGCATTGGGCCTGCGCTCACCACGCGGCGCGGGGATCACGCCCTTGGCGACCAGATTGGCATAGCTGTCGTAGCGAAAGCGCACGATCTGCTCGGGCCGCTGCGTGGCGGCGTCGAACTCGGTGTTGGATGTGTAGGAGGTCTCGAGCGACCCATGGCCGGTGCCGAGACTCGGTGAGCGCTTGGCGGCGTAGTCGACGCTCTTTTCGGCCGCGCGCGGCTTGGCGACTTCGTCGGCAGCAGCCGGGGTCTGCACGCTGGGCGCGGGCAAAGGTGCCGGTGTGGGAGCCGCAGGAGCCATCGGAACGGAACTGGCCTTGGCATCGGCCGAGGGGCTGCCGTTGTAGGTGGAGCTTTCGCGCTCTTCATAGCTCGGCGCACGTCGCTGGACGGGCGGCGCGGGGCGCACGGGCTCCACGGGACGCTCGCGGAACAGCGCGACGCCGATCACGCCCACATCGCGCGGACGGCCCGTGCGGCTGGCGTACGAGGCATCGCTCTCGGAAAAATAGAACGCGGCCACATGGCTGTCGCTCTTGCGCCAGCCTGTGATGCCCCAGTTCTGCCACGGGTTGAACACATAGCCATCGTCCGGCGTGGCCGAGGCGGTCTTGCCGGTGATGGCGTTGACGCCGTCCACGCTCACCACCGCCATGATGCGGCGCCCGGTGCGGTTGGTGATGTCGATGGAATAGTTCGCGCCCGGCCTGCCCGCCACCCAGTACTCGCCTTGGTGGAAGTAGACCGGTAGAACGCGCCCGCTGTTGCGCTCGACGAGGCGCACATCGGCCAGCGTGGCCGCTTGAGCGGTGACGGCAAGACCGGCCAGCAGCGATGTGCCGATCAGGAGAGAAGAAACAGTGCGGCGAAGTTGGAACGTCGAAACCATGATGGCTTGCTCCTCGAAGTGGATGAAGGACATCCACTGAATCGGAACAGGCCATCCAACGGGGTGAACGCGCGGCCATCGATTTGCAACAAATTGCTGCAAGCTCGGTGGAATCTCAGTGCGAGAGCCGGGCACGCAGCTTGTGCACCGCGCTGTCCACCGTGGTCAGCACCGGCAGACCCGTGACCTGCTCGCACAGACCACGCGCACGCGCCATGCTGAACTGCGCCAGCGCGATGCGGGTACAGCCCTGCTGCGCGAGTCGCTGGGCCTGCTCGGCAATCAGTCGGTCGTGCAAAGCCGTGTCGCCCTGGTTGAGCGCTTGCAGCGCGCCTTCGGCCAATGCCTGCTCGAACTGCACATGCGCCGGGAACTCTGCGGGCATGGAACGCAAGGTATCGGCAAACGTGGCGATCAGCCCCAGCTTCCCCGAGCCCGCTGCGGCGTCTTCGATCATCGCCTCGTTGGGCTTGAGCACCGGAATGCCGGCATGCGTGCGCGCCACCGCCTCGATGCAGGGGCCAAATGCCGAGCAGGTGAACAGAATGCCCTGCGCGCCCGTGTCCACCGCGTATTGCGCCAACCGGGCAAAGCGCTCGTGCATGCGCTCGTCCAGCCCCCGCCCCTCGCGCGCCAGGTCGGCAGAGAGGCTGTCGTCGAGCAGATTCATGCGCTGCGCCTCGGGCCAGTCACGTGCGAACGCGGCGTTAATCGGCTCGACGGAATGGCTCAGCGCGTGAATCAGCGCAATGCGTGGTGTGTGGGGCATGGTCTCAGATTCCCTTGTCTGATGGGTTGGTGAAGGCTTCGCGCGTTTCGGCGTTCAGTGGGTAGTGGATGTTCACGCCGCGCGGAGGAATGGGCGACATGAACCACTTCTGATAGAGCTTGTCCATCTCGCCGGATTTCATCATGCCGGTCACGACGCGGTCCACCAGCGCCTTGAAGGCAGGGTCATCCTTGCGGAACATGAGCGACTGATTTTCGGTGCGCAGCGGCTCTCCGGTGATCTTGAAGTCCTGCGGATTGCGCGCGGTGGCCACCAGCCCGGCCAGCAGAATGTCGTCGAGCACAAAGGCATCGGCGCGGCCGCTGTCGACCAGCAGGAACGAGTCCGCATGGTCCTTGCCCGAGAGCTGCTTGATCTCCAGATTCTTGCCGCGATCCGCATCGCGCAGCAAACGCAGCGAGGTGGTTCCCGCCGTTGCCACGACCGACTTGCCCTGCAGATCGGAAATGCTGTTGATGCCAGCGTTGGCCTTGACCAGCAGGCGCACGTTGTAGCGGAAGATGTCGGGCGAGAAGGCGACCTGCTTCTGGCGCTCGACCAGATTCGTCGTGGAGCCGCATTCCAGATCCACCGTGCCGTTCATCGTCAGCGGAATGCGGTTCTGCGAGGTGACCAGTTGGTACTTGATCTCGACGGCCGGCAGCTTGAGTTCGGCTTTGATCGCATCGACGATCTTCATGCAGATGTCGATGCTGTAGCCCACGGCTTCGGGCTGGGCGGACTTGTACGAAAAGCCGAAAGAGGCATCGCGGTGGCCCAGCGTGATCGCGCCCGACTCCTTGATTTTCTGAAGCGTTCCCACGGTCTGTGCCTGAACGGCTGGTGAACAGAGAACCGCTGCGGCAATGGCGAGCGAAGTGAAGGCGGCACGAATCCGGCGCATGAGCAAACTCCTTGGTGGTCAGATGGGAAAACGGCAGAAAGAAGTCGGGATCGAAAAATCAAGCGGGTGCGCAGAAAGCGCGCGCCCCTGCTCGATCAGCGCGTGGTGGACACCACGGCCTGAATGGCGTCGGTCAAACGTTCGGTGATGGCACTCAGCTCTTCGCGCGAAGCGATGAAAGGCGGCGCAAGCAGCACGTGGTCGCCCACCCGGCCATCGACGGTGCCGCCCATCGGATAGCACAACAGGCCGCGCTTCATGGCCTCCTGCTTGACGCGTGCATGCACCTTGTGGGCGGGATCGAACGGCTGCTTGCTGGCGCGATCGGCCACCAGTTCGACGCCCCAGAAAAAGCCTTGGCCACGGATGTCACCGACGTTGGGGTGATCGCCCAGCGCGGCCTGCAACTGCTGCTGCAGATAGGCACCGTCGGCGCGCACCTTGGGCAGAAGCTGGTCGCGCTGAATCACCTGCTGCACGGCCAGCGCAGCGGCGCAGGCCATCGGGTGGCCGAGATAGGTGTGGCCGTGCTGGAAATAGCCGCTGCCCTTGGACATGGCCTGCACGATGCGCTCCTGCGCCAGCACCGCACCCACCGGTTGGTAACCGCCGCCCAGCCCCTTGGCGATGGTGACCAAATCGGGCACCACGCCCTCCTGCTCGCAGGCGAACAAGGTGCCGGTGCGCCCCATGCCGCACATGACCTCGTCCAGAATCAGCAGTACGCCATGGCGGTCGCACACCTCACGCACCGCCTTGAAGTAACCCGGCACCGGAGTGAGCACACCAGCCGTCGCACCGCCCACGGTTTCGGCGACGAAGGCGATGACGTTTTCCGCGCCCTGCGCCTGGATCTCGGCATCCAGTTCGGCGGCCAGACGCTGACCATATTGCTCGGACGTCTCGTCGGCACGCTGTTCGCGGTAGGCATAGCACGGCGAGACATGTGACGCAGGCACCAGGAGCGGTGCGAACGGCGCGCGACGCCATTCGTTGCCGCCCACGGCCAGCGCGCCCAGCGTGTTGCCGTGGTAGCTCTGGCGACGGGCGATGAAGCGGGTGCGCTGGGGCTGGCCGACTTCCACAAAATACTGCCGCGCCATCTTGAGCGCCGACTCCACCGCCTCCGACCCACCACTCACCAGATAGACATGGCTCATGCCTTCGGGCGCGTTCTGGATCAGGGTGTCGGCCAGCGTCTCGGCCACCTTGGTGGTGAAGAAGCTGGTGTGCGCATAGGCCAGTTGGTCGATCTGGCGATGCAGCGCGGCGATCACATCGGGATGACCATGGCCCAGCGATGAAACCGCCGCGCCACCGGAGGCATCCAGATAGCGACGCCCCGCCGCGTCCTCGATGTAGACGCCCTGGGCGGACACCGCCTCGGGCGGGTTGTTGTGCAGGTGACGATGGAATACATGTGTCATGCGACAGACCTATGGAACATTTGTGTTGTCGCATTGTTATTTGGAACAAATGATCCGTCAAGAGGTTTTTCGGAACATTTGCGATTCCGGTACATTCCAGCCATGCCCTCGATTCAGGAACAACTGCGCCAACGCTATGCCGAGCTGACCCCTGCACTGCAGGAAGTGGCCCGCTACCTGCTGGACCACCCCTCGGAAGTCGTCACCTCGTCCATGCGCCACATCGGCGTGCGCGCAGGCGCGACGCCGCCCACGCTGGTGCGGTTCGCGCAACATCTGGGGTTTGATGGCTGGCCTGCGCTCAAGGCGGCTTTTGCCTCCGATCTGGGGCTGGGCGACACAGCCTACGTCGAGCGCGCCCGCCAACTGGTGGATCGCGCCAAGGATCAAGGGCTGGCTGGCGATCTGTTCGACGTGCTGCGCAACAACCTCGCCACCACGCAGGCGCAAAGCACGGAACGGCTGGAATCGGCCTGCCAGCTGCTGGAAGCCGCGCCCGCCGTGCATGTGGCCGGTTTTCGGGCGAGCTACGCCATCGCATTCGGGCTGGCGTATGAGTACCGATTGTTCCGCCGCTCGGTGCATCTGCTCGATGGCCAAGGGGGAACGCTGGAGATGCAGCAGCGCGGCTTCGATGCAGGCGATGTGCTGATCGTGGTGAGCTTTGCGCCCTACTCGCGTGAAGCGCTGCAGGTGGCGCAGGCAGCCAAGGACGCGGGCTGCCGCATTCTGGCGCTGACCGACAGCCTCGCCTCGCCGCTTTCGTTGATGGCCGAAGAGACGCTGCTGTTCTGCCTCAACAGCCCCTCGTTCTTCCCGTCAGTCGCCGCCGGACTGGCGCTGGCTGAGGCGTTGGTGGCCATGCTGGCCAGCCGTGCGGGTCACTCCGCCGTGCAGGCCATTGATGCCGCCGAAAACCAACTGCACCGCTCAGGCGCCTACGTCGCGTCGCCCCGGTCGCGCGCGGGTGGCTCGGGCGGGTAAGTACAGGTAGTCAGAGCTGAAACCTGCCCACACCCTGACTGCGACACCTGTTCAGCGCCGCAGTTGGGGCTCAGTTCTCGTCCACCCCGCGATGGTCGTCCAGACCCAGTTCCTGGATCTTGCGCGTGATGGTGTTGCGACCGATGCCAAGACGCTGCGCCGCCTCCATGCGGCGGCCATGCGTTTCATGCAGCGCCGTCTTGATCAGGCGCGACTCGAAACGGCGGGTGAGAATGTCCCACACCTCGGGACGGCCTTCGCGCAGCAGTTCCTGCGCTTCGGCTTCGAGCGAGTTTTCCCAACCGGCATGTCCGTTCGCTGCAGCAAACTCCACGGGCTGCGCAGCCGTCGGCGCGGGATAGACGGCGCCAAAGCTCCCGGGTATGGCCGAGCCGTTGACCGGGCTTGGCGATGGCGCATGAAAAGCAGGCGCGTCGGAAGCCTCGACGGCGGGTGACACCATGCCGTGCGTCGGTGCAGCCGCAATGGCGAGCGTCGACGGGGCTTCTTGCGAACTGGCTGGCACGTTGAGCACTTCGGGCGGCAAATCCTGCACCGAAATCACCTGCGCGGGAGCCATCACCGACAGCCAGTGGCAGATGTTTTCGAGCTGGCGCACGTTGCCCGGAAAGTCGAACGACTGCAGTCGAGCGAGCGCCGCGTCCGAGATGCGCTTGGGCTCCACGCCCAACTGGCGGGCGCTTTGCTGCAGGAAGTGGCGGGTCAGCGCCGGCACGTCTTCCTTGCGTTCACGCAGCGCAGGCAGGCGCAGGCGAATCACGTTCAAGCGGTGGAACAAATCCTCGCGGAACACGCCATCCTTGACGCGGGTTTCCAGGTTCTGGTGCGTCGCGGCAATCACGCGCACGTTGGCCTTGACAGCCGCATGGCCGCCGACACGGTAGAAATGCCCGTCGGACAGCACACGCAGCAATCGCGTCTGCAGATCGAAAGGCATGTCGCCGATTTCATCGAGGAACAGCGTGCCGCCCTCGGCCTGCTCGAAGCGACCACGGCGCTGCGTCTGCGCGCCGGTGAACGCGCCGCGCTCGTGGCCAAACAGTTCGCTTTCCAGCAGATCCTTGGGGATGGCGGCAGTGTTGATGGCCACGAACGGGCCACCCGAAACCGGCGAATGCTTGTGCAACGCACGCGCCACCAGTTCCTTGCCCGAGCCCGATTCGCCGGTGATCAGCACCGTCACCGCGCTCTGGCTCAGGCGACCGATGGCGCGAAAGACGTCCTGCATCGCAGGTGCCTGGCCGAGGATTTCGGGCGCTGCGGCCTGACGCTCTTCGGCCACCTGCTCGCGCTGGCTTTCTTCGACCGCGCGACGGATCAGCTCGACCGCCTTGGGCAGATCGAAAGGCTTGGGCAGATATTCGAACGCACCGCGCTGCAGTGCGGAGACGGCGCTGTCGAGATCCGAGTACGCCGTCATGATGATCACCGGCAGGCCGGGCTGCAGTTCGCGCAGTTTTTCCAGAAGCTGCAGGCCCGAGCCACCGGGCATCCGGATGTCGCTGACCAGCACTTGCGGGCCGCTGTGTTCCGAGTCACCGGCCGCGATGTCGGCCAGCGCGTCCAGCACCTCGCGCGGGTTCGAGAAACTGCGGGTCGGCAGGTTCTCGCGCGCCAGTGCTTTTTCCAGGACGAAGCGGATCGAGGGGTCGTCGTCTACTATCCAGATCGGCTTCATGTGTTTCTACTTCCTTGTTGAAGGGGGATGTCATCCCCCGTTGTTTCTCAAGGACCTCAAGGCAACGGGATGAGGATGCGAAAGTCCGTGCGTCCTGGAACACTGTCGCATTCGATCAGGCCATGGTGACGCTGCACAAAAGTCTGTGCCAGTGTCAGTCCAAGACCCGAACCGCCATCTCTGCCCGTGACAAGAGGATAGAAGATTCGCTCCTTGATCGTCTCGGGCACGCCTGGTCCGTTGTCGATCACATGCAAATCCAATGCCAACCGATAACGTTGGCGACCAAATGTTACTTGTCGTGCCACTCGCGTGCGCAAAATGATCTGCGCATCGCCCGCCGCAATGCGCTCGGTCAAGGCTTGCGCGGCGTTCTGGACGATGTTGAGCATGGCTTGAATGAGCTGCTCGCGGTCGCCACGGAACTCTGGAATCGAGATGTCGTAGTCGCGCTTGATCTCCAGCCCGCGCGGAAACTCCACCAGTACCAGCGAACGCACGCGCTCGCAGACTTCGTGGATGTTCACATCGCCGACCTGATGCGGATGACGATGCGGCGCAAGCAGGCGATCGACCAGACTCTGCAGCCGGTCGGCCTCGTGGATGATGACCTGCGTGTACTCCTGCAGATCGGGCGACGGCAGATCCATCTCCAGCAACTGCGCCGCGCCGCGAATGCCGCCCAGCGGGTTCTTGATCTCATGCGCGAGGTTGCGGATAAGTTCCTTGTTGGCCAAGGCCTGCTCGCGCAAGCGCTCTTCGCGGTCCTGCCGCGCCTGCGCTTCCAGCGGCCAGCATTCGACGAGCACATCGCCGCCCTGCTCCACACAGGAGAGATGCACATGCACCGGCAGCGGGTCCTGCGGCACGCGGCGCAGGCCGGACTCGAAGCGCAGCGCAGCAAAGTCCGCACCGCGCGCACCCGACAAGGCGCTGCGCAGAATGGAAGGATCGGTGAAAAAGCTGCTGAAGTCCGCGCCCTCCAGCGTGCGGCGCGATTGGCCCAGAGCGGTTTCTAGTGCTGCATTGGCAAACAGCACGTCGCCATCTGCGCCCAGCACGGCCACCAGTGTGGAGACCAGATCGAGTGCCTGATAGCACTCGGCGGGGTTGTCCGAATAGCGGAGCCGCGCGGACAGATCGGAGGGGGGAAGGTTCTTGGATGAGTTGGGGGCCACGTTGTTTATTTCAGGCGCGATATCTCGCGCTTGATGCCTTCCACGTCCGCCTCCGCGCGCGTCATGCTGGCCTTGATGTCAGCGGTGCGCTCGGCATAGCCTTGGGGATTGCGCATCTCCAGGGCCGACTTCTGCGGGAAGCCATCGTTGTATTCTTTCTTCAGCTCTTCATGGCGGTTTTGCGCCTTGCGCAGCTCGGCTTCGAGAATCGCGCGCGCATCGGAGTCACGGGCCTTCTGATCGGAGTTGTCCACCTTGGGTGCGCCCGATGGCGAGCTGGTCGCAGCAGGCGTGCTGGGGCGCGAAGCTGTGGAGCCACCACCACCACTGGGACGCGAGCTGCCGCCCTGCAGCACCGTGACGTTGCCGCCCTCCACCACCTTGCAACCACGCTGTTTGGCATCATTCGCGTTGTTGGTGTATTCGTTGCCGCAGCGATAGATCCGGTCCTGGGACCAGGCCGTCGGCAGCAGAACCACAGCAGTAAAGAGAGCAACCAGTGTTTTTTTCATGAAATCCTCGCGCGACAGACGTCAGCTCAACCGGCCCGAAAGCGGCATCACCTCACGCCACTTGTAGCCATTTGCAATCCACCGACGATAACAGAGCATGCTGTCAATGACCCCAAAAGGCCACGATCGTTCCTGCAGAACCGTTGCGCCAATGAAAAAAGCGGCCATCAAGCCGCTTTTGTTGCAAATCAAGGGAGCGCCGGGCTGAGGTCTCAACGATCCAGCCCGTACTCCGGCTGACTTACAGCGAGTAGTACATGTCGTACTCGACGGGGTGTGGAGCCATGCGGAAGCGCTGCACTTCGGTCATCTTCAGATCGATGTAGGCGTCGAGCATGGAGTCGGAGAACACACCGCCCTTGGTCAGGAAGCCGCGGTCGGCGTCCAGCGCTTCCAGAGCCTGGTCGAGGCTGTGGCAGACGGTTGGCACCAGCTTGTCTTCCTCTGGAGGCAGATGGTACAGATCCTTCGTGGCGGCTTCGCCCGGATGGATCTTGTTTTCCACGCCGTCCAGACCCGCCATCATCAGTGCCGAGAAGCACAGGTATGGGTTGGCCAGTGGATCGGGGAAACGTGCCTCGATACGGCGGCCCTTGGGGTTCGCCACGTAAGGAATGCGGATCGACGCGGAACGGTTGCGCGAGCTGTAAGCCAGCTTGACCGGCGCTTCGAAACCTGGAACCAGACGCTTGTAGCTGTTGGTGCCGGGGTTGGTGATGGCGTTCAGGGCACGTGCGTGCTTGATGATGCCGCCGATGTAGAACAGAGCGTACTCGGACAGACCTGCATAGCCGTCGCCAGCGAACAGGTTCTTGCCGTCCTTCCAGATGGACTGGTGAACGTGCATGCCGGAGCCGTTGTCGCCAGCGTATGGCTTGGGCATGAAGGTAGCGGTCTTGCCGTAGGCGTTGGCCACGTTCCAGACCACGTACTTCAGTTGCTGCGTCCAGTCAGCGCGCTCGACCAGCGTGCTGAAGCGGGTGCCGATTTCGTTCTGACCAGCGCCAGCCACTTCGTGGTGGAACACTTCGACCGGAATGCCCAGCGATTCGAGGATCAGGGACATTTCAGCGCGCATGTCCTGCGTGCTGTCGACTGGAGGCACTGGGAAGTAGCCACCCTTCACGGTAGGACGGTGACCACGGTTGCCAGACTCGAACTTGGTGCCGGTGTTCCATGGTGCTTCGTATTCTTCGATCTCGAAGCCGACCTTGCCGGGTTCGTTGGTCCAACGCACGCCGTCGAAGATGAAGAATTCTGGTTCTGGACCGAAGTAAGCGGTGTCGCCCAGACCGGATGCCTTCAGATAGGCCTCGGCGCGCTTGGCGATGGAGCGTGGGTCGCGGTCATAGGCCTTGCCGTCCGAAGGCTCCACCACATCGCACTGCAGGAACAGCGTGGTTTCTTCGAAGAATGGGTCGATGTTGGCCGTGTTGGGGTCGGGCATGAGTTGCATGTCCGAAGCTTCAATGCCCTTCCAGCCAGCCACGGAAGAACCGTCGAATGCGTGGCCCGAAGTGAACTTGTCTTCGTCGAAATGCGAAACGGGCACGGTCACGTGCTGCTCTTTGCCACGGGTGTCGGTGAAACGGAAGTCAACGAACTTGACTTCATTCTCTTTCACCATATTCATCACGTCTGCAACGGTCTTAGCCATTAATGTTCTCCAGGGAATGAACGCGTATTGAAAACAGGTTCTTGGTTAGCAGAATGTGTGCCAGATTGCGGCGCTCCATGCACCACCACGAGGCACGGTGTGACGCGGAGCCAAGACCTCGTACACACATTCATAAATTGCACCAACAAGGTGCGATTTTTTGATTTCTTTCATTGCTCAAAGATTTCGCACCATTTCAGGGCCTAGCTCCGCCCCAATTTCGTGCAATGCCTCAATGAGCATTTTCCAGGCCGCCGGAACCGCATCGGAAGCGCCTTTGACGCCCAGTTCGATGTGTCGCCCGTGAACCGGATGATCCACACTCGGCAAGCTGAAAACCTTGATTGTCGGGTATGTGGACTCGATTTTGACCATCAATGGTGTCAAATTCGACTCCATCGCGCGATAGACAACTACCGAATGCTCGGTCTGCGGAGCCCGATGGAACCACTGCGCGCAATGGTTTTCCAGCACCCATTCGATCATCGGCCAGGCCATGACGGGAAAGCCCGGTACGAAATGCACGGTGCCGCCGCCCACGCCATCGCAACTGAAGCCGGGAATCTTGTTGTACGGATTGGGGATGATGCGCGCGCCCTCGGGGAACACGCCCATGTTCAGGCGATGCAGATTGTCCGTACGTTCGGGCTCGTAGGGCTTGCCCTCCTCGCGCGCCACATCCTGCATGCGCTCGCGGATCAGCTCGGCGGCCTGCGAATGCAGCGCAAGCGGTTTGTCCAGCGCAGCCGCAGCGCACTGGCGGGTGTGATCGTCCGGCGTCGCGCCGATACCGCCACAACTGAACACGACATCCGCGCTCGTAAAGGCCTCACGCAATGTGCGGGTGATGCGCTTTGGATCATCCCCGACATAATGCGCATACGACAGCGCCAATCCGCGCTCGGACAGCAGTTCGATGACTTTGGGCATGTGCTTGTCGGCACGCTTGCCCGAGAGAATTTCATCGCCGACGATGATGAGTCCAAAAAGGGGAGTCACGACATTTCCCGCGACAAGCCCGTTCGCAACAGGCCCATCGAAAAGTGGTTTGCCCTCAATTATTGCCCGGCTTGATGACCGATGGATCGGGCAACGCCAGTGGCTGATCGCCAGCCAGGGTCGGCGCAGCCTCCTCGGTCGCGACGATGGTGCCTGGAACCTCCAGAGCGGTTTCCTTGCGTTCGGTGCGCAACGCCTCCAGCGCCGTCAGGCAGTAATGCGTGAACCAGAGCGATGAAAACGCAAACACCAGCGTGTAGATCCAGATGGCCACCGGAATCAGCACCAGAAAGGCTGCGGCAAACACCACGGCCGATGCCCACACCAGACTGGGCGCCGCCCCCAGAAAGCCGCAGACAATGCCAATTCCGAGCAGACTGTAGCGATGGCGGGCGAAGATCTCCTTGCGCTCCTCCTTGCTCGCGTGCTCGGACAGCGCATCAAAGCTCATCACGCGATACGTCAGCCATCCCCAGATCAACGGCGGCAACAGCAGCACCAAGGGCGGAATCAGCCACAGCGGCGAAGACACCACCAGCGCAAGCAGCGCCGCGACGGTCGACAGCGCAGACCACACCACGCTCGCGAGCAGCGATGCGCCCTTCTTGCGCGCCAGATGGGGGAAACGCCGCTGCGCCACCAGATTGACCAGCGCAGGTGTCATGAACACCGCCACGGACAGCAAGGCAATCAGCACGATCACCGGCACGGCAGCCAGCACCACCAGCAACGGCGCAAGGTAATCGGTGACATGGCTCCAGCCCATGCTGGCGAGCCAGTTCCACAGACCGCTCAGCAGTCCGGAATCACCCAGCATCTGCTGCACCGATACGACGGCGGAATCCCAGAAGAAATAGGTGCTGACGCCCGCGACGATGGCGATCAGCAGCAAAGGCAGCAGCGACAGCGCGATCACCCGTGGAATCAGGCAATACGCGGCTGCGCGCCAGAACGAATCAAACAAGGAAGACATCTGCATGGTCCCGAGAATAACCGGGGACACGCGCCGCTTCAGCCGCGTCCCAAAAGCCGGAGAATTCCGAGCCATTGCTGTGACCAGAATCCGCTGCCATAGTTGCGCACTTTGCCATCCGGACCGGGTGTGACTTGGTCGTCAACCCCTGTAGGATCAAACCGCAACTCGAAGTTGGCGGTGCGAAACAGCATGTCCCACAGCGGCAGCAGAACGCCGAAATTGCACCCACGCGCCAGCTCGATCGAGCGCGGCAGGGATTGGGCAGGCAGATGCGGATCACCCTGGCGCGCCTCGACCAGCGAAATCGCATGGTGTCGACGATGAAAGCGCGGGCTGATCCACAGCCGCTCACCAAGCTGGCCGAACCAGATGCGTGCATTGGCGTGGTGCAGGTTCTCGCTGAGCTGCGCGATGGCAACAATCGCCACGAACTGTCCCGGAGCCACACCAATCAACTGCGCCACCACGACGATGATCACATCGCGCAATACGTCATCGAGCAGGTGATTGCGACTGTCCGACCATTTGGTCATCTGCCGCTGTGAATGGTGCAGTGAATGCAGCGCCCACCACCAGTCGAAACGATGCTGGCCGCGATGGATCAGATAGTCCAGCAGATCGAACACGGCCAGATACAGCAAAAAGCTGACCCAAGGCAGATCGGTCACGCCGGGCCAGATCGCATCGATGTTGAAAGTGCGCAGTCCTTCGACACGCAGCATGCCGAACAGGCTGTCGAACAGCGGTGTGAGCGTGAAGAACAGCACCAGCCGGAACAGGCCAAGGCGCTGAATCAGCGTGTAGATGACGTCCGTGCGAATGGCCTTGCGATCCGTGATGGCCTCCACCGGCCGCCAGCGCTCCAGCGGCCCGATCACCGCCACGATCACCAGTACCTGCAGCAACCCGACCAGCAGCCAGCCGGTCGCGTCATACCCGTCCTCCAGCAGACTGGCCATGCCCAACTGGAACATGGCCGGCTGGATGACCGACTCGAACAGCCATTGCTGCACCGAGTTGAAAAGCGATGTCCACCATTCCACGATTCTGTCCTGTGCCTTGTCGGCCCACTCACTGTTTTACTGTTTCACTGTTTCTGCTTGCGCGTCCAGCCCGCGTAATCGGGATGCTCGCGCAGGGTGCGGAAGCAGAATCCGCGTTCCTTCAGGCCCTTGATCAAAGGCTCCAACACGGCGGGAGCCCAAGGGTCCTGACGCGACCAGATGCCCAGATGCGCGAGCAGGATGTCGCCCTTGCGTATGCTCACAAGCGCCTGATCCAGCAGACGCTGGTTGCTGTATTTTTCGCTGGGCAGCTCGTCACCCAGAAAACCCGCTGGAGCCCAACCCACATGCGCGTAGCCGCAAGCTTTTGCTGCAGCCAGCAGGCGCGGTGAGGTCTTGCCTCCAGGCGCACGGAACAACGGCAGCGGCTCCTTGCCCGTCATTGCTTGCAATCGTTCTTCGGAGCGACCGATTTCTTCGCAATACTGGGCGGAAGTCATCACGAACTGCTCGTCCTTGCGAGGTCCCGCCGAGGGCTTGACCTTGAACGAGACATCCGTCCCCTTCACCACATCACCGCGCCAATAGACATGGTCGTAGGTGTGCGAAGCGAACTCATGCCCTTCCGCCGCGCGCGCCTTCCACCAGGGAACCCATTCGGCGTCGAGACTCGTACCGTTCGTCTTCGTCGCCTCGTTGGCAGCAAAGAACGTGACATGCACCTGCTCGCGCTTGAGCACGTCCGCAATCAATGGCGCAACGCCCATATGACCCGTGTCGAAGGTGAGGTAGACCGGCTTGTCGCAGGCAGGCGGCTGCACTGCCATCGCAGCAGTGGAAGCCGCCAGCAGCAGCGAACAAAAAAGCTTCAGACGGATGTGCATGAAATGCAAGAGTTCAAGTGCACGCGCCAATTCAGCGCTTGGCGTGATCGAGCGTCCAGACACCGTGCGGCGACTTGCCGACGTTGACCGAGCGAATCACCTTTTTCTCGTGCGTGTCGATCACCAGCAGCTTGCGGGCCCAGCGTGCCCCCACATAGATGTAGCGGCCATCTGCGGACACATCCATGCAATCGGGGCCTCCGGGGGCCGAGTAGCTCTCGACCGCTGTACGGCTTGCCATGTCGATCTTGCTGATCGAATTGGCCACGCGATTGCTCACGTAAAGATGCTTGCCATCACCAGCCGAACGGAATGCGTGGGCACCCGCGCCTGTGGGAATGATCTGCACGCTGCGTGCTGGCTGCTGGTCGCTGGAGATGTCGAACACCTCCACACCCTTTCCGCCAGTGAGGCCGATGAACAGCATCTTGTCGTCTGGCGAACCGTACAGATCTGCCGGCATGGGGCCAGTCTTCACGCGCCATTTGATCTTCTGCGTGGCCATGTCGATGGCCACCAGCTCGTCACTGTCCTGCATGGTGGAGTACACCGTGCGGCTCTTGCTGTCGATCCAGAGGTGGCTGGGAGTCTTCGCCGTGGGCACGCGTTGAACCAAGGTCAGATCCTTGCCGTCCCAACGATAGAAGTCCACGTGATTCAAGCGATTTGCAGCCGTGATGAACCACTTCATGTCCGGGCTGAAACGCAGATGGTAGGGGTCGACGATGCCGGTGACCGTGCGCTGCACCTGCGCGGTTTTGGGATCGACGAATGTGAGCGAATCACCCAACGCATTGGCAATGACGACCGACTTTTCGTCGGGGGTCAAATACAGATGGTGAGGTTCCTTGCCAGTCGTGATGCGCTGGACTTCGACCCACTTTTCGGGATCGATGACGCTGACATTCGCGTCCAGGGAATTGAGAACGAAAACAGGCGGAAGACTCGCCTTGGCACCCATCATCGTGAACGCCGCCAGCAGAGCCAACCCTGCCTTGTGCCAAACCTGATACTTCACAAAAAATCCCTTTATCCGATCCGACAGCATGGGCCTCTCACATGGTGTGACGGCCCCAATACCACTGTCGACAAGGCTCGCAGTGTAAGCGGGCTTGAAGCGTTTATCGGCGGATGACCGTGATCTGCAATCAGGATGTTGCGGTCAACTGACTAAGCTCACCGATGGTCAACCAACGCCACTTTCCCGGCTCCAGATCACCCGGCAAACCAAGCGTGCCGATGCGTGAGCGGTGCAGTCCTTCCACACGGTTGCCCACCGCCGCCACCATCCGCTTGACCTGGTGATACTTGCCCTCGGTCAGGGTCAATTTGAAGGTGTGCAACCCCGTCTGCTCACATGCAGCTGCGCGCACATTCTCGTTCTCGTCGTTCAGCAGAACACCGGCGAGAAGGCGCTTGATCTGATCGTCTGTGACTTCGTGCTTGGCTGTCACGTCGTACACCTTGGGCACGTGGCGCTTGGGTGAATTCAGACGGTGAATGAACGGGCCGTCATCCGTCAAGACCAGCATGCCGGTCGTATCCTGATCGAGCCGTCCCACCGCCTGTATGCCCTGCACATTGCTCTTGCTGGGGCGCTGGCGCAAGGGGCTTGGCAGCAGCGTGTAGATGCTGGGGTAGGCAGAGGGTTTCTGCGAGCACTCGGTCCCGGCAGGCTTGTTCAGCAGAATATATGCCTTCTCCTGATATGGCCAGTCCACACCCTGCACGCGCATGCGCAGGCCGTCTTCCTCGACATCCTCACTCGCATCCGTGTGCACCACGGGCTCCACGCTTTCTGCTTCATACAGCGCCACATGCCCCTGCTGGACCAACCCAGCGCAGACGCGGCGTGTACCAAATCCTTGTGAATAGAGAATGTCCTGGAGTTGCATGGATATCAGCGAAAAACGACTGGAAATGGATTATCGAGCCGATCCGTCCAACTGACGGTTCAAAAAGTGGTCGATCAATCTTCTTGAAACCTGTTATTGAACAAGTTTCTCCAAAGCAAAACGCCCTCCACTCTTTCGAGTTGGAGGGCGGCTTGGGCTGTAAGAGCCTGACGATGACCTACTTTCACACGGGAACCCGCACTATCATCGGCGCGAAGTCGTTTCACTGTCCTGTTCGGGATGGGAAGGAGTGGTACCAACTTGCTATGGTCATCAGGCATAACTTGGTGTCGTGGAGCCTTGTGGCTTCACAACGAATTCATAGAATCTCAATCAGCTGAGGTTTTATTCAGATTGTGCTGAACTTAATTTGATTGCGTACTTGGCATAACTACAAGTCTTTGATTGTATCAAAGTTATAGGGTCAAGCCGCACGGGCAATTAGTACTGGTTAGCTTAAAGCATTACTGCTCTTCCACACCCAGCCTATCAACGTCGTGGTCTACAACGACCCTTCAGGGGGCTCGAGGCCCCGGCAGATCTCATCTTGAAACGAGTTTCCCGCTTAGATGCTTTCAGCGGTTATCTCTTCCACACATAGCTACCCTGCGATGCCACTGGCGTGACAACAGGTACACCAGAGGTGTGTCCACTCCGGTCCTCTCGTACTAGGAGCAGGCTTCCTCAAATCTGCAGCGCCCACGGAAGATAGGGACCAAACTGTCTCACGACGTTTTAAACCCAGCTCACGTACCTCTTTAAATGGCGAACAGCCATACCCTTGGGACCGACTACAGCCCCAGGATGAGATGAGCCGACATCGAGGTGCCAAACACCGCCGTCGATATGAACTCTTGGGCGGTATCAGCCTGTTATCCCCAGAGTACCTTTTATCCGTTGAGCGATGGCCCTTCCATACAGAACCACCGGATCACTATGTCCTGCTTTCGCATCTGCTCGACTTGTCAGTCTCGCAGTTAAGCACGCTTATGCCATTGCACTATCGTCACGATGTCCGACCGTAACTAGCGTACCTTCGAACTCCTCCGTTACACTTTGGGAGGAGACCGCCCCAGTCAAACTGCCTACCATGCACTGTCCCCAGTCCAGATAATGGACCTAGGTTAGAACCTCAAACACACCAGGGTGGTATTTCAACGTTGGCTCCATGTGATCTAGCGACCACACTTCAAAGCCTCCCACCTATCCTACACAGATCTGTTCAAAGTCCAATACAAAGCTACAGTAAAGGTTCATGGGGTCTTTCCGTCTTTCCGCGGGGAGATTGCATCATCACAAACATTTCAACTTCGCTGAGTCTCAGGAGGAGACAGTGTGGCCATCGTTACGCCATTCGTGCAGGTCGGAACTTACCCGACAAGGAATTTCGCTACCTTAGGACCGTTATAGTTACGGCCGCCGTTTACTGGGACTTCAATCAAGAGCTTGCACCCCATCATTTAATCTTCCAGCACCGGGCAGGCGTCACACCCTATACGTCCACTTTCGTGTTTGCAGAGTGCTGTGTTTTTAATAAACAGTCGCAGCCACCGATTTTTTGCAACCCCATTCAGCTCCGTTTGTTCAACTTCACCTACTAGGGGCATACCTTCTCCCGAAGTTACGGTATCAATTTGCCGAGTTCCTTCTCCTGAGTTCTCTCAAGCGCCTTAGAATACTCATCTCGCGCACCAGTGTCGGTTTGCGGTACGGTCGTCAATAGCTGAAGCTTAGTGGCTTTTCCTGGAAGCAGGGTATCACTCACTTCGTGTGCAAGCACACTCGTTATCACCCCTCATCTAAGCCCGGCGGATTTGCCTACCAGGCACGACTACAGGCTTGAACCAACATATCCAACAGTTGGCTGAGCTAACCTTCTCCGTCCCCACATCGCACTATTGATCGGTACAGGAATATTGACCTGTTTCCCATCAGCTACGCATCTCTGCCTCGCCTTAGGGGCCGACTCACCCTACGCCGATGAACGTTGCGTAGGAAACCTTGCGCTTACGGCGAGCGGGCTTTTCACCCGCTTTAACGCTACTCATGTCAGCATTCGCACTTCTGATACCTCCAGCATCCGTTACCAGACACCTTCACAGGCTTACAGAACGCTCTCCTACCACGTGCAATAAATTGCACATCCGCAGCTTCGGTAACTGGCTTAGCCCCGTTACATCTTCCGCGCAGGACGACTCGATCAGTGAGCTATTACGCTTTCTTTAAATGATGGCTGCTTCTAAGCCAACATCCTGACTGTTTTAGCCTTCCCACTTCGTTTCCCACTTAGCCAATTTTAGGGACCTTAGCTGGCGGTCTGGGTTGTTTCCCTCTTGAGTCCGGACGTTAGCACCCGGTGCTCTGTCTCCCAAGCTGTACTCTGCAGTATTCGGAGTTTGCCTTGGTTTGGTAAGTCGCCATGACCCCCTAGCCAAAACAGTGCTCTACCCCCGCAGGTAATACTTGAGGCACTACCTAAATAGTTTTCGG